>DATAWX010000200.1:0-5505 GCA_036266995.1 Pseudonocardiaceae bacterium | reverse complement strand
CGTCGTGTCCAAGCTCGTCGCGTCCCGAGAGAAGGACCGCGCATTCGCCCAGGCCCTGCTGCAGGCACGACTTATCGATATCACCACGCTCCGCAGCCGTGTCGACACTCTCCCGGCCGAGGTCGACCCCCGCGTCACGCGCCAGCTACAGTCCTGGCTCGACGCGCAGAAACAGCAGCAGAAACCACAATAGTCCCAATTTCCCAGGTCAAACCAGAGCCGACGCGGGCACTCGAACCCCGAACCTACCGCTTACAAGGCGCCCCATCCTTGACGACCACGGCGTCTACCAGCGACTTCAATGGTGAGTTCGCGTCACACGTGATGTCACGCCGCTCGCGCCGGCGTGACAGATCCACTCAGCCGCCATGGCACGGCCTGCGCCAGTCATCCGTGCGCGGTCGCGGTATGAGCAACGTGATGCGAAGTAGTCAAGCGTTGGGGCGGGTGCTCCGTCCGTCTCCTCGTGCTCTAACTACCTGATAACCGGGTTGTGCCCACAGCGTTCAGTGGTCGTCCCAGCAGCGGCTCCACGCACACCAGCGGCAATCGCCGTTTCGCGGGGAGCTGGTCGAGCACCCACCACCGGTGACCAGTCGGCTCGCACGCCACCGTCACCGAGGCGAACCCCGCGGCGTGCGCCCACTCAAGAGCCCAGGCCAGCAACGCCCTCAGGTCCCCGCGCCCGACACGTCACCCGCCGTCGCAGACGGTGGATCTGGGGTTGGGCTGGCCGCGGAGACGGTGATCAGCGCATGGTGGCCAGCGTCTGGTCACTGGGTGAGAGATGAGCCTGAATAAGCGGGATGGCGACGGTCTCCAGGCCACCTGGTACGTCTATCACCGGGTGCACGTTGACTTCGAAGATCACGCCGCCATTTTCGATGGCCAGATCAACGCCGCCGAAGGGCAGACCCAACGACCGCGTCGCCGAGATGGCCAGTTGGGCGAATTCGGGTGGGAAGTCCTCAACTGCAACGGTGGTGGACACCGCACCCCGGGACTCGTTGCAGGGCGCGTCGGGATCGGCCTGCACATGCTCGCACACCCTGAGCACCCGGTCGTGGAGGACGACCACGCGGAACTGGTGACGACATCCGTGGTGATCGACGTTGCGGGCGTCGCGGGACACGAGCCAGTCCTGGCTTGATGCCATGTAGTGGCGGCGGGCGTCGTGCAGCTGGTCGACCGTGGTGACGTGGAAGACGTCCTGACCACCTGCTCCTGTCCTGGGTCGTGACCAGACATCACGGCCGAGTCGGGTGAAGGCATCCAGCGCCGAGGCCCGGTCCGGGCAGCACAAGGCGATCGTTTCCATGTGGGCAACGCCATCGCGGCGAAACCGCGCCACGGTTTGATGTTTGTCAGTGGCGGCGCGCCAAGCATCCACGTCGGCGCCCCAACACGTCGACCCGCTGCTGCGCAGCGTGCGTTGGAACGTCTCAAACCGCCAACGCTCGACTGGCGGGATCTCATAGACGACGAGGACATCCGGTGTCGCGACGAGATCCTCCGACGGCACGATCAGCCTGAGGGCTCCCCTCTCCGCAACCGCCCGACCGTGTCCACCAGTCATGAAGTGCCGGGCGTCGATCGACACGGGTAGCGTCCCGGTAAGGATCTCCACGGCAGCCTTCAGCAAAGGCCGACTGCCCTCCCCCGAGCCATGGTCGGTCATGACGACGATGTCGCCCATCCCCATCCGTCGCACCTCCCGTATCGACCTGCTCAGCCGGACGCAGGCGCCATTGCGGGCTCGTCGAACCCGCTGGCTTCCCATCAGTTCTGCCAGGTCTGGCTCGGGAACTCAAAACTGGTCACTCGTATCTGAGGGCGTCGACGGGCAGTAGTCGGGCGGCGCGGTTGGCTGGGTAGCCGCCAGCGATGACTCCGATCACCAGGCTGATGGTGAACGAGACCGCTACAGAGGAGATGGTCACCTCGGGGGCGAAGGCGGCGAAGATGGGTCCGAAGATGGGTGCGATGGCGGCGGCGAGCGTCGTCAGCCCCACCCCGACAAGGACGCCGATGAGCCCACCGAGACCGGCCAGGACGGTGGACTCGATGAGAAACTGTTGGCGGATCGCGCGGCGGTTGGCGCCGATCGCTTTGCGGATGCCGATCTCGCGGGTTCGTTCGGTGACCGACACCAGCATCATGTTCAGGACCCCAATAGCACCGACGAACAGCGAGATCGCGGCGACAGCCGCGGTGAACAGGGAAAGGATGCGCAGGACCTTGTTGAAGGTGTTGAGCCGGCTGCGCATTGATTGAATCTCGAAGTCCCTTCTGGCGGGATCCTTGATCTGGTGTCGGTCGCTGAGGATGCGAATCACCTGATCCTCAGCGACGGGCACGGCAGCCGCTCGGGTCGCTTGCACGACGATCTGGTTGACCTTGTCGCCGCCACCGAAGATATAGCGGCGCGAGGTGTTCAGCGGCATGATCGTATCGTTATCGCCAGGCTCGCCGACGAACTGCATCAAGCCGATAACCTTGAAACTCTGGTGGTTAATCCGGATTGTCCTGTTCAGCGCCGCCACCGAGTCGTCACCAAAGAGGGTTGTCGCAACCGCCGTGCCGAGCACCACCACCCTGGCGGCCGAGCGGACCTGGGACTCGTCGAAGAACGACCCCGCCGCCATATCCTGGTTGTTCACCTCAAGCCAGCGTTCGGTAGTGCCAACGACGCGCGAGCGGAATTTGGTGGTATCAGTCTCTATTAGGGTTTGACCAGCGATGGCTGGGATGACAGTAGCGACGTCAGGTGCCAGGTCTGGCCTCTGCATCGCTGCCACGTCGCCATCGATTAGGTCTCTCGGGGCGGCGCCGCCGGGGACGTTGCTGGTCGAGGGCACGATGGTGATCAGGTTGGCCAGCGGTTGGAGGTACCCGTTGATCGCGGTTTGCACGCCATTGCCGATCGCGACCAGCAGGATTACCGCCGCGACTCCGATGATGATGCCGAGCATGGTCAGTGCAGAGCGCAGCCGGTGGGTGCGCAACCCGCGCAGCGCGATGCGCAGCGCTTCCCACAAGTTCATTTTCTGACCCTTGCCGAGGTCCCTGCTCCAGGCGGTGCTCAGTACACCCCCAGACATAACCGTTCATCAGTGTTTGACGCAAGGACGCAAACACTGGAATCGGATAACCAGAACATACCCACCCAACCATGCTCGTAGGTTAGGCGCGTGGGACAAGGAGGCGCCAGGTCGAGTCGGCGAGCTGCTCCACGATAGGTGCCCAGCAAGCCGTGATCACCCGCGGGGTGTCCCACACGGCGCGCCGTCTCGACAGGGTTGTGGGCAGCGAGGAGTGTGCGGATGTGGGATTCGATTTGACTAGCCTCCTGGATACCCGGCGCGGGTCAGGCTATGAGTTGCACGCCAAGTATCTCAATCCTCAGTTGCCGCGGGTGTTGCACGCGATCGGCTTCGACAAGGTGTATGCGCGAGCCGAGGGCGCCTACCTGTATGACCGCGAGGGCAACCGGTATCTGGACTTTCTTGCCGGTTTCGGGGCGGCCGGGATTGGGCGTAACCATCCGGTGGTACGCCAAGCGCTGCGTGATGTCCTCAACACAGAGCTGGCCGACCTTGTGCAGCTCGACTGTGCGCTGTTGCCCGGACTGCTCGCAGAGCGGTTACTTGCCAACGCGCCGGGGCTCGACCGGGTGTATTTTTGCAACAGCGGCACCGAGGCGGTAGAGGCGGCGTTGAAGTTCGCCCGCTGCGCCACCGGCCGCCCGCGAATTATCTACTGTGATCATGGCTTCCACGGGCTTACCGCTGGTTCACTGTCGGTCAACGGCGCAGACGAGTTCCGCCGCGGGTTCGGCCCGCTGCTGCCTGACACGGCCATTCCCTTCGGTGATCTCGACGCACTGGCGAGTGAGCTGCAGCGGGGTGATGTCGCAGCGTTGCTGGTCGAGCCAATCCAGGGCAAAGGCGTGCACGTGCCACCGGAGGGCTTCCTGGTCGCCGCCCAGCAACTGGCGCGCGAGCGCGGCACGCTGCTGATTTGCGACGAGGTGCAGACCGGGATGGGTCGGACCGGCCGGTTCTTCGGCTACCACCATGCGGGCCTCGACCCGGACATTGTCACGGTGGCGAAGGCACTGTCCGGCGGGTTCATCCCCGTCGGAGCCACCCTCACCAAAGGGTGGATCTTCGGGAAGGTCTACGGGTCGATGGATCGAGTGTTAGTACATGACTCGACATTCGGCGCCAACGCAGCGGCCATGGCCGCTGGACTGGCCACCCTGGCGGTGATCGAGGATGAGGGGTTGGTCGAGAACGCTGAGCGGACCGGGCGATTGCTGCGTGACGGACTCGCCGCCATGATCGAACATTATGAGCTGCTTGCCGAAGTGCGTGGTCGTGGACTGATGGTCGGGCTGGAGTTCGCCAAGCCCCGTTCGTGGCGGCTGCGGACCCACTGGGCCATCTTGCAATCGGCCAGGCAAGGGTTATTCGCACAGGCCGTGGTCATGGCAGTGTTCGCGCGCCACCGTGTTCTCACGCAGGTCGCTGGCGATCATCTCGAAGTAATCAAGCTGCTGCCGCCGCTGACGGTCGGCGAGGCCGAAGTTGCCTGGTTCCTCGACGCATTCACCGACGTGATGGATGACGCGCACCGCACCGGCGGGCTGTTATGGGACTTCGGTCGGACACTCATCAAGCAAGCACGCCTTCGCTGAGCGAGTGCCTGCGGCATAGCACCAGCTCCGCGCTGTTCACCACCACTGCACTACACAGCGGTGATCAACGTCGGGACGTAAGCGGTTGGCCGCACCCCGGGCAACGCCGTGCTCGCTCTGTGCTCTGCCTGGACTTGCGTGCGCAGCGGGCTGTCATTGGCGGCCGTGTCGAGGTCGTCCACCAACGTGGCGAGTCTAAGGGGCCCGAACAGCCGCCGGTTCGACCTGCAAAACGAGTAGCGGCGGCTCAGGCAGACCCGCAACGTCTCCTCCAGCCATGATGTCACGCTGACCGGTCCAACTACTCGCCTGAGAGTATTGTCCCTGGTCAAACCGGAGCCGACGCGGGGCCTCGAACGCCGAACCTATCGCTTACAAGACTTCTTCTCCACGTTGCCCATGACGGCTACCAGCGACTTCACTGTCTCCAGTGATCGCTTGGCAGGCCACAGCGGCACGGTTGAACGCAAGTTCGTGTCACAAGCCGTGTCACGCCGCCGGAAATCGTGGTCCGCTCCTCCCGGGACCGACCCAACTCGCCGGGACCGGCCTGCACCGTCAATCGTTGTGTTTTTGGTGTTTACACCGCACACTGGCTGCCATGGATAGCCGACCGCAACGGATGAGACAGCAACTGCTGTCCACCGGCGAGGCCGCGCACCTACTGGGGTCGTCGCGGCAGCACGTGGTGGACATGTGCACCCGAGGCGAGCTTCCGTTCTTGTGGATCGGGCGGCACCGGCGCATCGAACGCTCAGACATCGACCGGCTTGTGGAACGCCAGTCCACCCAGTTGACCCGCGAGC
>DATAWX010000199.1:0-16046 GCA_036266995.1 Pseudonocardiaceae bacterium | reverse complement strand
GGCCCGGCGCTTGTCACGCGCCGGGCCTCTCCACGTTGACGGATGGCACTTAACCTCATTCTCACCTGACGCCCGCGCTGTTAATGGCGCGCAAACTCCAAGCACTTCGCCCCGGTGACCGCACCCCACGTTCGGGTCACTCAACTACGGCGATCAGGTCGCCCTGCTGCACGACGTCGCCCTCCGAGACCGCCAATTTCGAGACAGTTCCTTCAACCTCTGACAGCACGGGGATCTCCATCTTCATCGACTCGAGGATCACCAACGTGTCGCCGTCAGACACCGTGTCGCCTTCGGCGACCACGATCTTCCAAACGTTGGCCACCATCTCAGCCCGGATCTCCTCAGTCATGGATCGTCCCTCTCGATGCTCGGCCCAAGGTATCCAACCACGCGCAGCGGCCCATGGTCGGCGGCGTGACGGCATACCGTGACACACTCTGCACGATCGCAATCAATCGCCGAAGATCAACCTATACCGGGAGGGAGGACGTCGTGTCCAAGCGAGGCCGCAAGAAGCGTAGCCGGAAGAAGAACGCCGCCAACCACGGCAAGCGTCCGAACACCTGAGCCGCACTGGGGGCCTGTCACACACGCTGACCGGCCCCCGGTGTTGCCAGGTGAGCAGTGGGACCAGGTGAGCTCAGCTCTCGGTCGACAGCCGGGTGCGGCTTTCGACGACGACGGTCGACACTTCCACGACGGCGCCGTCATCGCCCCGCTGAACGATCACCTCCGCACCGAGAACGGCTTGGCGCAGCATGATCTCGTGGATCGACTGGCGCAGCCTGTGCCGCAGCGCGTCGGGTGCATGGTCGCCACCGCACTTACGAGCCAGCAGCGCCTTGAGATGCTCCTCAAGACCGAATTCCTCTAGACACGGGCCGCACTCGTCCAGATGGCGCCGCAGCAGCTCTCGGCGCTGGTGGTCGCACTCGTTGTCCAGAAACATCCACAGCTCGGCGAGCACCTCGCTGCAGTCGGTGTCGTGGGGATCTCCACAACTCATGACGCGACCTCCGCATCGCGCAGGAAACCCCGCTCCCGGGCCACGCCGGTGAGTAGGTCGCGCAGCTGCTTTCGCCCGCGGTGTAACCGCGACATCACCGTCCCGATCGGGGTACCCATGATTTCGGCGATCTCCTTGTACGCGAAGCCTTCAACGTCGGCCAGGTAGACGGCCATCCGGAAGTCCTCCGCCAGCTGGCTCAGGGCGTCCTTGACGTCGGAGTCGGGCAGCTGGTCCAGTGCATCCATCTCGGCCGAGCGCAAACCCGACGAGGTGTGCTGGGCAGCCTGAGCCAGCTGCCAGTCGGTGATCTCCTCGGTGGGTTGCGCCACCGGCTGACGCTGCCGCTTGCGGTATCCGTTGATGTAGGTGTTGGTGAGGATGCGGTACAGCCATGCCCTGAGGTTGGTACCCGCCCGGAAGGACGCAAAGGCGCCGTAGGCCTTGAGGTAGGTCTCCTGCACGAGGTCTTCGGCGTCGGCCGGGTTACGGGTCATCCGCAGCGCCGCCGCGTAGAGCTGGTCGAGCAAGGGCATTGCATCACGCTCGAAGCGCGCGGTGCGCTGCTCCGGTGTCTCCTGAGCAGCCTGCTCCCCGGCACTCTGGTCGGAGCTGTCCGTCGGTGACGGCTCCCCACCTGCGACCTTGGGGCGGCCTGCCAACATAGTCCTTTCGGGACCTGATTCGGTTAGACCGGGCCCGGGCTGGCCAGGCTGCACGGGCTGTGCACTGTCGGCGTCCACCACTCCGACCACCCCCATGCCCAGATGTGCATTGATGGTCGAGGGTACGCGCCAACCAGGCGCCGGGCCCAGCGGACTGGACCTGCGCACTGTGGGTGGGCGCTGCCGCGCTAACCGGTAACGGGTTTGTTGGGCTGTTGGTACCACGCGGGGGGCAACGCCCCAGCCGGCGCTGGCATTCCGCGCACATGATCACCGCCTGGGTGTCACAGGCGACACGCTATGTCGCTCTCGACACACGTCTCGTGATCACCGCTGTAACCACTGTGCTACGGCGCGTTCCACTGCGGCGGGATCTGCCTTCAGCGAGTGGTCTCCTGGCAACAGCACGACCTCGCGTCGGGCCGCAGGTTCCGGGCGACCGAAGGGATCCCGCTCGCCCTGTACGACCAGCACCGGCAGGTCCACACCGTCCAGCTCGCCCATCCGGTTGCGCTCCGGGCGTCCCGGTGGGTGCACGGGAAAGGCCAGGCACAGCACCGCCACCGCACCCCCCACTGCCGCGGTGCGGCAAGCCACCCTGGCTCCCGAAGAACGGCCCCCGAAGATCAACGGCAGGCTGGCGAACACGCCGTCTGCTAGATGCTTCGCAACGGCCAGCCACGCCTCGTCGAGCTGCCTGGCCGGTGCCGGGGCGCGCCGTCCCGCGACCCGGTAGGGCTGCGTGACCAGCGCCACCTGCAGCCCCGTCGCGGTCGCTGCCCTGGTGGCGGCCATCAGGTCGGGCGCGCTGGCGGAACCACCCGCACCGTGCCCGAGCAGCAGCGCCGCGCCGGGTCCCCACGGCTGCGGGCAGTGCAGCTCGACGAGCGCCGGACCGGACGGCGTCGGGATGGTCAGGTCAGTCACCGCCGCAGTCAACGCACCTGGTCCAGATCCAGCAGGGCGGGCTGCTCCGGTGCGGCCCGTTCAACCAGCTCAGGACCCTCATGGCGGACGTCGTTCACCGCCGTGGAGACCGGCCGCAGCTCAAGCCCGCGGACCAGCTGCGCGGACGCCGGCGCGAGTAGCACGCCGGGATCGTCGGAATCCGGATCCAGCCAAGCCTGCCACGCCTCAGTGGGCAAGATCAGCGGCATCCGGTCGTGAATCTCGGCGAGCGGACCCACCGCATCAGTGGTCAGCACCGCGCAGGTCACCAACGGGGGCGCTGTGCCGTCCGGGTGCCGCCACGTCGACCACAACCCGGCCAGGGCGAACCCGGCGCCGTCCGCCGGGGTGATGAAGAACGGCTGCTTGTGGCCGCCTACCCGCTGCCACTCGTACCAGCCGTCAGCGGGTAGCAGGCACCGCCGCCTGGCCACCGGATCGCGGAAGGCGGGCTTGCCGGCCGCGGTCTCGGCCCGGGCATTGATCAGCCGGGATCCGACCCCCGGGTCCTTGGCCCAATGCGGCACCAGTCCCCAGCGCATCACCCGGATGCTGCGCTGCGTGTGATCCGGATCGGGGACGCCCTGCGAATCGCGCGGATGCCTGGTCACCACCGACAACACCGGTGTGGTCGGTGCGACGTTGTAGTGCGCCCCTGGCGCCGCACCGTCAGTTGCGTCGACAGCGTCGAACTCGACGGCCAACGTCGCGGGATCCTTGGTCGAGGCGTACCTACCGCACATGGAGTCATCGTGGCACGACCAGTACACGAGCCGGGTACGCAATGATGGCGCTATGACGACTGCCACTGCACTGCCATGGGCCGCGCCGCCGGCGCGCGGTCCGGTGCGAGCCACCGTCACCGTGCCGGGATCGAAGTCGATCACCAACCGGGCGCTGCTGCTGGCCGCGCTGAGCGGCACCGGCGGCACCATCCGCAGGCCGCTCCGCAGCCGGGACACCGATCTCATGGTCGGTGCGCTGCGCGCTCTGGGAGTACCCGTCTCACCCGCGTCGACCAGCCGCGCCGGCAAGTTGGACAAGCTAGACGCCGACGAGCTGCTGGACGTGGGCGCGCACAGCGGGCTGCGCGGCGGCGCCACGGTGGACTGCGGGCTGGCCGGCACCGTGATGCGCTTCGTACCGCCGCTGGCCGCGCTGGCCGACGGCCCGGTTCGCTTCGACGGCGACGAGCAGGCTCGGCAGCGGCCGATGAGCGAGGTCCTGGGCGCGTTGCGCGCGCTGGGATGCCGGATCGACGGGAACGCCTTGCCGTTCGTGCTGCACGGTGTGCCCGGGCGACGAGGCGGCGAGGTGCGGATCGACGCGTCGGGTTCGTCGCAGTTCGTCTCCGGATTGCTGCTCTCCGCCGCCGCTTACGGCGGGGGCATCACAGTCCGTCACGACGGACCGCCGGTCCCGTCCCGGCCGCATATCGAGATGACCGTGCAGATGCTCGCCGACCGGGGCGTCGAGGTGAACACTGATGGGGCGACGTGGTGGGAGGTGGAGCCGGGGGCGATCGCGGGCGGCGACCACGACGTCGAGCCGGACCTGTCCAACGCAGCCGTGTTCCTGGCGGCCGCCGCGGTCACCGGTGGCCGGGTCACCGTACCGGGCTGGCCCCGGCGCACCACCCAGGCCGGTGACGCGTGCCGCTCGTTGCTGGCCGAGCTGGGCTGCCAGGTGGACCTGGACGAACGCGGGTTGACCGTCTCGGGTCCCGATCGGCTCGACGGCGTCGACGCCGACCTGCACGACGTCGGGGAGCTCACCCCGACGGTGGCGGCGCTCGCGGCGCTGGCCGACGGGCCGTCCAGGCTGCGCGGCATCGCCCATTTACGCGGGCATGAGACCGACCGGCTGGCCGCACTGGACACCGAGCTGACGGCCCTGGGTGCTGACGTGCGGGAGACATCCGACGGCCTGGAGATACATCCGAGGCCGTTGCGCGCGGATCCTGACCGGCCCTGGGGCGCCTATGCCGATCATCGGATGGCCACCGCAGGCGCGATCCTGGGCTTGGTAGTGCCGGGAATCGCTGTCGACGACATAGCCGCGACGACCAAGACCATGCCGGAGTTCCCGGCGAGTTGGGCGGCGATGCTGGCCGGTGATGCGGGCTGAGCCGGCCCGGTAACCGCAACGGTCCCGGCCTCGACGAATCCGACATCCGGGTCCGGCCGGGGCGGCGCGGTTCGCGCCCGCGCACCAAGCGCCGCCCCGAACATGCCGACGCCATCGCGGCAATGGTGGTGGCGGTGGACCGTGGTCGGTGGACCTGCGCGCCCGATGGTGATCCGACCACTCGGGTGACGGCGATGCGGGCCCGCGAGCTCGGGCGCACTCCGGTCGTGGTGGGTGACCAGGTCGGGCTGGTCGGCGAGGTCAGCGGTGCACCGGACGGGCTGGCCCGGATCGTCCGGGTAGAAGAGCGGTCCAGCGTGCTGCGCCGTACCGCCGACGACGGAGACCCCTACGAGCGCATCGTCGTGGCCAACGCCGAGCAGCTGTTCATCGTCGCTTCGCTCGCCGACCCACCGCCGCGGACCGGGTTGATCGACCGCTGCCTGGTAGCCGGCTTCGCCGGTGGCTTGGAACCAGTGCTCTGTCTGACCAAGCGTGACCTCGCCGCGCCGGACGCCGTCCTGGAGCGCTACGCCGCGCTGGACATCCCGGCGCTGGTCACCGCACCGGATACCGGGATCGACGCAGTGCGGGCACGGCTGGCGGGTCGGGTCTCAGTCCTGGTTGGGCACTCCGGAGTGGGCAAGTCGACGCTGGTGAACCGGCTGGTGCCGGACGCTTTGCGGGCCACCGGGGCGGTCAGTGGGGTGGGCAAGGGGCGGCACACCTCCAGCTCCGCGGTGGCCCTGCCACTGCCTGGTGGGGGCTGGGTGGTGGACACCCCGGGGATCCGCTCCTTCGGCCTGGCGCACGTGACGCCCGACGATGTGGTCCGCGCCTTCGCCGATCTGGCTGCGGCGATCGAGAACTGCCCCCGGGGCTGCACCCACCTCGGCCCGCCCGCCGACCCCGAGTGCGCGCTGGACGACCTCGACGGCGCTGCCCACCGCCGAGCGATGTCCGTTCGGGTGCTGCTCGCTGCGCTCGCCACCTCGTGAGTGGGTAACAGTGTTAGAACACTGTTACCCACTCACGAGGTCGGTGGGTGGGTCGAACCTCTCCTTGATCGCCCGGGGGCTGGTCCAGCGCAACAGGTTGATCAGCGAGCCGGCCTTGTCGTTGGTGCCCGAGGCCCGGGAGCCGCCGAAGGGCTGACGCCCCACGATCGATCCGGTGGGCTTGTCGTTGACATAGAAGTTGCCCGCCGCGAAGCGCAACGCTGAATGCGCCTGTTGCACCGCGGCCCGGTCGGTGGCGAACACCGCGCCGGTCAGCGCGTACGGGCTGGTGGAGTCGATCAGGTTGAGGACCTCGGCGTAGTCACCGTCGGGATAGACGTGCACCGCGAGGATCGGCCCGAAGTACTCCGTGGCGAAGACCTCGTGGCTGGGATCGGCGCTGACCAGCACCGTGGGCTGCACGAACCAGCCCTGCGCGTCGTCGCAACCGCCGCCGGCGAGGATCTCGATCGACGGGTCGTCCGCGACCCGTGCCAGGAGATCACGGTGCTTGGCGAAGGCACGCGCGTCGATCACCGCGCCACCGAAGTTCGACAGATCAGCGATGTCGCCGTAGCGAATCGTCCGCGTGGTGTCGGCGAGCTGTTCGCGCAGGCCACCCTCCCACAGAGACCGGGCCAGGTACGCCCGGGAGACCGCGGAGCACTTCTGGCCCTGGTACTCGAACGCCCCGCGGGTCAGTGCCGTCGTCACCGCGGCGGGATCGGCCGAGGGGTGCGCAACGACGAAGTCCTTACCGCCGGTCTCCCCTACGATGCGCGGGTAGCTGCGATAACTGTCCAGATGATCGGCGATGGTGCGCCAGAGCGTCTTGAATGTTGCGGTCGAGCCGGTGAAGTGCAGGCCGGCGAAGTCCCGATCGGCCAGTGCCACCTCGCTGACCGCTGTCCCGTCGCCGGTCACCAGGTTGATCACCCCTGGCGGCAACCCGGCGGCCTCCAGCAGCCGCATCGTGTAGTGCGCGGCGAGCTGCTGGGTCGGCGTTGGTTTCCACACCACCGTGTTGCCCATCAGCGCGGGCGCGGTGGGCAGGTTCCCGGCGATCGCGGTGAAGTTGAACGGGGTTATCGCGGTGACGAACCCATCCAGGGAGCGGTACTCCATGCGATTCCACTCGCCGGGCGCCGAGTTCGGCTGCTCCGCCAGGATCCGGTGGGCGTAGTGCACGTTGAACCGCCAGAAATCGATCAGCTCGCAGGCCGCGTCGATCTCGGCCTGCTGCACCGACTTCGACTGGCCGAGCATGGTGGCGGCATTGAGGGTGTCGCGCCATGGACCGGCAGCGAGGTCCGCGGCGCGCAGCAGCACCGCGGCGCGCTCGTCGAAGGGCAGCTCGCGCCAGGCCGGAGCGGCCCGCGCCGCGGCGCGAACGGCATCGGCGACGTCGGCGGCGCTGGCCTGCGCGCTGGTGCCCAGCACGTGGGCGCGCCGGTGCGGGGTGACCACGTCAAAGCGCTCCCCGCTCCCCATCCGCGCCACGCCACCGATGGTCATGGTCAGCTCGGTGCGCTGGGCGGCGAGTTCGGCGAGCTTGCGGGTCAGCGAGTCTCGTGCCGGACTTCCCGGCGGGTAGCTGCGGACGGGCTCGTTGCGTGGGGCCGGAACCAGCGTGATCGCGTCCATAACGTGGCCCACTCAGAGTAATTCGAGCAGGAAAGCGATCTCCTGGGTGGCGTACCAGGCCATGTCGTGGTCCTCCGCGTCGCCGAGCGCGAACTCGGCGTCCGGATCACCGAGGTCGGCTGCGTCGACCACCGCCACCGCGGTGCGCACCGCGTCCTCCGCCTCGGCTACATCGACGTGCACAGCGGCGACCGCACAAGCCGGTACGGCACCGGAAACCGTGACGGCGGCGTCGTCGAGATCGGGACGCAACCGCACCCGCTCGACGTCGGCGGCCACCACGACCCGGCGCGCCAGCGCCGCCGAGTCGTCCTCGAGCTCGGTGGCCAACAGCCGAAGCGAGGCCCGGGCCGCCTCGTTCATCGCCACATACTCCAGTTCCTCGGTGTCTCCGGCGGCGTAGGACTCCCGCAGCATCGGGGTGAGCGCGAAGGCGGTGCCGGCGACCGGGATCAGCTCCCCGGAATCCACCAGCTGTCGCAGCATCCCGAGCGTCGCGGGAATGTAGACCCTCATCTGCGAAACAGCGCCCCTCTCTGCGGACAATTCAGACTAGATCACCGCCCACCGCGGGCCTGCGCTTACCCTTCATCTTGTGCCTCCGCGCGACAAGCAGTCCTGCGTCCCGACCGGCCCGCATGCCGCTAGCCCACGGGACACCTTCATCACTGTCTACGGTCGCAAACCAGTGTTAGAGGCGCTGATCGACCCGGCGCTGACCATCGACAAGTTGATCGTGGCCGAACACGCTCACGGCGACACCATGCAGGAAATCCTCGACGCGGCGGCGCGCCGGCGGGTGCCGGTGCAGCGGGCGTCGGCGCACCGGGTGAAGGTGCTCGCCGGCAATGGCCGGCACGACCAGGGCATCCTGGCCGACGTGGTGGCACCCAGGATGCGCCCGCTGGATGGCGTGCTGCAGACGCTGCGCAGCCCGGCGGGCATCCTGGTGCTCGACGCGATCACCAATCCGGCCAACGTCGGCATGATCCTGCGCACCGCGACGGCAGCGGGAATCGACGGCGTGGTGCTGCCCCGCAGGGGCGTACCCTCCATCGATCCGCTGGTGATCAAGGCTTCGGCTGGGGTGGCGTTCCACGCCCCTGTGCTGCGCAGTGCCACCGCCGAGGCCGCCTGCGCCATGCTGCTCGCAGCCGGTTTCGAGGTACTCGGGCTGTCCGGTTCGGCACCGGGCGTCGGCTCGCTGTTCGGCGACCCACCGCCGCCGCGGGTGGCCTACGTGCTGGGCAACGAGACCACGGGCATCTCCCCGGCGGTGGCTGCACAGCTCAGCGGTTGGGTCGGCATCCCGATGGCGGGCAACGTCGAGTCACTCAACGTCGCCAGCGCCGCTGCGGTGGTGTGCTTCGAATGGGCTCGCCGGCGCCAAATACCGAAGTAACCCGGTTATCTACCGATCCCACCCGGTTCGGCGACATTCGACGACAGCACCCCCGCGTCTCGCGCATACTTCCCTCCCACCGGATCGTTGCCCCTCCTCCGACCCGGTGGCCACGATCTGCGGCACTGTCGCCGCGGACCGTCCGAACACGGCGTCTCCGGCTCCGCCGTCGACCGACCGCGCGCAACTCGCGTGGTCGTTGCAGACGAGGAGCCTTCGTTGACCGCGAGCATCGCCGAGTCATATCCCGAGCTACCGCAGCGGCCGGTGCTGCGACGCTTGGTGGACGTCCTGCCGGCCGCGACACCGGCCACGGTCACGCTGCCGCCAGCCACGGCGCTAGCCGCAGCCGATCCCGCCGCGGCCGTCCTGGCTGAGCGGGTGCTCCGGGCCGCGGTGGAGATCCTCGGTGGTCGGCGTCCGGCGCGACAGCTGTCCGCGGTGTTGGGTCCTGATCTGCTGAGGTATCTGGTATCCCTGCAGATGACCGCCGGCCATCTGAAACCACGAATGCACAGAGTGTTTGTCCAGCACCATGCGGGCGGCGCAACAGAGGCGGTCGCGCTGGTGACGCTGACCACCGGCGTTCGGGCGCTGGCCGCCCGCTTCGACAAACACGGCAGCCGTTGGCAGTGCACCGCCCTGCAACTGCGCCTGACTTCCGGTGACCTGAAAGCGGCGGTCGGTGGCCGTCGCAACCGAATGGGTCTTCTATGAGGGACCACCCAACGCGAACGGGAAGCCTAGCCACGTCCGGCGCGCGGCCCTGCTCAGGAGGACGCTGTGGTGGGGGCGCCGTGGCAGCGCTTGTACTTTTTGCCCGAGCCGCAGGGGCAAGGGGCGTTGCGGGCGGGTCCCCCGGTGTCGTTGCCAGCGTGGCGACCACGGCCCCGCACCTCGGTGCCGCCATCCTCGGCGGGTCCGGTGTAGGTCAGCGGCCGGGACTCCGGCTGCGCCAAGCCGCCGTTGCTCAGCGTGGGTGAGCCCACGGCCGGGGGAAGTCCACCGTCTGTGGCCTGGCCGTCAAGCTGAGACAGCGCCGAACCGGCCGGGGCCGGGGTCAGCGGCGCCGGGGTCAGCGGGGCCGGTGCGGGAGCTAGCGGGACCTGCGACGGGGCCTCGATTACTTCCGGCTCGGCGACCTGGACCGCTACATTGAACAGGAACCCGACAGACTCCTCCTTCAGCGCCTCGAGGAGTGCGCTGAACATCACGAAGCCCTCACGCTTGTACTCCACGAGCGGGTCGCGCTGGGCCATCGCGCGCAGCCCGATGCCCTCCTTGAGATAGTCCATCTCATAGAGGTGCTCGCGCCACTTACGGTCCAGCACCGAGAGCACTACGCGGCGCTCCAGCTCACGCATCGCGTCCGGACCGGCCATCTCCGCGAGTTCTGCCTCGCGCCGGGAGTACGCGGCCCGCGCATCGTCGAGTATGGCGGACAGGAGCACCTCGCGGGTCAGGTCACCGATCTCGTCGGCGATGGACTCGTATTTGATGCCCACGGGATACAGCGTCTTCAGCGCCGACCACAGCTGCTCAAGATCCCAGTCCTCGGCGTACCCGTTCTCGGTGGCGCCGTTGACGTAGGCGGTGATCACGTCGGTCATCATGTGCTCGATCTGGTCGCGCAGATCCTCACCTTCGAGTACCCGGCGCCGCTCGGCGTAGATCACCTTGCGTTGCAGGTCCATGACCTCGTCATACTTCAGGACGTTCTTGCGGATCTCGAAGTTCTGCTGCTCGACCTGGGTCTGCGCGGACTGGATCGCCCGGCTGACCATCTTGGCCTCGATCGGGACGTCATCCTCCAGCCGCAGCCGGGTCATGATGGACTCGACCATCGGTCCGTTGAACCGCACCATGAGCTCATCACGCAGGGATAGGTAGAAGCGGGACTCTCCGGGGTCACCTTGGCGCCCGGAGCGGCCCCGCAACTGGTTGTCGATGCGCCGCGACTCGTGCCGCTCGGTGCCCAGCACGTACAACCCGCCAGCGGCGATGACCTCCCTGGCCTCGGCCTCGACCTCGGCGCGGGCATCGTTGACCGCGGCCTCCCAGGCGGCCTCGTACTCCTCCGGAGCCTCGACCGGGTCGAGTCCGCGCGTCCGCAGCTCCGCGTCGGCGAGGAACTCCGGGTTGCCACCCAGCATGATGTCGGTCCCACGACCAGCCATATTGGTCGAAACCGTGACCGCGCCCTTGCGGCCGGCCTCGGCGACGACCAACGCCTCCTTCTCGTGCTGTTTGGCGTTGAGCACCGAATGCGGGATTCCTGCACTGACCAATGCCTTGGACAGGTACTCGGAACGCTCCACGCTCGCGGTCCCGACCAGGACCGGCTGGCCCTTGTTATGCCGCTGCGCGATGTCCTGCACCACCGCACCGAACTTGGCCTCCTCGGTCTTGTAGACCAGGTCTCCATGGTCGGTGCGGACCATCGGCTGGTTGGTGGGGATCGACACCACACCCAGCTTGTAGATCTGGAGCAGCTCGGCGGCCTCGGTCTGGGCGGTACCGGTCATCCCGGCGAGCTTGTCGTAGAGCCGGAAGTAGTTCTGCAGCGTGATCGTCGCCAAGGTCTGGTTCTCGGCTTTGATCTCCACCTTCTCCTTGGCCTCGATGGCCTGGTGCATGCCCTCGTTGTAGCGCCGGCCGTGCAGTACCCGGCCGGTGAACTCGTCAACGATGAGGACCTCGCCGTCGCGGACGATGTAGTCCTTGTCCTTGGTGAACAGCTCCTTGACCTTCAGGGCGTTGTTGAGGTAGCCGACCAGCGGCGTGTTGGCCGCCTCGTAGAGGTTCTCGATGCCCAACTGGTCCTCGACGAGAGCGACGCCCTCTTCGGAGACACCCACGGTGCGCTTGCGATCGTCGACCTCGTAATGCACATCGCGCTTGAGCATCGGGGCGAGCCGGGCGAACTCGCCATACCAGCGGGAAGACTGGTCCGCGGGCCCGGAGATGATCAGCGGGGTGCGTGCCTCGTCGATGAGGATGGAGTCGACTTCGTCGACGATCGCATAGCTGTGCCCGCGCTGAACGCAGTCCGCGAGACTCCAGGCCATGTTGTCGCGCAGGTAGTCGAAGCCGAACTCGTTGTTCGTGCCATAGGTGATATCGGCGTTGTATGCGGTACGCCGCTCCTCCGGGCTCAGCTGGGACAGGATCACCCCGACCCCCAGGCCGAGGAACCGGTGCACCCGTCCCATCCACTCCGAGTCACGCTTGGCGAGGTAGTCGTTGACCGTGACGACGTGCACACCCTTGCCGGCGATCGCGTTGAGGTACGCGGGCAGGACACAGGTCAGCGTCTTGCCCTCCCCGGTGCGCATCTCAGCGATGTTGCCCAGGTGCATCGCTGCACCGCCCATCAGCTGAACGTCGAAATGCCGCTGCCCCAGAGTGCGCTTGGCGGCCTCGCGGACCACCGCGAACACTTCGGGCAACAGGTCGTCCAAGGACTCACCGTTGCCGTAGCGGCGGCGGAACTCATCGGTCTTGGCGCGCAGGTCGGCGTCAGACCGGCTGGCGACGTCGCCTTCCAGGCCGTTGATGTGGTCGGCAATGGCGCGTAACCGGCGCACAGTCTTGTGCTCGCCGGCGCGGAGCAATCGGGACAGGACCACCGTGGAGACCTCACTCGTATCGGGGCACCCGTTGGAGGGTGGGTCGGCGGCGAGCGGCTGTGGCGTGCCGCATGGCATCCCAGCGCCGCCGGTCTGCGCGCCATCGTATGCCCAGCCCGGCCACGGTGGTATCAGCCCAGGTCAGCTACGCACCCAAACGCCATGATCGCCGCCTGTGTGCCCAGAGCGACACGAGACGTCGTGCCACGCACACAGACGGCGATCATGTTTATGCCTACGGGTGTCAGACGAGCTGGATCACGCCATAGTCGAAACCGTGCCGACGGTACACCACGCTGGGCAGCCCGGACGCGGCGTCGGAGAACAGGTAGAAGTCGTGGCCTACGAGCTCCATCTCATAGAGCGCATCGTTGACCGTCATGGGTGTGGCGGAGTGCCGCTTGCGCCGGACGATACATCCGGGTCCCTGCGGATCCGGTAACTGGGCCTCCGGCGATCCGGCCCGTTGGGTGGGCAACTCGTAGTCCAGCTCCGGGTCGGGGGGGTCGAGCAATCCCGTCCGCTGGCGGTGGCCGTTCGTCTCGACCTCGGTTTCGACGTCGGCAGTCAGGGTGGCCGCCAACGGCGCGGTGGCCTCGGCGACGGAGGTGGGGTGGCGGCGTCCGTAGTGCACCTTGCGACGGTCTGCGACTCGGCGCAGCCGGTTGTCCAGCTTGCTCACCGCCGCGTCCAGGGCGGCGTAGAAGTCGGCACCACATGCCTCTGCGCGGACTACCTGCCCGCGGCACCGACCAGTGATCTCGACCCGCTGGCAGCTCTTGGACTGCCGGGGATTGCGTTCGTGGAACAGCTCGACGTCGTAGTGAACGGCCTTCTGATCATACCGTTCGACGCGGGCGAGCTTCTCGGTAACGTGCATCCGGTAGTGATCGGGTACCTCGACGTTCCGACCCTTCACGACAATGTTCACGGGCGACCTCCTCGCGTTGTCCAACAGGGACTTCAGCGACGCCATGGGCAGTGCAGTGATGATCTCGGACGGCAGCAACGGGGCCGTCCGCGATGATCAGTCGACCGCCGGCGTCAGAACCATGGCTTGCTCGCCTCCTCCCGAACGGGCAGCGATGCTGATGCCCGGACGGTAGTCCGCCGACGGTGCGCTCGCCAGGGCTTGGCCTCGCGCGTCGCAGGGTCAACGCTGTGGTAGGTATCACGTACCCGATGGCTGCGACGGTGCGTGACACCCGGCGGCGGCGAGCACCACGATCGCTGGCACATCGACACCCGTACGGACCAGCGCCGCGGCACACGCCGCAGCAGTCGTCCCAGTGGTCACCACGTCGTCGACGAGCACGACAGCCGTGCCTGCGGGCGGCAGACCGGCCCGGCGCACCAGCACCCGCCCCGCCAGATTGGCCTGCCGAGCCGCCGGCGCCAGGCCAACCGAGTCGCGCACCCCGGGGGCGACCCGCAGCGCGGGGGCGACCGCGGCGGCCACCCCCGCACCGGCCAGCGCAGCCGCCGCCCGCCGAGCCAGCAGCTCCATATGCTGCCCACCCCGCCGAGCCGCCGCCACCCGCCTCGACGGCACCGGCACCAGCCAAAACCCCCCGGATCCGCGCCGCTGCGGAATGGGGAGCGCAAGCAGCGCGGAGGCGAGAGCGGTGCCCAATGGACCCGCGAGGTCGCGGCGGCCGCGCTCCTTGTAGGCCAGCAGCGCGGTACGTAACCGCCCACGGTAGGCGCCCAGGGCGTACACCGGTGCGCCTGTCCCGCAGCACGGCGGGTACACCCGGACCGGCCGCCCCAACAGGACCGCGCAGTCGGGGCACAACAGCGCACCGGGCACTGTGCAACCGCCGCAGTCGACGGGCAACAACAGGTCCAGCAGTGGATGCAGCACCTCGCCAATCCTGCCCGCGGCTCAACCACGGCAACCGTCATTCGGTCTCACAGCGGCGCAGCTGTGCACAGCGGTGCAGGCCATCCACAGTGCGGCGAAGCGCGCTTGCGTTCGTAGCTCAGCCCGGGTAGATGGGTACCGAGCCAGGTCCGATCCCGCCGAGCAGGGGTTCCCACACCTCCTGGGTGTCCGAATACGCCCACAACCCGGTGGCGTCGGCTACCAGCACTTCACGGCCGGGTGCGGCGACGACGTCGGTGAGCGGGCCGGTCAGGTTGGTGGCTGACAGTTGCCGGACGGTGAGCCCGTCGACGGACACCGAAGACACCCGCGGGGACGGCCCGGCCGACGCCACCACCAGCAGCTCCGGACGCGCCCAGTCCACGCTCGCGGTGGGCGGCAGGCTGCCGTCTCGCAGCACCTGCGGATGGCGCAGACTCACCGAGCCCGACTCCGTCACCACCGAGGCCACCACCAGTCGCCCGCCGACCACCGCGGCCACCTGCACCCCGTCCCTGGACGACCGCAGCTCCGAGATCGTGCCCAACCGGGTCAGTTCGGTGGCGTTGACCTGGTAGGTCAACGGCGGGCCGGTGCCGGAGAGGGCCACGCCCATCACCGTGCGACCGTTTAGCACCGTCCACACCTCGGTGCCGGACGGCCGCCAGGTGGGTCGGGTCATGGAGACCGCGTCCGATGGCACCGCCATCAAATCGCCATCAGAAGGGCCCACGCGCAGCTGCGGATGCCCGTCCGGGCCGGCGACAACTGCAGCCAGCAGCTCCCCACCGGGATTCGAGCTGGCGGCGCTGAGCACGGTGAACTGGCCGGCTCCGGCCGAGCCAGGTGCCGGAGTGCCGTTCAGCCAGCGCAGTCGACCACCGATGACGACCTGCCCGGGAACGTCGGGCCGCGGCCCGGTCGGCGCGGCGTAGGAGGCGATATCAGCCGAGCGCCATTCGGCCTGCGCAGCCACCATCGGCTCACCGTCGGCGAGCAGTCGCATCGGGGCGGGGACCAGGCCGTCCAGGGAGCTGACGATCTGCGCCGCCGCCAGCCGTCGTTGCGCATCGGTGAGGGCGTCTACCCCACTGAGGTTGATCACCGTCCGCCCCGAGCGGCTGACCAGCACGTTGGATCGCAGCCGGGTCCCTCCGGGGATCGAGGTTCGGACGGCTCCGGCCAGCCGCTCGGACGGTCCGGTGAGCAGCAGGTCCAACACCCGCCCAGGCAGCGTGGACGCCGGTTGGGCGGCCACCCACCGCAGGTCGGGCACCAGGGTGCCGCGGTTCGGGTCGACGAAGTTGACCCGAACTTGACGGTAGTTGCGCTGCACAGCGCTGGCCTCTACCAGCACACCTGGTGGGGGGTTGGTGATCCGCCACTCACCGTGTTCGCTGATCACGTCGAGGGGGATGGAGAAGGTCCCCGCCGCGGGAGTGAAGCTGCCGTCGGCGGTGAGCACGCCAAGCCGTGAACCACTCACCCGGATGCGACGGACCCCGTCGGCGGGGCCGGCCTGCGGGGCAGCCCCGGGAGCATCCTCGATCACGGTCAAGCCGGCGCGGTCATTCCACGTCGCCGCGGCGCCGCGGGACAGGAAAGCCCGGGCCGCGGCGTGCCCGTCCGCCGGACTGCCGGTGGCCTCGATGAACTCGCGTACCAACCGGAACGGGTCCACCCCCCGTTCTGGACCTGCTGTTGGCGCCGATCCGGAACCCACCGGCATGGACCGCACCACCTGGAGATCGGAGCTCTCC
>DATAWX010000198.1:0-3987 GCA_036266995.1 Pseudonocardiaceae bacterium | reverse complement strand
CCCGGTTGGGTCGGTTGGTGCGGAGTTCTCTGGCGTGTCGTGTTCTGCGGCTGCGGCGTGTACTGCGGTGGGAGATTCCTTCGCTGCGAACGGGACCGGGCAGATGTTGGCTGAGCGGTGGAACGGCACGAGCTGGAGTATTGAGGCTGTGCCGAACCCGGCTGGTGGTGTAAGTAGCACGTTCGCTGGTGTGTCGTGCGCGTCGGCGACGTCGTGTATCGCGGTCGGGAGTTTCAGTAACAGTGCGGGGCAGACGCTGCCGCTTGCGGAGTTCTGGGACGGGACGAGTTGGAGCGTGCAGGACGCGCCGAACTCGGCGGTGGCTGTGAATGGTCAGTTCTCGGCGGTGTCGTGTTCTGCGGCGAACGCTTGTATAGCGGTGGGGACGTTCGTTGTCAGCAGCGGGCTTCCGCGGACGCTGGCGGAGAGTTGGAATGGCAGTCGGTGGGTGGTTCAAGGGATACCCACGCCGGCTGGGCAGGGGCTGGCGATTTCCGGGGTGTCGTGCTCGTCTGTCAAGGGACACGTAGTCCTCCAAACTGGCGGCCAGATTCCTCCCAACTGGTGGCCATCGGTTCTCCTCGCTGGTGGCCAGCAGGTTTCCCAACTGGTGGCCACCAGAATTCCCGATGATCTAGGTGAGGGGTACCACGCCTCGGCCGGCGAGTGCTTCGGCCAGGCGGTGGCTCTCGCCGTCGGTCTGGACGAAGTGCGCGTGGTGCATCAGCCGGTCGATTCCGGCGGTCGCAATGGTCTTCGGCATGATCGTATCAAAGCCCGAAGGGTGAATGTTGCTGGTCACGGCGATGGAGCGGCGTTCGTAGGCGGCATCGATGATGCGGTAGAACGCCTCGGCTGCGTCGGTGGGTACCGGTAGCAGGCCTATGTCGTCAATCACGATCAAGTCGTTGCAGCAGATCCGGGCCACCGTGCGGGCGGTCGACCCGTCGATCTTCGTTTTGGCCAGTGTCGCGGCCAGGGTCTCCAGGGTGAACCAGGCCACCCGCAGGTCTTTTTCGATCGCGGCGTGGGCCAGGCCCTCGGTGAAGTGGCTCTTGCCGGTGCCCGAGGGCCCGGAGATGACCAGGTTCTCCTTCCTGCCGATCCATTCCAGGGTGGTCAGGGCGTTTTGGGTGGGGGCCGGGATCGAGGAGTCCTCGGACCTCCAGGAGCCGAGGGTCTTGCCGGTGGGGAAGTGCGCGGCCTGCCGGCGGCTGCGGCGGGTGGCGCTGTCGCGGCCGACGACCTCCTCGTGGATGAGGATCCGGAGGATCTCGGCGGGGTCCCAGCGCTGGGCGCGGGCGGTGGCGAGAACGTCGGGGGCGGCTTTGCGCAGGTAGGGCAGGCGCATGCGGCGCAGCAGCCGGTCGAGTTCGTCGGGCAGGGCGGGGGCTTGGGGGGTGGCCATGTCAGGGGTGTCCATTCTCGGTAAGAGCATTGAGTTGATGGGTGAGCAGGTACAGCTGCCAGCGGAACTCCTCGTCCAGGACCGGGTCGCTCCCGGCCGTGGTGGTGCGCAGCTGCTGGAGGAAGCGGGCCGCCCCGGCGATCGTGTAGGCGCACAGCGAGACCGGCAGCAGTTCGTCGGCCGGGATGTGAAACTGGTGCGGGATCATCGGCTTGCCTGCGACCGGGAGGCGAGCCGGCGCCCGATCGCGTCGAGCTGTGCGGGCGAGAGGGAGCGTGCCCGGCCGCTGCGCGGGTGGAACCCGGTGAGGATGACGGTGCCGTGCAGGGTGGCGCTCATCCCGCAGTCGTGGGCGATCGCGGTGGCGGCGTGGTTGACCGGCCGCCGGGCGCCTTCCTCGTCGACCCAGGCGTGCCAGCGGCCGGTCAGGGTGACGGCCTCGACGACTTGGGTGTCGATGACGCGGTACAGGTCGGTCAGGAAGCCCGGGGTGCCGCCGGGATGCAGCCGGATGTGTTCGGCCGGGCCGGTCACCGGGATGCGCAACGCGCTGATGTGGGCGCGGGTGGATTCCGGGTTCATCGGCCGATCGCCTGCCAGCCGAGGGTGCCGGGTTGGACCGAGTGGGCCTCGTCGGCGCGCACGACCTCGATCCCCGGGCCCTGTTCGAGGTGGTCGAGGATGGAGACCAGGTCGGTGTCACCGAAGCGTCCGGCGATCGCGGCCAGGCCCAGGGCGTAGTCGACCCGGTCGGTGCCCACGACGTGCGAGAGGTCCACGGCTTGGCGCATCTTGCGGCGCATCCGCGCGACCCCGAGGGCCGCGGCCTCGCGCAGCCAGCGCCCGGCGCCTTCACCCAGGGCGCAGAACGCCTCCTCCTCCGCGCCCTTGGGCCGGATGGGCGGTTCCAGGATGTTGCGGCCGGCCGGGTGCCCGTCGTAGTGCTCGTCGAGGATGACCGGGTTGCCCGGGGTGGACAATCGGTGGCGCCACAGCTCCCGGATCCCGCCACCGGGCGCGGTGCGGGCGCAGATGACCAGTTCCTCCCCGACGATCCGGCACCAGACGCTCTCGCCCTCGTGCCCGGCCGGCAGGGAGTAGCGCACGTTCTGGAACCGGATGCTCTGATCGTCCTCGACCAGCCGGGATTCACCCAGTGCCGCGGTGTGCGCGGCCTCGGGCAACGGGTGCAGGCGGGCGCGCTCGGCGCTCAGCCGGTCGGTGGGGCGGGCGTTGGTCTGGGCGTGGATGCGCGCGTTGACGCGCTCGCACCAGGCGTCGCAGGCCGCGGCCAGCTCGGTGAAGGAGGCGTAGCGCGGGCGCAGGTTCGCACTGGTGGGCACCAGGTCGGCCTTGGCGATGCGCACGGTCGCCTCGCTGCCGCCCTTGGACTCGGGATCGTACGGGGTGCAGGTCAGTACCCTGCACCCGTAGTGGCGCCCGACCTCGACCATGGTCGGGTGGCGCACCGGGACCCCGGCGATGTGCTCGACGGTCACGGTCTTGGGGTTGTCGGTCAACAGGTAGGTCGGCGCCCCGCCGATCCGGCGCAGCACCTCGTCCAGGCAGGCCACCAAGCCGCCCAGGGTCTGGTCCCACACCGGGATCACCACCCGGAACCGCGACCAGGCCAGCCACGCGCAGAACAGGTACGTGCGCCGACCCTCGACCTTCGGACCCTCGCCCCAGTCGAACTGCAACCACATCCCCGGCTCCGTGATCCACGGACGGTAGGTGCGCTTGTGCCCCTGGCGCCACGCGGTCTTGGCCACGGCCACCGCCCGCCGGGTGGTGCGCTCGGACCCGGCGAACCCCATCGCCCCGATCTTGCTGTGCACCACGTCCGCCCGGATCCGCCCGGCCGAGCGTTCCACCAGTTCCTCGACCTTCTCCAGGAACCCGTCGATGCACGTGGTGCGCGCCGCCCGCGCGAACGGGTCCCGACCCTCCTCGCGCGCTGCGACATACCGGGCAACGGTCTTCGGATCGCAGCCCGCCAACAGGCCGGCAGCATGAAACGACCTGGTCAGGTCGTAGGCTTCCAATATCTCCATGATTTCCCTGTCATTCTTGGACACAGGGGGTCCCTCCGATCGGGCTACTCAAAACAAGGCATGAGTAGCAAACCCGAAAAGAGGGATCCCCGCCGACCGCGGACAGGGGAACGGGAACCTAGACGCCCATCACTCGGGATCCCAGATGGCCGCCCACAAGGAATTCTGATGGCCACCCATGAGGATCAACCTGTCCGCACACAGGGAGTCTGACGTGTCCGTCGACACACCACCGCGCAGTCGTCCGCGTGAGCGTCAGTCGTCGCGGTGCACCGTGGCGAGGTGGTGTTCGCGCAGCTCGTCGCACATGATGCAGTGTGGCGCCGTGTTCGGCGAGGCGGCGTCACCTTTCTGAATGAGCTTGCCGCAAATGCACACGGCGTCGTGGGGCGCTTCCCGCGTCCCCGCGAACGCCGGGTAGCAGGTGATGCAGACGATATGGCGAAGGTGGTCATCGTCGCGGCGGTTGGTACGCGCGGCTCGCGGACTGGGAGGAGCGTCCGTAGCTGGTCCCGGAACTGAAGT
>DATAWX010000197.1:0-12930 GCA_036266995.1 Pseudonocardiaceae bacterium | reverse complement strand
CGCCATCTCCGGAGGCGTGTTCAACCCCGCCGTGGCCATCGGCGGCGCCGCCATCGGCCTGTTCGCCTGGGCCACCCTGTGGACCTACCTCCTAGCCCAGATTATCGCCGGCGCCGCCGCCGGACTCGCCTTCCTCACCCTCAATCCCGACGACAAATGATCCACTCGGGGGCGGGACCATGACGAGCACGATCACTGCCGCGGACCCGCCCGGATCGCATCCACCCCACGCCCGCCGCGGATCGCGGCGGCGTGGGCCATTGCGCGACCTCGAGCGCCCGTTTGACCTGTTCGCGAACCTGGGCCCGAACTGGTTCGCCTCGATTATGGGCACCGGCATCGTGGCCAACGCCGCCGCCATCCTGCCGGTGCAGTTCCCCGGTCTCCGCACCGCCGCCACCACCGTCTGGGTTTTCGCCGCAGTGATGCTCGTCGCGCTCAGCGGGGCATGGATGGTGCACTGGACCCGGTACCGCGAGACCGCGAAGGGCTACGCCCGCGATCCGGTGATGGCGCAGTTCTGGGGGGCCCCGCCGATGGCCTTGATGACCGTTGGCGACGGGGCCCTGCTGCTGGGCAAGGACTGGATCGGCCTCACCCCCGCGCTGACCGTCGATTGGGCCCTCTGGATTGCTGGCACCGCCCTCGGGCTGATCACCACCATCTGGATCCCGTTCCGGATGATGACCACCCACGACATCAAGCCCGACAGCGCCGCCGCCGCTTGGCTCATGCCCGTCGTGCCACCGATGGTCTCCGCGGCTGACGGCGCGCTGCTCATCCCGCACTTGCCCGAGGGTCAGCTCCGCCTCGGGATGCTGATGGCCTGCTATGCGATGTTCGGCATCAGCCTGTTCGCGACTCTGTTCATCGTCCCGCAGGTCTGGCGGCGGCTGGTGGTGTACAAAACCGGGATCGCGGCGAGTGTGCCGACGGTGTGGATCGTCCTCGGTCCGCTCGGGCAGTCGATCACCGCCGTCAACCTGCTCGCCAGCGATACCGCCGGCGCCCTGCCCCCACCCTATGGCCAGGCCGCATCCGCTTTCGGCCTGTTCTACGGCGTACCCACGTGGGGTTTCGCCGCGATGTGGATGGCGCTCGCCGCGGCGCTCACCCTGCGCACCGCCCGGCAGAAGCTGCCGTTCGCCCTGACCTGGTGGAGCTTCACCTTCCCCGTCGGCACGGTCGTCACCGGGACCAGTGCTCTGTCGGCGCGGATCCACGCCGACCTGTTCACCGTCGCCTCGGTCGTGCTCTACGTCCTGCTCGTGGCCGCGTGGATCACCGTCGCGATCCGTACCGCACAGGGCAGTCACCGCGGGTACCTCTTCCAGCCCACGGTCAGCGGGAGCTGACGGCGCCGTTCTCGGCGCGAAGCGGGAGCTCCACGCGCAGGCAGGTCCCTGCCCCGCGTGGGCTGTCGAGAAAGATTCGGCCGCCGACCGCGACGCGCAGGACGGCGTCGGCGTCGGCGGCTTCGACGATAACCGTGAGGCCGCGGCGCGCGCGTGCTTGGCCGCGTTGGTCAGCGCCTCGGCGATGACGGAGTACGCGCTGACCTCGACACGTTCGGGCGACCGCCCCTCCACGCGCATTTTCGAGGTCCATCGCGACCCACAAGCAGCGACGGCGGTAGCAGTCGCAGCGGAAATCATGTTCGCCAGTGCGGACCGGAGCCGCTGCCGGACGTGCCTGGGCGTCCCGCAACCGCTCCAGGTCGTAGATCCGGCCGTCGGCCGTCGGCCCGAACGGGAGGATCTCGGCAGCACCCGCCTGCCCCCATCCGACACCTCTACCCACGGTCGGACCCCCTCGCACCGTGCTACACCTATTCGAGGGCCAAGGCGACCATTCATAAGAACGTGACCCGGCGTATTCATACGAACGTGACCCGGCGCGAAGCCCGCTGGCCGGACCCGGCGCTGACGCGGCCTCCCGGTGGCCTGGGCCACGATGCACCCGGATCACAAGCGAGGCAGCAGGAGAGAAGAGGGGACATGACAACCGAATTGGTGCTGCTTGGAACGGCGGGAGCACCCATGCCTGTCGCCGGGCGTGCGGGGATCTCGTCAGCGCTCATCGTCAACGAACGAGTCTTCGTCATCGACTGCGGTCGGGGGTCGCCGTCCGCCTTCGCCAACGCGGGACTCGATTTCTCCCGTCTGGAAGGCTTGTTCCTCACCCACCTTCATGCCGACCACACCGGTGATCTAGCCGGCATGCTCCTTTACCCATGGGGCGTCCGGGTAGGCGATAACGGTCCGCTCGCACCAATCCGGGTCTACGGACCCGCGCGACCCGAAGCCATACCTGCCGGTGATGCCGTGTTCCATCGTGAGACGACGATTCATCCGGAACTACCGGTCCCCGGCACGACGGATTTGGTCGAGAACATCCTCGCCGGCTACGCCTACCATCTGAACGTCATGCCGCTGGACGCCCGCATGCCGGATGCGGGCGCGCTCGTCCGGGCAATCGACATTCAGGTTCGGGCCAGGACCGACGGCATCGCCCAGGTTCCGGTCGTCGTTGTCGATGATGGAGTGGTCAAGGTCACCACCGTCGCCGTGACGCACGGTCGGGCGGTTCCGGCTCTGGCGTACCGTTTCGACACCGCGGATGGCTCGGTCGTGTTCTCTGGCGACACCACTGTG
Source organism: Pseudonocardiaceae bacterium (assembly GCA_036266995.1). GTDB lineage: Bacteria > Actinomycetota > Actinomycetes > Mycobacteriales > Pseudonocardiaceae. The sequence continues at coordinate 10,276 of DATAWX010000197.1, read as the reverse complement.
AACGACGATCTGATCGCGCTGGCCCAGGGTGCCGATATCCTCGTCCACCAGGTTGCCGACCTCGCTTACCTCAAGAGCCACGGCATCACCGGTGCCGCCCTGGAGCGGATGGCTGCGCTGCACACCGATGTCACCCAGGTCGGCAGCGTCGCCGAACGCGCGCGAGTCCACGAACTCATCCTCAGCCATTACCTTCCGGCTGAACGAGACACGATCACGGATGCGGAATGGGCACAATGCGCCGGGCAGGGCTTCAGCGGGAGAACCACCGCGGGCAGCGACGGCCTGCGCAGAGCACTCCCTCGCGTTACTTCGTGATTACCTCGTGGGTGTGGTGATAGGCGGCCGCGGCGACGACGCCGGTGAGTGTGGCGAGTGGCAGTGCGGGGAGGACGGCAGGGGCGGTGAGGATGAGCACTCCGCCGACGGCGGCGCCGGCGACCACGGCGGTGAGCACCGCGACGCCGCGGTGATCGATATGACGAGGTCGGTGCGTGGCGACCAGAGAGGCAACCACCCCGGTGAGGGTGCCGGTGAGATAGGTGGTGGACACCGTCGTGCCGAGAGCGCGCACCGCGGCGCTTTGGAGTCCCATCCCCAGCGTGGCAACCACGACCAGAACCAGTTGTGGGCCACCGGTGGGCTGGCCGTGAGTGAGCTCCCATCCTGTGCTGAACACGCCTAGCACCGCGAGCTCCACCACCAGTGTCAGGGTGACAGCGACGGGCCACGTTTGCTCGCGTGGGCGTGGCGGCCCAGCGATCCAGGTGCCGACGGCGGCGCCGGTGACGTAGCCGGCGAAGGCCAATGCCGTGTGCGCGGCCAGCTCACCGGACAGGCGGGCGGCGGCCAAGCCCAGAAGCACCAGGTTGCCGGTCATGACGCTGCTGAACACGCCACCGAGCCGGGTGATGCCGGCGACGTCCATCGCGCCCGTGCCAAAGGTCAGCGCGGCGGCGAGGACGGTGAGCGGCACGTTACGCCGGCGGTGAGTTCCTAAGGGCACAGGACGGCCTTGATGACACCGTTGGCGCGTTGGTCGAACTGCTGATAAAGCGCAGCTGCGTTATCGAGGTGGCCGTGGTGGGTCACGATGACTCCGGGTCTGGCGCGGCCGGAGACGATGAGATCGCGCAGCAGGGTGGTGTAGCGGCGATCGTGGGTGCGGCCGAAGTTGACCGAGATTCCTTTGCTGAACAACGTCGCCCAGGGCACGGTAAGACGACCGTCTGGGTGCCCCGCCGCGGCCGGGTGGAGATCCTTCTCGGCGTACACACCTGCGATACCGAGATGCCCGGTGGGGTTGATCAGTCGGGCCAGGTCCTCGATGACCTGGGTGGGATTCTCCGCCCTGGCTTCCGCGCGGTCGTGAGCCTGGAAGCCGACCGCGTCAATTCCATGGTGCACCCCACCCATGGCCTCCTCGCCGATCGGGAGCCCCGCGTTCCGGCGGAGCTGCCGGATCTGCTCGACCGGATCGCCCGTCCGGTAGTCGACCGGGGTGGCGCCCAGTTCCCCGGCCTTGTCCAGCCGCTCGGGTACGGCGTCGACGACATAGACCTCGGCCGCGCCTTTGAGCAGCGCGCTGTAGGCCGCCAGGAGGCCGACGGCGCCCGCGCCGAACACCGCAACCGTGCACCCGGCGCGCACCGCGGCCAGCTCGGTGGCGTGCCACCCAGTGACGAACGCGTCTGCGAGCAGCACGAAGTCGTCCTCCCGATCGTCGCCCGGGTCGCCCGGCACCGGGATGCAGTTGGCGTCGGCGAAGGGCACCCGCAGCAGTTCGGCCTGCGCTCCGCGGTAGGGGCCCATCCCGGCGTAGCCGTAGGCGGCGCCGAACCCCCCAGGACGTACCCGCAGGCAGGCCGCGGAGTAGCCGCGGGCGCAGTTCACGCACACCCCGCAGTACAGGTGAGTCGGGATCACCACCCGGTCGCCGGCCTTCACCAGCTCCACCGCCGAGCCGACCTGCTCGACGACGCCAAGCGGTTCATGCCCCAACACCAGGCCCGCGGTGGCACCGGTGCGGCCGTCGTACATGTGCAGGTCGGTCCCGCAAATCGCACTGGAGGTCACCCGGACCACTACGTCGCTGGGCTCCTCCACCACCGCATCGGAAACCTCGTCCACCAGGACCGATCGAGTGTCCGCGAATACGACAGCTTTCATGGCGTCCTTTTCCTGCCGGCGGCCATCACCACTGCGGACGATGACCTGATGGGCGGGCCACCGTCAGGACACCGTGTCCTCACGTCTTACCCCTGACTGTGGTGCTCATACATGATCGCCTCGAAGCCTTTTTCCGTCTTCACGGCGAGCACCTAATTTGACTACCGGCCAGCAGGAATCCGAGGATTGCGGCCAGCGGCAGACAACGATGGCCGCTGGCCACGATGCCCCCACGCGGGCAGTGCACAACGCTATTCAAAAGCCAGACCCGAGGGGAGATCGACATGAGGATACTGGCCGGTGCGATAGCTATCGCCGTGCTGATCCTCAGCGGCTGTTCCAGTGGTGTCACGGCCACCAGCGGGTCGTCTACCGGGGCGCCGCCTAACGCGCAGAACTTGGAACAGGCTTACGTCAGCGTGGTGCAGAAAGTGCTGCCATCAGTTGTGCAAATCACCACTGACCGTGCCCTCGGCTCGGGCATTGTCTTCGACACCCAGGGCAACATCGTCACCAACGCACATGTGGTGGGCCAGGCGAGGAAGTTCCAGGTGCGTCTGGCTGACAACCCGCAAGCAATCCCGGCCACCCTGATCGGTACCTACCCACCCGACGACCTCGCCGTCATCAAGCTCGACCACCCGCCGTCCCCGGTGCACCCAGCGCACTTCGGTGACTCCGCCAGACTGCAAGTCGGCGACATCGTGATGGCCATGGGCAACCCACTGGGTCTGACCGGCAGCGTCACCGACGGGATCATCTCGGCCACCGGCCGTACCGTCACCGAACCCGCCGGGGGCTCCTCCCCAGGCGCGACGCTGCCCGAGGCCATCCAAACCAGTGCCTCGATCAACCCTGGAAACAGCGGCGGCGCGCTCGTCAACCTCGCCGGCGACGTCATCGGCGTACCTACCCTGGCCGCGCTCGAGCCAGCGGGAGATGGCGGTGGAACTGCCCCCGCGCCGGGCATCGGTTTCGCAATTCCCAACAACGTTGTCACCGACATCGCCGGGCAGCTCATCGCAGACAACGGCCACGTGGTCAACTCTCATCGCGCCCAGCTCGGTGCCCAGGTGACCACCGTGGTGGACCCGGCCGGCCAGCCGGTCGGCATCGGCGTAGTCAGCGTGGTCCCTGGCGGGCCGGCCGCAGCGGCCGGGATACAGACCGGCGAGGTGATCACCGCGGTCAACAACACCCCAGTGCACCTCGCATCCGAGCTCACCCAGGTACTCGCCAAGCTCGACCCGGGACAGACTGTCCCGGTCACCCTGACCACCCCGCAGGGCGCAACCCGCACCGTCATGGTCGTTCTGGGCCAGCTGCCCGGAAGCTAACATACTTCGATTGTAGAGCGCGCGGGGCTGCTCATCTCGATCTCCACTTCACGCTGCCTCGAGCAGCGCCCGGCCGGACGCGGTGAGTCGAGCAGGACCGCCCTGCGGACCGGCGATGATCAGGCCGGCCTCGGTGAGCCGCGGGCCCGCGAACTGGTCGGCGAACCACACGCCGTCGATGACCAGGTTTCTACCGAACGTCTCGGAGATCTCGCAACGGCCAGCGGCGACGGCCCGGAGAACAGCGCGGTCTCGCTGGCTCAGCGGGGCGTCCATCGCGGTTCTCCTTCCATTCCTCCATCACCTGGCTGATGTCGTTTCGTGTTTTCGAACCGTTACAGGATGCGCCGCCACCACAAGCAGGACCATCCTGGTGACCCCCAGAAAGAATGGTGGTAAACCCCCGTTTGTCGCCGCAGAGAGGCCCGGCGTACAGGCCGTAGCCTGGTTCCGCTCCTTGGCGAAACCCGTCCCTTTGTCGGCACAGTGCGAGCTTCCGGCTAGCCGGAAGGCGCCCCGGGCGGCCGCGGTGCGATCCTGGTGTCATGACATTGCGCTGTCTCATCGTTGATGACAGCCCTCGCTTCCTGGACGCCGCCCGTGGCTTGCTGGAACGGCAGGGGCTGATGGTCGTCGGCGTGGCGTCGACTAGTGCTGAGGCCCTCCAGCAAGCCACCGAGCTGCGGCCGGATATCGCGCTGCTCGACATCGACCTTGGTGGGGAGAGCGGTTTTGACCTGGCCCGGCGACTGTCCCAGGACGCCAGCCTGGGGCGCACCCGGATGATCCTGATCTCCAACGCCGAGCAGGACTACACCGAACTGATCGCCGCTAGCCCGGTGGTTGGTTTTCTGCCCAAGTCCGCGTTGTCGGTCGATTCCATTCGCGCGCTGATCGCTAGCCGCGGTGATGGCCACCCGGATCCGGTCAGCGGACCTCCACGCAGCTGACGTCTCAGGGAAACTGCACTGCGCTGTTGATCCGCGGCGGGGGTCTGCGTCACAGGGCGTCCAGACCGCGCTCCCCGGTTCGCACCCGGACCACGGTCTCCACTGGAGTGACCCAGATCTTCCCGTCCCCGATCTTTCCGGTTCGAGCCGCCTCGACCAGCGCGTCGACGGTCTTGTCCACCCGCGCCTCGTCGACCACGACCTCGACCCGAATTTTGGGCACGAAATCGACCTTGTACTCCGCGCCCCGGTAGACCTCGGTGTGTCCCTTCTGCCGGCCGTAGCCCTGCACCTCGCTCACCGTCATCCCCAGCACGCCGAGGCGTTCCAGCGCGGCCTTGACGTCGCCCAGCGCGAACGGCTTGACGATCGCGGTTACCAGCTTCATGTCGCGCTCCCCTCGTGCGTCACCGGGTGGGACGGCAGCACCGTGTCGCGGCCCGTCGTGGTGAGCGGCGAGAACTCGTACGCGCTCTCGGCGTGCTCGGCTTCGTCGATGCCCTCGGCTTCGACCTCGGGGGCGACCCGGAACCCAATCGTGGCACGGACCAGCCAGGCGAGTCCGAAGGTGACTACGAACGCGTACCCGGCGGCCACCAGCACCCCGATGGCCTGCCTGCCGAGCTGGCTGCCCCCGCCCCCGTAGAACAGCCCGTTCGCGCCCGCGGAGTTGACGGCGGTGGTCGCGAACAGCCCGGTCAGTAGCAGCCCGACCGCTCCGCCGACGCCGTGGATGGCGACCACGTCGAGCGAGTCGTCGTAGCCCAGCCGGTACTTCAGCCGGATCGCGAGCTGGCAGACCACGCCGCAGGCCAGCCCGATGACGATCGCGCCGAACGTGTCGACGTAGCCGCCGGCCGGGGTAATGCCGACCAGCCCGGCGACCGCAGCCGACGCCGCGCCGAGGCTGCTGGGTCGGCCGTCGAGGCGGTGTTCGACGACCAGCCAGGCGAGCACTGCGGCCGCTGGCGCGACCGTGGTGGTGAGGAACGCGTTGGCCGCGACCGCGCCCGCGGCGAGCGCCGAACCCGCGTTGAAGCCGTACCAGCCGAACCACAGCAACCCGGCGCCGAGCAGCGTGGCCGGCAGGTTGTGCGGGCGCATTGGCTCGCTCGGCCAGCCCCGGCGCCGGCCCAGGACCAGCGCCAGCGCGAGCGCGGACATCCCGGAGTTGACCTCTACCGCCGTGCCCCCGGCGAAGTCGAGCACGCCCAGCCGGTTCGCCAGCCAGCCGCCGTGGGCCCCGGAGAAACCGTCGAACGCGAAGATCCAGTGGGCCAGCGGGACGTAGACCCCCACCGTCCACAGCGCGACGAACACCGTCCAGGACCAGAACCGCGCCCGGTCGGCGATCGCCCCGGACAGCAGCGCCGCGGTGATGATCGCGAACATCAGCTCGAACATGGCGAAGGCCGCCAGCGGAACACCTTTCCCGACCACCACCCCGGGCACCCGCAAGCCGACGAAGCCGAACCCGCCGATCAGCCCGGCGTGGGAGTCACCGAACGCCAGCGAGAAGCCGAACAACACCCAGATCAGCGCGACGACACCGAGCGTCACCATGCTCATCATCATCATGTTGAGCGCGCTGCGGGCCCGCACCATGCCGGCGTAGAAGAAGGCCAGGCCCGGCGTCATGAGCATCACCAACGCCGCGCAGACGAGTACGAACGCCGTGTTTCCGCTGTCCATCTCCGGATTATCGGTCCCCGGGTTGGTTACGGCCGAGAGGCGCTGTGTTCACCGACGCCGACTGGGCGGTGTTCGCGGCCTATCGGGGCAACGTCGTCGCGGTGTTCCGCGCCCCGTGCGAACGGGGCATCGGTGTCCCACAGGTCGATCGTCTGCTGGGATGGTAAGTAGAGTTTCGACGATGGGTGAGCGCCCCTATAGCCTGGCTGCCCTCGTCCGGGAGATCAGGGCTCGCCCGAGCCCGACGCCGACTCGTCTGGTCGCGATTGATGGATGCGGTGGTGCGGGAAAGTCCACGTTGGCACGAGCACTCGCCGCCGTCTCTGGCGGCGTGCCTGTGGTGCGGGTCGATGACTTCTTGTCCTGGCACGACCTCGACCGGTGGTGGGACCGGCTGGAGCGCGAAGCGCTACGGCCGGTGTTGGCTGGACGGGGCGCACGCTACCGCGTACGGGACTGGGCTGGGGACCCACTCGGCGAGGGCGTGAACGGTTGGGTCGAGATCCCGCCCGCCGAGCTGGTGATCGTTGAGGGGATCTCGTGCTCCCGGCGCGCTATTGCCCACACGTTGACGATGGCGTTGTGGGTGCACGCTCCGCGATCTGAGCGGCTGCGGCGGGGAGTGGCCCGAGACGGTGAGGAACGACGCCCCTTATGGACGGAGTGGATGCGGGCCGAGGACGCATTCTTCGCCGACGATGGTGCTCCCCGTCGGGCCGACTACCTCGTCTCGGGACTACCCATCATCCCGCACGACCCCGAACGTGAGGTGGTCATACTGGACGAGGTATAGCGCGGTACGACGGCGTCACCCAGTCCGCCGGCGCCATGCCGCCGATGGCATCTGTTTGGTTGGACTTGGGTCGGGCGCTTGTCATGCGGCAGGTAATTGGACGAACCGTGCGTCGACGGCTGAGTCGGCAGGTGCTGTGGAACGGCAACCTCGAGCCACCGCTGTGGACGATTCTGACGGACCGAGAGCACATCGTCCGCTGGGCCTGGACCACCCACGACAAGCCCGCGACGAGGGTGGCAGCGCTGCTGGAGGAGCGTCCGGAACTCCTGGTCGTACGTCTCATCAGCCGCAGCGATATTGAGCGCTGGCTCGCTGGTCCGCTCCAGAGGACTGTCCTGCACCGATAAATATCAAGTGCTCCTCAACGGGTCACCGGGGCGCAAAACTCTCGTCACTGGTCCATCGGCGTCCAGCGACGCGGACCAGCTCGCCGAGTGCGACCAGGGTGGGTGGGTACTAGGACGGTAGAAGGCGAGTTCGCGATGCCGGGCGGCGGATGAGCAGCGCGGTCGATCATCGCGTGCCGACCTGTCCGGCGTAGGTCAGGTACACCGCCGCGAGCCGCTGACAGCATCGATCAACCCGCTGGCCCTGTCCCGGTATCGCGATCGCTACCTAGTCAGCCGAGACCGCGACGCGTCGTTTGGTAGGGATGGCGGCCGGACACGACTACCTTGGGTGATCCCTGGCTAGCGGCAGGTAGCCGGATCGCCTCGCAACTACGTGGTCACTCCCGGGGAATCTCCGTAGCGACCCCTGGATTCTCCTCGAACCGCGCTTGTGCAGCTCTGGTGCTGGCTGCGATTGGGTCGGTCCACATCCGGCAGTCTCTGCGCCGCGGGCAGCGTCCCCTGGCACCTGAGCGGATCCTCAGTGGGTCTCCTCCCAGCCGCAAGGTGGCTCGCGTGCATCTCAGCCGATCCTCGCCGAACGTTCGACCTAAGTACTCGATTTCTGGAATCTTCGTATCTTCCGATCCTGAATAAGTAGCCGAAAATCGGCTCCATAGCTAGGTGGTGGCGTGCAGAGTTTTAGGGATCGAACGCAGGTTGTCACGCGGCCTGCTCCTGGCATGGTGGGGATATGCCGAGTCGACAATGTGTCGATGAGGTGTTCTGTTCCAGGACCTTGGGTCACTTATGAGGAGGATCTGAATGCCTGACGCATTGAATTTTGCTGAGGTCGACGGCCAACACGTGGAGCTGTTGCTGGCTCGTACCGTCCTATCGCTGTTCGTGAGCGGCGGCACCCCCGGCAGCCCGGGCGACGGATCCGACGGCCATGGCGCCGGAAGCACCATCACCAACGACGGCAATGGATACACTCAGTACGAGACCCACGGTATCGGCACCGGTGGCGCTGGCGGCACCGCTAGTGACGGCTAATTTCCCCTTCCAAGTCGAGTTGGTGCGGGGTGCGGCGATCAGCGGGCGCTGCTGGCCTTGTCCACCGGCGTCGACACCCTCGCGTGCTGGAACCTCGCGTCCGAGGTCGGCGGCTACACCGACCCGCTCAACGTCATGGACCTGATGTTCGGCTCACTCGCGTTGATGGATTTCGCGACGGTGAAATCCGGACGCTGCGCCCCGCCGCACGCACCCACCAGCTGCTCGCCCGCCTGCTCGAACACGCTGTCCGGGTCGATGAGTCCACGACTGCGCGCTAGAGATTTACGCGTTCCGGATCCGTTACGCGGATTCCAGCTCGCGCCTGGCGGTCTGGGCGCGGCACGACGATCCGCTCGACGAGACCAGGACGCCACGACCCGTCCGGCTCGACTGGAGACACCCCAAGCGCACGGCGTGGATGTCCTCGGTCAACCGCAGCCGGGCGTTCGGCCTCGCGACCGGACCGATGGTTGCGCTCGGCCTGGGCCGGTTCGCCTACGCCCTGGTGCTAGCCATGCGCGGGCGACCGCACTGGTCGTTCACCGAGGCGGGCACGGTCAACGCTGCGAACGAGTGGAACCAGATACATGCGCTGTTTCGCTTCGGATGTTCCCGTTCAGGCCATGGTGTTGAGGGGGACGGGGGGCGACACTTGCTCGGCAGCCTGGACCACCTGGGTGTCGGAGTCGTCGACGGTGAGAGGCCCACCGGGTACTGGCACCAGCCACACGTGGATCATTGGTTGGGTCACCCGATTGGTCGAGCCCGGGCGACACGGTCCTTTCCGGGTGCTTGCCACCACCGCGCCAGTAGCGTCGGAGAAGCACAGATTGGTGTGGGTGTGCCACTGGGTGAGGCATCCGCCAGGCATGGGGGGCATCTGGCCGACCTGATCCCACGCCAGGGTGTACATCGCGGCCACCAGGACGGCTCCGCGAGAGGTGTTGGCGTACACGAGCGACTCGATGGCGCCCGGATCGAGGGTACGGCTGTCGTTGACGTAGGCGGCCCGGATGTAGTGGACCACGGCCAGGCCGGTCGGGGTGACGGGCACGTAGCCGTCCGCCTTGGCCGCTCCCAGGCTCTTGTAGCGCTGCGTGCCGACCACCGTCGAGTTGATCAACGTCACCGCCGCATGCTGCTGGGCCGCAGTCGGCTGGGTCGTGCAGTTGGGGGTGACCATCTGCATGCCGGTTCCGATGGGCTCCATGGGTGCCGGCCACACGATGGGGCCCGCTGGCGAGTTGGTGGTGAGGGAGAGATCCCCGGAGTTGGTAGTCCTGCTGTGCCCGCAGGCGGTGAGCATGCCCCACAAGACAGCTAGCGCGGCTATGGCGACGACAAGCCGGTGGCCTGCGGCTCGCGGTCTCATCCCGCTACCCTCCAAGCGACGACCCAGGTGCTCCCTCGGAACCGGTGCGCCCGCGGTGAGTCTTCCACGGTCGCCAGCCTTTCACCATCGGTTTGCGACGCGGATCGCTGCGGGACCTGAACCCTCGTCAGTGCGCGGCTGTCGGGAGAGCGGGCCCGGCCACGTGACAACGGTCGTGACGCGAATTCCGTTAGCCTGAGTTCCGTAACGCGAGCACTGGAGGCCTCCTGCGCAGCGGTCTTTAGGGAGCATCGACGAGCTGCCGAGTGGGGCGCTACGGGTTCGCGTCTATGCCGGACTATCGAACCGCGCGCGCAGCCAGGCTCGCGTCGCCTCCCGGTACTCGCCGGCGTTCTTGTGCAACGCTATGGAGTGCCCTGACCCCGGTAGGACGTAGGTGGACAGCTCGGCGGCCGGACTGAAGTAAGGCGCCTCCCCTTTCCGCAACGCCTCCGCACTCGAACAGTCGCGAGCTACAAAACCGCAGAATATGACATCCTTTTCGCCGACCGCCAGCAGGACGGGAACATTGATACCGCGCGACGTGGGACCCAGGAAGTCGAATAATATTA
>DATAWX010000196.1:0-8586 GCA_036266995.1 Pseudonocardiaceae bacterium | reverse complement strand
CGCCATCTCCGGAGGCGTGTTCAACCCCGCCGTGGCCATCGGCGGCGCCGCCATCGGCCTGTTCGCCTGGGCCACCCTGTGGACCTACCTCCTAGCCCAGATTATCGCCGGCGCCGCCGCCGGACTCGCCTTCCTCACCCTGAACCCCAACGACAAGTGATCCGCTTGGGGCCGTCCGATTCAGCCGGACGGCCCAGCATGGCAACCAAAACCGATGGAGACTCTGGAGGTGCGCTATAGCCACCCTCGTCCCGTTCGCCATTGATCTCACCGCGCACGAAGGCAAACGCCTGGCCGCCGTCCTGAATGCCCTCGGTCCGCTGTGGAATCCCGCTCAGATCGACGCCGGCGAAGCCCAAGCTCACCAAATGCTCTACGCGCACCTCGACCCCGGGCAGCAAGCCATCTACGACGTGCTCCTCGCCGCCGGGGCGATAGACGACCCCCCGCGAGAGGCGATGAGATGACACTCGACCCGCAAGCAGACCTCGGCCGCCGCGTCTGGATGCCGTGCCCCTATTGCTACGACAACGCCCCACTGTATGCCCTGGATTTCGACGTCAACCTGGTCTGGGTGCAGTGCGGCAATTGCCTTCGCCGCTGGTGGCACGACACCGGTGTCGGCCACAGGAGGCACCCAGAGCGACTGTTTGACGTTGCCTGATCCCCGCTAATGCCCATAGAGAGTGGTGGCGTTGCCGGGCTCCAGCACCCGCACCGTCGTACCTTGCGGACTAAAGATTTCGTATCGGGGATCGGTGTCCGCGCGTTGCGATCTCCACGCATCGGGATCTGGGGAGACCGAAGCACTCCGACAGTCGATCCGTCGATGGGCATCCAGCCATCCTCGCCTACCACAGCAGACCGTCGGAAGAGCGGAGCCGATCCGGAAGACGACCAGGGCGCGGGCGCCGGAACTGCCGTCCAACCACAGGCAGTCCCAGTAGCGGATCGGCTACCAAGGCTGGGAAGCTTGCGACCCCTGCGGTGATCATGGGAGACATGGCGAGGTCGAGGTCCCCGCGGACCACATTGGCGAGGTGTTTCATCGACTCCGCAGCGGATCCGCGCGGGGTGGCTCGTTCCAGCTGTATGCAGGCGAGTCCGGCATGTGCGCAGCTCTCAGGACGCCTTATTCACAGGCTGCCGCGACTTGGGCGGCGGATAGACGGCCCTGGCGATGGTGGCCGACAACCACCCGATCACCCATCCAAAGAAGACCACCGTGAAGGTGTGCTTGGTGTCTTTCCTGGCCTCGGTTGACACCGCAGCCAAAATGACGGCCCAGACGACAGCGCAACCGATGCTATATGCCGTATAGGTATTCAACCGTAGTAGTTTCATTTTTGCCTACCTTCTCTTGTTCGTTTTCGCTTCAGCGCGTGGTCACCTCGCCAGTCCCGCCCGGCTCGGAGCCATAGCCATCGACATCGAGGGGGTTGGCCAGCCGTCGGCGCCTAGACTGGGAGTGTAGTGGACTAATCGGGGGGTTCCGGAATACGCATTCCCGGAACCCCACCGATGACTTCCGGAAATACGCCCGAGCGAGCGACCCGGCAGGTCGAACCAGCCCGCTCGAGTCCGCCGCCGCCCTCGCCCGCCCGCCGGTGCTCGCGGATGACTCGAACAGCGCCGCGGGTGGCATCCATGGTCAGGGTGCCGTGGGCGCCGTTCTAGCGGTGGGGAGCTTGACGTTGCAGCGGGTGACTGGGCCTTGGCGCCGCAGGCTGTCGGGCGCCTCGGTCACGGCCCATGCAGACTAGGCGATATGCCGGTGGAGCAGTAGTGGGATGCCGGTGGAGCCGCTTCCCTGCAGCTGATCGGGGACGGTCTGATCTCCGCGCTCGCCGGGCAGATCGAGGGTGCCGCGGAGCTGGCCGCTGACTGCGTCTCTGCGTTGAGTGAGCGTGGCTGGCACGGCGATACCGAGCTAGTCGAACAGCTCCAGGCGTTGCTGGGGGCGGGACCCACCCCGATGCTGCGATCGCTGCCGATCGACCTCGAAGAACTCGCGGGCATCCTGGAAGACGGCCCGATTCATAGCGGGGGCCGCGTGGATCTGCGAACCGGCGAGGTCTGGCCCCGGGCCGCGATCGACTACGCGCAGGAGACCGGCGAAGAGACAGACGAGGACGAGGACCGGTGGTTGTCGGTCGTGTGCGAGGGCTCCAGGGAGGGCTACCGCGACATGGAAGCGTTCATCGAGTCCCTTGCCGATCCCGATCGGGCCAACCGGTTGTGGATTGCCATTCAAGGCCCAAGATCGTTCCGCAGATTCAAAGACGTGCTCGGGCGCACGCCCGATGAACTGGACCGGTGGTTCGCCTTCTCCGAGGAACGCCAGCGCGGCAGGGCCCGAGCGTGGCTCGCCGACGCCGGCTATAACCCCACGCCACGTCCGCCGTCTGGCCCCGTGGTCCATCCATGCGTTCGATGAATTCGGAGGTAGCTGCGGTCGTGGATCTGTGCGCTGCTCGACAGGGTGTGGCGCACGTCACTATGGCTCACTTGGTCAGCTGTGGACGCACGGCTACGACCCCCACGTGCCACTTGAGGAGGTCCTGCTGGCCTTCGGCCATCTGGTCGCGGCATCCGTTCGTGATCGCGCTGTACAAGTACGCCGCCCCAGGATCGCTGGATGCGATGGTCGCGGGCCCGCTTCCGGCGGTGAGGGTCAACGTCGCGGACATCACGGTGCCTCTTGTGTCTCTCCCTGCGGCTTCATAACATAGAGAGGCACCGCTGCTCCTCGCTGATACAGCCACGTCGGGTCAGTTGCATTGGTTAGCGCATCCGCGTCACGGAGGACAAGGCAGCGAGACCGTGGACGCATTCCTTGCTGTTATCTCTGGTGGGCGTGCGGATGGTCGGGTAGTGGCGGTTCGGCGGCGGCCGCTTGGTGTCGGGTGAGCGCGAAGGCCGCCGCGGTGAACAGCACGAGAAATCCGGCTTCGGTGGCGATGGCCCAGGGGGTGTGGCGCAGGTTTTCGTCGTAGACGATGACCCCGAGCAGCACCGCGAGCAGGGGGTTGACCACGGTGATGGCGGGCAGGCTCGCTGTGAGCGGGCCGGCTTGGAGGGAGAGCTGGTTGAGCAGCAGGCCCACCGCGCCGGCGGCGAGCAGCGCGTAGAGCTGCCAGCTGGTGACCAGCGTCGCCGGGCCGTGCGTGAGCAGGTTGGTGCAGGTCTTGGTCAGGGTAGCGGTCCCGGCGTGGGCGATACCGGTGGCGACGCCGAGCAGTGCGGCCGCGGTGGCGCCCGGGTGATCGCGTGCTACCAGCACACACACCGCCGCCGCGCCGACGGTGAGCAGACCGGCCGCGATCGCCGGCCCGCGATCGGCGTTCTCGTAGATCGCGGGCACGCCGGCTGTGGCCACAAGGAGGAAACCAGCCAGACCGACGACCAGGGTGAATGCCCACCACAGCTCGTTGCGGGGGATCCGCTCGTGGCGCAGCCGCCGCTGCAAGGGCAGCGCGAACAGCACGCCTAACACCATCAGCAGCTGGACCACGGCCAGCCCGCCGCCGTTGAGGGCGAAGGCGTGCAAGCCCAGCCCCACCGTGCTCAACGCGGTCCCGCCCAGCCAGTAGGGGTGGGTCAGGGTGGCGCGAATGAAGCCGAGCAGCTGACGTGGCTGAAAACCTTGCGCGTCGGGCACCTCACCTGCGCTGCGGTGCGCGAGGGTGGCCGACACCGCGAAAGCGGCGGCCGCGGCGACGGCCGCAAGGTAGTAGGCCAGCCCAGCGACAACGCTCATCCCACCTCCCGCAACTACGCTCCCGACCGCCGCCCGCAGAATCGTTCGCAGCAGTCTGCGCCCGACAACACCGCAACGCAGCTACGTCGCGGGGCCATGACATACAACCGTGACGTCCCGCGGTGCGACATGCAGGCGGCGGAAGCTCACAAGCCTGGTCGCGGACATCGCAGGAGAGCACCGGACCCATCCACTCTCGGCGTCTTCACGCGTCGACTCAGCCACACCTGGAACCACGGACTCGGCGAGATCATCGCCGCGCCCCGAACGGTTGGTCGCGAGCCACTACTCCGAATGCCTCAACCGACCCAGCACGGCTCAATCCGCGATTCCGGTTCAATATGAATGTCATGGTACGGACTCGATCAATCGCGGCTCGCGGTGCCCACGACAGGACAATGGTCACTTGAGCGCAACGGCGGGTTTTCCACCGCTGTGATACAGTGAACTCCAGAAATGATTGTTTCGCTACACTAGGCGGCATGACAACAACTCCTCAGGATCCTGGCATCGAAATCATCAACGGCGCGTTCCGGTTTGAGCTTGAGGAGGCGCGGCGACTGCTCGGGAACGTCACGGCTGCGGTTGACGCCCTCGAACGAGGCCGCCGCGACATCAACGATCCCGATATGCCCGACATCGACTTGCGCACCCTGGTTGAGGAGCTGACGGATGCGCTGCGCGAAACCGAGAACCCATGAGCCTCATCGGCTACGCCGGGTCAGCAGCACGGCCAGGATCTCGCCATCCAGCGCGCGGCGCTGACTACAGCATGCTGCGGTGCTGACCGGGATCACCAACGGGCATTGCCTAGTTCAGAATGTCCAGGTGACGAGGCTGCGCTGGCGGGACGTCGCCACCGTGCCCAACCTGGTAAGCGTGGCCGGGCTGCTGTTGACCGTCCACGGCGCGCGTCGGCTGCACACGCCGGCCGGAATCGCCGAGGTGACTGTGGGCCGCTTGCTGGATCTTGCAGACGGCTACCTTGCTCGTGCGCTCGATCAGAGCAGCCAGTTCGGGGCCGGACTCGACGCCCTTCTCGATAAGGCCGGCGTGACGGCGGTGGGCTTGCAGCTCTGGCGGGGGTGCGCTCCGTCTCGGCCTGCGCTGCTGGCGATCGCCGGCCAGAATGCGGTCAACCTTGTGAGCACGGTGATCACCGGTTTTTACGATCGCGGTTCTCTGCTGCAACCGACCGCTGAGGGAAAGCTCGCGATGGCGGCTCAGAATGCTGCGATGGCTGCGTACGCCGTGAGTGGGCTATTCGCGGAGTCCTCACACCGCAAGCGCCGCGCGCTGCTCTGGGCCGCGCACGGAGCAACCGGCATCGGCATCGGCTACGGGCTCCCGGCGAACGGGCAATACGTGAGGCGCGCTCGGCATGCCGTATCAGCGGGCGTTCGCTGGCCCCAGGATCCGGATAGCCCCGCTGCCGGGTCACCCGGCCGCGTGACTGCACGTCTCCTCGTTGCGCTTCCGATGTGCTGACGTGCTCGCCTGCACCGATGTTGCCGACTACGACATGGTGTGCCTTGCGGTCATGGTCGGACCGCACCCCAAGGACAAGACACGGGTGATCAAGCACCTCTACCGGCACATGAAACCCGGAGCGCTGCTGCTCGCGCGCAGCGCCCACTCGCTGCGGACGTTGCTCTACCCACCGTTGGCGCTCAGCGACCTGGCCGGGTTTCGCCCACTGGTCGTGCTCAACCCCTACACCGAGGTGGTCAACTCGCTGGTCGTCGCCCAGAAACCCGCAGCGTCGCAGCCGGACTCCCGATCACCCGACGCTGAAGAACTCTAAGGTCACGTTGGCGCGGGTGTTGATGGTGATCACCGACGCCGGCCACGAGTTCGTGTTGCTCGCCCGCGACCCGCAGGTCTGCGCTGATCACGCCTAGCGGGCGAGGTCCAGGACGGTCAGCGTTTTGCCGTCGAGGTTGCTTACGTAGGCTTGGCGGCTGTTGGGTACCAGCGCGATGCTGGTCGGGCCGGCCCCGGTAGGGATGGTCGTGGTGACCCGGTTGGTTACCGAGTCAATCACCGAGACGGTGTTGCTGCCCTGGTTGACGGCGTAGGCGTATCGGCCATCTGGACCCCAGGTGATGTCTTGGGGATTTCGTCCGACCGGGATGGTGGCGATGACCTTCTGGGTTATGGTGTCGATGACCGAGACGGAGGCTGAATCGAAGTTCACGTTGGCGATGAGAGGGCGGTGGGGGTTTACCGCGACGCTATGCGGGCTCATTCCGACCGGGATGGTGTTCAGGACTCTTAGGGTGGTGGTGTCGATCACCGAGATTAGGTTGGATTCGTGATTGGCGGTGTAGGCGTGGCTGCCGTCGGGGGAGAAGTCGACCCAGTGTGGGTTGGGTGCGACCCCGATTTGTGCGATGACGGCGTTGGTGGTGGTGTCGATCACGGACACCTCGGCGACGTCGTGGTTGGGGACATAGAGCCGTTTGCCGTCTGGGGTGACCGCCGGGAGGTAGGGGCGTGCGGTTTGCGGGATCGTAGCGACCACGGAGTTCGAGCCGGTGTCGAGCACGTCGATCGAGTGGATTGTTCGCTGGTCGTTGAAGATGCTGACATACAGCGTGCGGCCATCCGGTGCGAACGCGAGGAATTGGGGTGGGCCCGCGACGATCGGGATGGTCGCGATGACGTGGTTGTCCGCGGTGTTCACCACGGTGACGGTCTGGGCGTCTGCGTTGGCGACGTAGGCGTGCTTGCCGTGGGGGGAGACAGCGACGAAGGTGGCACTCTGGCCGAGCGGGATGGTAGCGGCGACAGCAGGTATCGCGACGTCAGGTCCCAGGTCCTCGATAGCGGTTGTTTGGGAATTGGCTGGGCGCGCCAAGGCCGATGGTGCAGGGGTCTGGGTGGGACTCTTACCAACGAAGAGGGCCAGGAGGATCGACACGGTCAGGGTCAGCGCCATGCCGCCGCCGATGAGGACCTGAGGTTGAGCCACGTGGTTGGCTGATGCACGACGTAGCGCCCGCCCGCGCTTCCCTGCCGCGGGGCGGGTGTCCTGTGTCGTGGTGGGTCTCGCAGGCTGCACGGGTCGCGGTTTCACTACCAGAGCGGGAGTCGCGACGGTCATCACGTCAGGGTCGACTTTGCTGCTGCCGATCGCGGTGGGTGCGGCAGCGGCCGTTGTTTCCCGCGGTGGGGTGCGCGGTGGCGGGATCACTCCGGCCGAGCGCTGTGCTGGTATGTGTGGTTGTGTGTCGCGCTGCTCAGTGGCCGCGACCAGGCTCTTCGCCGTCAGTGTTGAGGTTGTGGCGCCGTTGCCCGAGGGGTGTTTCTGCTGGTCGCTTTGCCGCTCGCCGTGCTGGGATCTGTCGGAATGAGCCGCGTGGGCAGCCAGCGCGGCGGCACCGAGCGCGACGACGTGTTGGGGATGAGGGTCCAAGACGACGGAACATCGCAGCTTTGCTGACACCATTTGGGCGACTAACGGGATGCGTGCGGAGCCACCCAGCAGCAGGACCGCGCTGAGGTCCGACGGTTCGACCTCCGCTGAGTGCAGGGTTCGCGACAGTGCGTTGATAGTCAACTCGATCGGGCCGTGCACCATATCGTCGAAGTCGGATCGGGTGAGACGCACGTCAAAGCGCCGATCAGGCAGCAATACCGGGAAGATTGTCTCTGTATCTGCGGAAAGAGCCTCTTTGGCGCGGGTGCACTCCTGTCGCACCCCGGCGAGTGCGACGATGTTCTGCGGGCGCGTCGTGTCCAGTTCGCTAAGCGCCCCGTCGACGGTGTCGTTGACGTTGGACAGGATCGTTTCGTCGAACTCGCTGCCGCCAAGGTGTTCGATGCGCTCCGGTTCGCCGAGAATGTAGACTCCTCCGGACTGTTTGAGCAACACTGTGGCGTTGAAGGTGTCGCCACCCAAGTCGTATACCGCTACCGTGTCGCCGTCGTTCCACTGTTGGGACGCATTGTAATACGTCGCGGCGGCTTCGGGTTCGGTCACCGTGGATGCTCTGTCCAGTCCCGCCCGACGCACAGCATCCTCGAACAACGCGCGGCGAAACGCACCCCAACTCGCGGGATAGGTCAGCACAATATGATCGGGTGATTCGCCTTGGGCCCCGGTAACCTGCGCAACCACGTCGTGGAGAAGAATGCCGAGCAGATCGGTGACGGTATAAGACTCACCACCGACTACCACCGGTGTGGGATCACCCAGCCGACCTATTAACGCACCACCGAATCGATCCAGGCGGCTACCCGCAGGGCTGCTAGCCGCCTCTCCGGCAGCCAGAATGCCGGCATCCCACAGGTGCCCAGTCGCTGGCGTCACCACCACGTGATCGCTGAAGTGGAACATCTCGACCCCGGTCGACCTCGCGAGCGCGACCGCAACGTAGGTGTTGCCAACATCGATCCCGAGGTTGTAACTCACCAAACCCTTCCCCCGATCCCCACAATAGGTGCTGCTGCGGCTCGTGGTACCACCGTAACGATCATTACGCCCCCGAAGGTGCGTCTTGCCAGCATCAAGTACTTACCTAAACCCATAGGAACGTACACCTCGCACAAGAAATGTCCAGCCTTGCGACCGCGCTGAACCACGCGTCGCATTGGTAAATAATGTTACTACGTGTAATTAAGCGAATTCATACCGTGACGCGCGTGGCCGGCGCGGTCCACCGGCGAGGCCGCGCACCTAATGGGGTCGTCGCGGCAGCACGTGGTGGACATGTGCACCCGAGGCGAGCTTCCGTTCTTGTGGATCGGGCGGCACCGGCGCATCGAACGCTCAGACATCGACCGGCTTGTGGAACGCCAGTCCACCCAGTTGACCCGCGAGC
>DATAWX010000195.1:0-9504 GCA_036266995.1 Pseudonocardiaceae bacterium | reverse complement strand
GACAACGCGAAGCTCCGCAGGATCGGTCTTGAGCCACCGGCCGAGAGCGCCTCGGATACTCTCGCGCGCCTCGGCCACGCTTGGGCACAGGCAACGGACTCCGGGCTCCTCGGCGATCTCCACGACCCAAGCTTCGCCGTCTCGTTCGTATACTGCGGTGTAGCTCTCGCTCACGTCAACCAATCCCTCCCGATACGCGGCGCCAGGACCGACTTCGCACGCTGGCCCAGCCGTCGTCCCGAGACTACTCGGTCGCCCACGCCGACCCAAGGCAACAGCAGTACTGCCACCGGCCGTAACGCACTGCTACCGGCAATGACGCTGCGCTAACCGGGTGGTTCACAGCACGTCATCGGCAACACACCTTGGCGGCCACGGACGGCCGCGTACACACCGGGAGGATACTGATCGGCGTAACAGCGACCGCCGAGAGTGCTGCTCTCGGGTGGCTGCTCGGCTTGCGGTGCCGTCCATTCAACTATCTGAGTGACCACTGGGCGTGGCGAGCCGGGTACTCTGCGGCAACCCTGGCATGGTCTACTCACAACCCGCCGGGCACCCGCTCGGCGCCCAACCATGATCAGACCCCCAGGGGGTTGCGATGACTGCGTTGACCGTAGTCGCCCAGGCCACCGAACTGGGCACGAACAACCTGCGCGCCTGGATGTTGAACAACATCGTGCCGCTGCTTCTGCTGGCGGTGGCGGTGTTGCTGCTGTGGCTGGGCGGCGGCAAGGGAGACAACGCCGGGGTCATGCGACGGGTCGGAGGTGTGATCATCGCGTTGGGCGTCGTCGGGCTGGCCGTGTCCGGCGCAGGGGTGAACCTCGGAACGTGGATCGCCGGCTTGTTCACCGGCTGAGCGGGGAGTGACACGACGTTGCGGATCCGGACCGATGACGATGTTTACCGAGTAGACGCGGTCTGGCTCGGACCACCCAAGGCGACGTTCCCGTGGCGGGCACGGTACGTGGCCTGGGGCGTTGGGATGTTGACGTTTCTTGTCGTGCTCGGCTTCGAGCGTCAGGTGGGCATTGGCTTCAGCTTCTTCTCCACCGGCTGGGGACTGCTCATCACCATCCTGCTCACCCGGGTGATCGGCTCCCGGATTACCCACGAGCGGCCGCTGACGGCCGTCGCCGCGATGTGGATCCGGGAGCTCACCGCCCCCCGGAAGGTGACTGCGGGTCGCGGTGGCGCCGCCAGCGCATCGCGGGTCCGGGTCGAAAGCGATCGCCCTCGACCCGGCCAACGGCCGCGCCGTCGCTGGGGTCGCAGGAAGGAGCGCACAGGTGTTCGGGCTCCGACGTCCTCCCCACAGCGGTGAAGGCGACCAACACCAAGGCTCCAACCGTCGCGGCCACAAGCTCCCGGGCGAGGCTGCGGCCCCCATGTACACCCCGTCCATCGCGTTGCGCTCCATCGACGGCCACCTGGTCCGCAATGGGCAGGAGGTTTACGCCTGGTACCGGCTCGCGTCGCAGCGCTGGTCGTTCCGCTCGGACTCGCAACGCCAAGACCTGATTCATGCCATCGCGGGCCAGTACGCGGAGTTGCAGGGCCGGTGGATGCACCTGCGGGTCACCGCCCGCCCGTACCCGATCCGGATGTGGGCCGAAGCCCACGTGCGCAACGCGGTGGGCCGGCTGCCCGACACCCCCGGCGCGCTGTCCTTCGACGACTACATGATCGGTGAGCAGCAGCAGCTGCTCGGGCATTCGATGGCCGAGAAAGAGGTCTATCTCGGCGTGCAGGTACAGACCCGTTCCATGGTCGACCGGGTCGTTGAGCGGGCCGCGCCGATGCTGCGGCGGGTGTTTCCCACCGCCGTCGAGGCGGAGCTGGTCGCGATCGACGCCGAAGTCGAGCACCTCGACGGGGTGATCGGGGTGGCCGGTCTGGAGGGCCGGCCGGTGACCGCGGGGGAGATGTCCTGGCTGATGCATCGATCGTGCTCGCTGGGTCTGCCCGCGCCGCGCAATCTGCCGGCGGCGCCCGGCGCCAGCTGGGAACCCGAGGACCTGGCCAGCTTCACCGACGCCGCGGACTTCCACACCGAGCCCTACGCGCCCACCCTCACCGTGCGCGGCCGCACCGGCTCCAACGCCGGAGTCGCCCGGCACGTCGTGGTGCTCACCGTGGGGCAGATGCACGGGTTGCGGATCCCGGAGATCGATGATCCCTGGGTGCAGCGCTCGGATCGGCTGCCGGCCGGCGTCGAATGGTCGGCCCGTATGTACGTGCGCCGCCCGGAGGAGGTGGCCGGCGAACTGCAGCGGCAGATGAACAAGGTGCGTTCGCAGGTGCGGCACTACACCGACGAGCACGACCTCGAGCCGCCGCAGAGCCTGGTTCGCCAGGCCACCCGGGTGCTCGAGATCGACGACGAGATGACCTCGGGTTTCACCGCGCTGGGCACCCGGGTGCGGTCCTGGTGGCGGGTGGCGGTCTCGGGGGCTACCGAGCGGGATGCACTGCGGCTGGCGCAGCAGCTACTGGACCTGTACAAGCCCAAGATCGCAATCGAGCATCCGGAATCGCAGTACGCGCTGGCCCGCGAGTTCATCCCGGGTGAGCCGCTGTCTTCGGGTGCCTACTTGCGCCGTGGCTCGGTGATCTGGGCGGCGTCCGCGGTGCCCACCGCCACCGCGGACGTGGGGGACCGGCGCGGCATCCTGCTCGGCGAGACGTGCACCGCCACCCGGCGCCCGGTCGCCTGGGACCCGTGGATGGCCCAGGAGATCCGGGACTCCTCCGGGTTGACCGCATTGGTTGCCGGCCTCGGTGGCGGCAAGTCCTTCCTGGGTGGCGGCATCGTGTACAAGACGCTGCGGTCCGGCGCGTACTGGACCCTGCTGGACCCCTCCGGTCCGCTGGCCAAGCTGTGTGAGTTGCCCGAGCTGCGGCCCTACGCGCGGCCGATCAACCTGCTCAACGCCCAACCCGGCATCCTCAACCCTTACCGGGTCGTCGCCGAGCCCGACATAGCGCACTTCCTCGACGAGGAGGACCCGGAGCGGGCCTGGCGGCGGGAGAAGGCGCTGACCGCGGCCACCCGGCGTCGGCTGGTACTCGACGTCCTTACCGGAGTGCTCCCGTTCGAGGTAGCCCGGATGGCCAAGACCCGCATCGTGCTGCTTCGTGCGGTTCGTGCGGTGGGTGGGCGCCCTGACGCGCACCCCGGGCTGGTGTTCGAGATGCTGCGCCGTGATCCCTCCGAGCACCACGAGCACGCCATCGTGGTCGCCGACTTCCTCGACGAGATGCGGGAACGCATGTCGTTGCTCATTCCGGACAAGGGCGCCGACCCCTACACCGAGGTACGCGACGACCGGCTCACCGTGCTCACCATGTCCGGCCTGACGCTGCCCAAGGACACCATCGGCCGTGAGCACTGGACCGACGCCGAGTCGCTCGGCGTGGAGCTGCTCAACCTCGCCGCCTGGCTGACCCAGCGGTCGATCTACGAGCGCCCCCGCGACCAGCGCAAAGGGGTCTGGATCGATGAGGCGTTCTTCCTGTCCGAGGTTCCCACCGGCCGGGTGTTGATGAATCGCTTCGCCCGGGACTCTCGCAAGTGGAACGTGCGGGTGCTGCTGTCATCGCAGGTCCCGGCGGACTTCCTGAAAATCCAGGGTTTCGTGTCGCTGCTGGACTCGGTCTTCGTCGGGAGGCTGGACGACGGGCCCGCACAGGCCGACGCGCTGCGTCTGCTCAAGGTTCCCGTCGGGGTTGGATACGAGCAGGTGGTGGCCTCGCTGGGGCGTCGCCCAGGTGGTGACCGGATGGCGACCGAACGAGACAGGGCACCCCGGCAGTTCATCTTCGGCGACGGCGCCGGTGGGGTGGAGCGGGTGCGGGTGGACTTCTCCGGAGCCCACCTGGAACATCTGTGCACAGCGCTGGACACCACGCCGGATGCGTTGCGCGGGAGTTCGCCGGATGTGGAGCTGCCCAGCACGGCCGACCTCGCGCCTGAAGAGGACCAGAGCCCCGGACGCCCGGGGATCGGTCCGGCGGCGGCGGTCAGGACGCGAGCATGACACTCCGGGTGCTGCGCGGCAGGCGGGTCGCGGCGTTGCTGGCGCTGCTCGGGTTGACGGTGGCCATCGCGCTGCTCAGCCCGTCAACCGCGTGGGGGTCAGCAGCGCTGGCTCAGGTCCCGGGAACCGACGACTGCAAACAGCCGCCCAATCCGGAACGGCCCGGCTCCGGCATGGTCGGCGCCATCGATCCGACCCCGCTGCAGGCCGGCGCGCCCAACAGCGCGTACCACGAGGTCGGTTACGCCGGACTGGTGTGGCACACCTATGACCTGGGCTGTGGACCTTCGGGCCTGCGCAACCCGAATGCGGTGATCGACACCTGGACCGGCAACCTGCTGTTCGACGTCGGCAAGGCGATCATCGGCGCCACCAACGGGCTGCACTACGCGCTGTCCGATGGGGGCCTGCTGGCTCCGTTGAACGACCTGATCGTCTCGGGCACGGTCGCGCTGTACGACAGCGTTTACGCACCCTGGTTCGGGCTGGTCGCAGTGCTGCTGGCAATCGTGCTGTTCCGATCGATCTGGCGCGGCGACCTCGCCGCGGTCAGCAAACGTGCGGCGTGGGCGCTGGCCGGCATCTGGCTGGCGGCCGCGACCTACCTGACCCCGCTGTTGTACACCCAGGTGCTCGACGGGATCTTGGTCCAGGGCAGTAACGACGTGCGCAGCGGGTTCTTGCACGAGGTCGGTATCGACCAGCGCGATGCGCTACCGACCCTGCTGCACGACCAGATCATCTACCGCAACTGGCTACGCGGGGAATTCGGTTCCCCGGACGGTCCGCAGGCCGCCCAGCTCGGTCGTGACCTCCTTCGTGCGCAGGCCTACACCAAACAGGAGATCGCCGACGGCGCGGACGATCCGAAATCCGGTGTCGCGGATCGCAAGAAACAGGAGTACAAGGCGATCGCCGACCGGACGGGCAGCGCCTACGGCTACTTCCAGGGGGTGGACGGCAACCGGATCGGCGTTGGATTCCTGGCTGCCCTCCAGGCGGTGATGTTCGGCCTGTTCCAACTGCTCGCGCAGGCGGCGTTGCTGCTGGCTCAGGTGCTGCTGCGAGTGGTGATCCTGCTCGGCCCGATCATCGGTCTGATCGCAATCCTGTACCACGACATTCTGCGCGGCGTCGGCCGCGCTGTCGGTGCCGCGCTGCTCAACATCGTGGTGCTGTCAGCGCTGGCCGCACTGCACACGCTGGTGATGGTGTGGGTTTTCGACCCCACCCGCAACATGTCGGTGCTCGCGCAGATGCTGCTCGCCGGGATGATCACCGTGGTGTTGTTGCTGGTGGCACGCCCGGTTCGGCGGATGTGGCAGATGACCGAGCTCGCGGTCGGCGCGGTGGGTGGTGCGCTACCCGCAGCGCCCCCGGGTCTGCTGGCCCGGCTGCGGCGGCGCGGGCCGGATGTCGAGGCCAGCCCATCGGAGCGGTTCTGGGAGGAGGCGCGTGGCACCGAGACGGATCCGGGGGCACCGACCGTAGATTCCGCCGCTGGCAGCAGGGTGCGTCCAGAGGCTGATGCGCCGGTGATCGTCACGGCCGGGCGGATGGACCGTATCGGGGTTGGCTCGGCGGCCACGCCTGCTCTCGGTACCCGCCGTCCCGCCGCTCCTGCCAGCCCCGACTCGGGGGTCGGCGCATTGACCGGGTCGGGCAGGAGCGTGTTGCGGCCGGATCGGATGGCTGCGGTGCCGACCGGGTTCACGGTGCCCGCGAGCAGCCGCTCTCGCGCCGGTGAGGAGCCGGTGTACGTGCCTTCGGCGGTCGGCAGCTCACGGGGCGCACCGCAGGAGGCAGGGCTGGAAGAGGTGGCCGGGCGACCGGTGTGGGTGGTGTACCGGCCATCAGCCGGTCTGGAAGTCGGCTCGGAAGCCCGGTCGGAAGCCGGGTTGAACAGCACTGACGGCAGCAGCGCCCGGATCACGGACTGACCGGGGAGCGCGCGTGCCGATCCGGACCCACCGCGGCCGCACCGCCGTCTACCGCCGATTCTGGGGCTGGCCGGTACGTTCGCCCAAGCATCTCGCCGCCACCGTGTTGGCGCTCGTCGCGATGGGTCTCGGGCTCGGGCGGGCGTTGCCCGACAACCAGGGTGGCGCGACCCGCACAGCGCCGGCGATCAGCGCTAAGCACAAGGGCTCGATTGCTCTGGCCCCACGCTCGGCGCTGGCCGATGGCGGCGCTGCCCGGCAGTCTTCGGCGCTGCCCCCGGGCTCCCCGGCCCCGGCCGCCGCGCTGACCGTCGCGCGCTCTTGGGTGAATGGGTTTCTTACCGTCCCCAAGGGCATCACCCCGGCGCGCTGGGCCGAGCAGCTGCGCCCCTACAGCACTGACGACCTGCTGCCCGAACTTCAGTCGGTCAACCCGGCGAACGTGCCCGCGGCGCAGATCACCGAGGCGCCGCGGACCGTCAGCGCGGGGGAGAGTTCGGTCGAGGTGGACGTGCCCACCAGCGCGGTGGTGGTGCGGCTGCTGCTGGTCTCCACCCCGGCCGGCTGGCGGGTGGCCAGTTACGAGCGGGCGGGTTGAGCCGTGCGCCGGTGGCTAGTCGGGCTCTTGGTGGTGGGTGTGCTCGGCGCTCTTATCGCGTTGGCCGCGATCTCCACCCTGCTCGGCGGCGTCGGTTCCGGCGACTTCATGTTCGGTGCGCCGTGCGGCTCGGTCGTCGCGGCTACTGATCCGCGGGAAGCGCCTCGGGTGGCCGTCCGGGTCAGCGATCTCGATGCCGAACAGCGGGCCATCGTCGAGCAGATCATCGCTATCGGCAAGCAGCGCCGGTTGCCGCCACGGGCTTGGCAGATCGCCATCCAGGCAGGGATGACGGAGTCCCGGCTGCATAACCTGTCTTACGGCGACCGGGATTCGCTGGGCATCTTCCAGATGCGTCCCTCCCAGGGCTGGGGCAGCGTCGCTCAGGTCACCGATCCGGTCTACGAGATCAACAAGTTCTACGACAAGCTGCTGATGGTGCCCGGCTGGGAAACCCAGCGTCCAGGGGACTCGGCGCAGTACATCGAGCGGTCGGCCTTCCCGGACCGCTACCACAAATGGGAACCGCTGGCCGTCAACGTGATCGGTGCCGTGGGCGGGGACGTCACGGAGTTCGTCAAAGCCTCCTGCAGCACACCGCTCCCGGCGCCCTCCGAGATCGCTGGACGCGCGATTGCCTACGCGCTGGGTGAAGTGGGCAAGCCCTACGTCTGGGGTGCTACCGGGCCCAATGCCTATGACTGCTCGGGGCTGATGCTGCGGGCCTACCAGTCGGCGGGTGTCACGCTGCCCAGGGTGGCGTCGCAGCAGTACTGGGCCGGTACCCAGCTGCCGGTGCGCCAGGCGCAGGCGGGGGACCTGCTGTTCTGGGGATATGACACGACTAACCCGGATACCATCCATCACGTTGCGATGTACCTGGGTAACGGCCGCATGGTCGAGGCGGCGAATCAGACGGTGCCGCTGCGGCAACGAGCGGTGAACTTCGATGAGCGCGAACTGATGCCGCTCGCGGTCCGGCCAGGTGTGCCGGTCGCGAAGGCCTGAGATCCGGAGGTGTAGATGTACGCATCAGACCCGATCCCGCGGCCAACCCGGCGGCCGGCTTCGGCTACTCCGCTACGGGACCACTTGGACGGGGCCAAGCTGGGTGTCGACGAGGACTATGTGGTGTTGCCCCGGTCACTGGCCGAGGAGATGCCCCTACCCTGGCAGCAGCAGATGGCCTATCTCATCGATGAGCTGCATCGGACTTGTGGCGAGTTGCCGTGGCCGATCTACCGCGTGGTGCCCAGCCGAGTCGAACGCCTGGTCGACCTGGACGAGGGTCAGCTCGCCGAAGCCGGTTACCTGCTCGAGATCGATACCACCGGAGAGCTGGTGTACCGGGACCGCGACGACGTCGTGGTATCGGATCCACAGTCCAGGCAGGTCCTGGTGTCTTGCTTGGATCCGATAACCCGGCGTCCGCCGGCCATCAGCCCGTGACCCAGGCGGACCTGTTCCAGCTGACTATCGGGGTGCTCGGTGGCACTGGTCCGCAGGGCCGGGGGTTGGCCTACCGGTGGGCGCTGCGCGGCCTGTCGGTGGTGATCGGTTCCCGGGAGGTGGGTCGGGCCGAGCAGACCGCGGCCTCGTTGCGGGAGCGTGCCGGCTCCCAGCGGGTGCGCGGAGCCGATAACGTCGACTGTGCGGCGGAGGCGGACCTGGTCCTGGTGGCGGTGCCCTTCGATGGCCACGCAGCGTTTATCACATCGCTGCGTGCGCCGTTGGCCGGCAAGATCGTGATTGACTGTGTGAACCCGCTCGGATTCGACAGTCGGGGTCCCTACCCGCTCGACGTGCCACCGGGCAGCGCCGCCGAGCAGGCTGAGGCGCTGCTGCCCGAGTCTCGGGTGACCGCCGCGTTCCACCATGTCTCCGCGGTGCTGCTCGATGATCCCGAGGTGAGCCGCGTGGACACCGACGTGCTGGTACTGGGCGACGACCGGGCAGCCACGGATCAGGTACGTGCCCTCGCCGACGCGATACCCGGTGTGCGTGGCATCTACGGCGGACGGCTGCGCAACGCCCGCCAAGTGGAGGCGCTGACCGCCAACCTCATCGCGATCAACCGGCGACACCACACCCACGCCGGAATCCGGATCACCGGCGTCTGATCCCCGGGACAGTTCAGTGGTAGGTGTGTTCCGGACCCGGGTACGCGCCGGAGCGGACATCTTCGGCGAAGTGGAACGCGGCGTCTCGCAGCCCGTCGCCGAGTCTGGCGTAGATCTTGACGAATTTCGGCACCGGGCCGGGGGCTGGGTGGAAGGCCGCCATGTCCTGCCACACCATGACCTGTGCGTCGCATGCCGGTCCTGCACCTATCCCGATGGTGGGCACACTCGCCGCCGCGGTGATTCGCGCGGCCAACTCGGCGGGCACCACTTCGAGCACGATGGCGAACGCCCCGGCGGCTTCCAGGGCTTTGGCGTCGTCGAGGAGGCCCTCGCCCTGCTCGCCCCGGCCCTGCACCTGGTAACCGCTCATCATGTGCACCGATTGCGGAGTCAGCCCGAGGTGGGCCATCACCGGCACGCCGGCCGCGACCAACGCCTCGATCTGGGGCACCACCCGGCGGCCCCCCTCCAGCTTCACCGCGTGCGCGCCGGCCTCTTTGAAGAAACGGGTGGCAGTCTCCAGGGCCTGGGTTGGGGACGATTGGTAGGAGCCGAAGGGCAGGTCGGCGACGACCAGCGCACGGCGCGCCCCGCGGACCACGCCACGTACCAAGGGCACCAGTTCGTCGATGGTCACCGGTAGCGTCGTGTCGTAGCCGTAGACCACGTTGGCCGCCGAGTCGCCGATCAGCAGCACTGGTATTCCGGCGGCGTCGAGCAGCGCGGCCGTGGAGTAGTCATACGCGGTGAGCATCGCCCACTTCTCGCCGCGGGACTTGGCCGCCATGAGGTCTTCGACG
>DATAWX010000194.1:0-32372 GCA_036266995.1 Pseudonocardiaceae bacterium | reverse complement strand
CTCGTGAGTGGGAAACAGTGTTATAACACTGTTTCCCACTCACGAGTGGGTCTCTGTGGAGGCACTGATCGCGGCGTTGCCCAAAGTCGAGCTCCATGTTCATCTCGAAGGATCGATGCAGCCCGCGTTGCTGCTTGAGCTAGCTTCCAAGCACGGCGTACTGGGGTTGCCGGCATCGCTTGAGGAGGTGCGGGAGTGGTACGAGTTCCGCGACTTTTCACACTTCGTCGACGTGTACCTGGCCGCTGTCCAGACGCTGCGCGACCAGCAGGACTTCGCGTTGCTGGTCGAGCAGACCGCGGCGACCCTTGCCGCACAGAACGTCCGCTATGCCGAAGTGATCGTCACCCCCCGGGCTTCATCTGGACCGCGGGATTCCACCGGAGCACGTGTTCGGCGGCCTCGAGAGCGGCCGCCAAGCTGCCGAGCGTGAATGGGGAATCCGGCTGCGGTGGCTGGCAGACTTTCCCGGCCACTACGGGGCTGGCTGCGGGGAGCGAACCCTCGACGCGGTCTTGGAGGCCGATCTGGACAGCGTCATCGGCTTCAACGTCGGGGGTATCGAGGTGGACCGGGACCCGTTCGCGGCGGTCTTCGACCGGGCCCGCGACGCTGGCCTGCACAGCGTGCCGCATGCCGGCGAGACCCACGGCCCGCACCCGCTACCGGCACTGCTCGACGCCGGGCTGATGGTGACGCTGAACTCCGATGACCCTCCGATGTTCGGCACCGACCTCACCAACGAGTACCGCGTCGCGTACGGGCTCGGGCTCACGCCGGCTGATCTCGGTGATCTCGCCCGAAACGGCGCCCGTGGCTCATTCATGATCCAGGAGGACAAGATGGCCGTGCTTGCCGAGATCGACGAGGTATGTAGGTCCTTCGACACCGGAAATTCGGCGGCTAGCCCGTCGGAGAACCAGTTCCCGAGACGACGATGAGGGTGTGAGGGAGCAACCACGGGCGCGGCCGGATCCGGCACTGGGGTTGCTGGACATCTATGACTCGGCGTTGCCGCAGGTCCACGGTTACCTGCTGGCCCGCTGCCGGGACCGCGCGCTGGCTCAGGATCTCACCGCGGAGACCTTCCTCGCGGCGGTTACCGCTGCCCGCAAGCAGCCCACTCCGCCGATCACCACCGGCTGGCTGATCGGGGTCGCTCGGCACAAGCTCGCCGACCACTGGCGATGGGCCGAGCGCGAGCAGCGTGGTCTTCGCCTGGCGCACGCCACCGGCGGCGAGACCGAAGACCCGTGGGACGTCGAGATCGACACCGTGGTGGCCCATCAGGTGCTCGACGCGCTGGGCCCGCATCACCGGGCGGCGCTCACCCTGCGCTACCTCGACGGCCTGCCGGTTGCGCAGGTCGCCGGGCACTTGGGACGCACCGTGCATGCCACCGAGGCTCTGCTGGTCCGCGCCCGCGCCGCGTTTCGCGCGGCCTATGAGGACCCGGAGGCGCTGCGATGACCGATCCGCGCTCCGATCCGTTCCGGGTGCTCAGGCAGCCCATCACGCCGGTCGATCCCGACCCGGCGTTCGCCGCAGGGTTGCGCTCTCGTTTGGAGAGCGCCCTGCTCGCACCTCAAGGAGCTCCCATGACCACCACCGAGCGCGCTGTCGACGTCCCACTGCGCAGCCTCACTCCCATGCTTGATTTTGATGACGGTCACCGGGCGCTGGACTGGTACGTCGACGCCTTGGGGGCTCGACGGCGCGGGGAGCCGTACCTGATGCCAGACGGCGGAATCGGTCACGCCGAGCTGGTCATCGGGGACTCGGTACTGATGCTCGCCGGTGGCCCCCCCGGCGGGTCGGCTCCGCAGCCGGTGCACGGGTTCAGCGCCTTCTTGCACCTGCAGGTTCCCGACCCTGATGCGGTGGTTCGGCGTGCGGTGGAACTCGGGGCGGAGCTGGAGCGCCCGGTCACCGATCAACCCTACGGGCGCACCGGCATCATCATCGACCCGTTCGGGCACCGCTGGATGATCCGCGCTGCGGCACCCACTTCCCGACATGGCGATCTCGCCTACCTCAGTCACGCGGTCGCCGACACCGCACGGGCCCGGGCCTTCTACGGCGCCGTGCTGGGCTGGACCTTCAGCCCCGGCCGGGTCGAGGACGGCTGGCAGATCCAGGGCACCAACCCGCCCGCCGGGATGCACGGCGGCGCGGCGGCGCCGGGGATCGAACCGGTCTACCAGGTCGACGACCTGGCCGCCGCCCTCACCGCCGTCCGCGACCACGGTGGCCAGGCCGGCGAGCCGCAACAGCAGCCCTACGGCCGCATCGCCGAGTGCATAGACGACCAGGGCACCCACTTCCAGCTCCTGCAGCCGTAGTCCCGACCCCGAGCACCGCTCCACAGTTCCCGAACTGCACAGCAGAGTCCCCCGCGGATGCCCAAACAGCTCTCCTGTGGAGTTCGGGAACGCCAGGGTCTGGCTCAGCGGGTGGCGAGCTCGGCGAGGACGGCGTCGGAGAAGGGGGGCCAGGCGTCGCGGGACCACTGGCCGAAGTCGCGGGTGGTGAGCGCGACGCAGGCGGCGCCGGCTACCAGGTCCACCCACAGGAACGTGCCGGATCGGCCGAAATGGCCGAAGGTCGTGGGCGAATTCCGGCTACCCGTCCAGTGTGGACTCTTGTGGTCCCGCAACTCGAAGCCCAATCCCCAGTCGTTGGGACGCTGCATGCCGAAGCCGGGCACCACCCCGTCCAGGCCCGGGTAGGTCACCTGGGTTGCCTCGGTGAGGATCTCCGGCGCCAGCAGTGTCGGCGCCTGCAGCTCGGCGGCGAACCGGGCCAGGTCCGCGCAGGTGGACACCGCGCCGGTCGCGGCGGAACCGGTCAGCTGCGTCGAGGACATCCCCAGCGGCTGGAAGACACCTTCGATCAGGTAATCAGCAAAAGCGATACCGCACGACGACGCCACCGTGTCGGCCAGCACCACGAACCCGGTGTTGGAGTAGATCCGTTTGGTGCCCGGCGCCGCGGAGAGCCGCGACGTGTCGTATTCCAGCCCGGAGGCGTGCGAGATGAGGTGGCGCACGGTGGCTCCTGGCGGCCCGGCCGGGTGGTGCCAGTCCAGCCCGCCCTCTTGCACGGCCAGCAGCACCGCGTAGCTGGAGAGCAGCTTGGTTACCGAGGCGAGCGGGAACGGACGGTCCTGCGGCCCGTAGCTGCCTACCACGACACCGCGCGAGTCCACCACGGTGGCGGCCACCGTATCGACTGGCCACTGCCGCACGCTGCACAGGCTGTCCATCAGGGCGACAGTACGACAGGCGTGGCAAGATCGAGCTGTGCACCCTGATCGGCTACTTCTCGGACCCGGACCATCCAATCCCTACCCGGAGGCCATGGAGGCGTTGAGCCGGCCGGTGCTCGGGCACCTGGACCCGGAGTTCCTCGCCCTGGTTGCCGACACCGCGCAACGAATGCGGACGGTCTTCGGCACCCGCAACCGCCTCACCCTGCCGGTGAGCGGCACCGGGTCGGCGGGCATGGAGGCGTGCCTGGCCAGCCTGCTCGAGCCTGGCGATCTGGCCATCGTCGGGGTGAACGGCTACTTCGGCGAACGGCTGTGCGAGGTGGCTCGCCGGGTGGGTGCGCAGGTGCAGGCCGTGCACGCCCCCTGGGGGCGGGCCCTGGATCCCGAGCAGTTGCTCGACGCTCAGCGTCAGGCGCCGCAGGCTCGGCTCGTCGCGGTGGTGCACGCCGAGACCTCCACCGGGGTGCGCAACCAGATCGCCCCGCTGCGCGATTTGCAGGACACCGGCACGTTGCTGCTGGTGGACACCGTCACCTCATTGGGTGGGATCCCAGTCGAAGTTGACGCCTGGGGCGTCGACGCCTGCTACTCGGCGACCCAGAAGTGCCTGGGTGCACCGTCGGGAATCGCGCCGGTGACGCTGTCCGAGCGAGCGGTGCAACGGATCCGGGACCGGGAACGGCCGGTCTGCTCGTTCTACCAGGACCTCAGCCTGCTAGATGCCTACTACCAGGGCGATCCGCCTCACTACCACCACACCGCGAGTTCCACACTGATCTCGTCGGTGCACGCGGGACTGGGCAGGTTGCTGGCCGAGGGTCTCCCAGCGGTGTGGGAGCGCCATGCCCGGGTGGGTGAACGCCTCCAGGCCGCCCTTCCTAAGCTCGGTTTCGAAGTGTTCGCCGAGCAAGGGCACCGGTTACCGCAGCTCACCGCGGCCCGACTGCCCAATGGTGTGGTCGACGCCGCGACTCGCAAGGTCTTACGAGAAGACTTCAACATCGAGGTCGGCGGCGGCCTGGGCCCACTAGCGGGCACAGGTTGGCGAATCGGCTTGATGGGCCACAACGCCGAAACGCGCCCCCTCACCACTCTCCTCGCCGCCATCACCGCCATCTTGCGCTGACGCACTCGTGAGTGGGAAACAGTGTTATAACACTGTTTCCCACTCACGAGTGCGTCAGCGCATGTTGAACGTGGTGGGGTCGGGGCCGATGCGGCGGCCGGTATCCAGGTCTGCGATCGCAGAGAGGCCTTCGACGGAGAGGTCGAAGCTGAAGACGTCGAAGTTCTCGCGGATCCGCTCGGGGGTCACCGACTTGGGGATCACGATGTTCCCGAGCTGCAGGTGCCAGCGCAGCACCACCTGAGCCGGGGTCACGCCGTGCTGCTTGGCGAGCCGGGTAATGGTGGCGTCGGATAGCGCCGCGCCCTGACCCAGCGGGCTCCACGCCTCGGTGGCGATCCCGTGCTCGGCGTGCTCCGCGCGCAGCTCGGTCTGCTGGAAGTGCGGGTGCAGTTCAACCTGGTTGACGGCGGGCACCGTGCCGGTCTCGGCGAACAGTCGCCGGAGGTGTTCGACGGTGAAGTTGGACACTCCGATCGCCCGCACCCGGCCGTCCGCGGCCAGCTTTTCCAGCGCCTTCCAGGTTTCGACGTACCGGTCGGTGGCAAGCACCGGCCAGTGGATGAGGTAGAGGTCCACGGCATCCAGGCCCAGCCGCCGGGTGCTGGCGTCGAATGCGCGCAGCGCCTGGTCGTAGCCGTGGTCGGAGTTCCACAGCTTGGTGGTCACGAAGACCTCGTCGCGAGCCAACCCGGATGACGCGATCGCCCGCCCGACGCCCTCCTCGTTCTGGTAAGCCGCCGCGGTGTCGATACTGCGGTACCCGGTCTCCAGCGCGATGGACACCACCCGTTCGGTGTCCTCCGGCGGCACCTGGAACACACCGAAGCCGAGCTGGGGGATTCCTACGTTGTTGTTCAAGGTGATGGTGAGCACGTCACTCATACTGACCGCAACACGTGGTCCGCGCGAATCGGTGCCAGTATCGGAGGGCGGCCGGCTCGACGATCTGTGCGTGCTGTGGCTACCCAGCCTATCGAACGAGTGATCTCATGATCATCGCAGCCGGTCTGGTGATCGCGTTGAGTGCGCTGGTGCAGGGCGCGGTGGGGTACGGGATGGCGCTGGTGGCCGCACCATTGTTGGCATTGGTCGACCCCAGGCTCATGCCGGTTCCGCTGATCTTGCTGACCTCCGGGCACGCCGTGCTCGCGGTGATCCGGGACGGGCGCCACGCAGACTGGCCGGGGATCGGCTGGGCGATGCTGGGGCGGCTGCCCGGTACGGGACTCGGTGTGCTGGCCGTGGTGGCGTTATCGCAACGGGTCTTCAGTCTCCTGGTCGGGCTCAGCGTGCTCGCCTGCGTGGTGCTCTCGTTACTGACCTGGCGCCCACGACCACGACCAGCCTCTCTCATGCTGGCCGGGCTCGCCAGCGGAGCTGGGGGTACCGCGGCGTCGATCGGCGGCCCCCCTATCGCGTTGCTGTATCAAGACGCGGCAGGACCACGGGTCCGAGGCACGATCGGCGGCTACTTCGTCCTGGGGTCGGCGACGTCGATCATCGCGTTGACCGCCGCAGGCCAGGTCTCTGGAGAGTCGTTGGCGAGTACCGTGCTGCTCGCGCCTTTCCTGCTGGTCGGGTTCGCGCTCTCCGGCCCGGCGCGCCGGTTTCTCGACGACGGCTGGACGCGGCGGGCAGTGTTGGCGGTGAGTGCCGTGAGTGGCGTCCTGCTCATCGGCCGGGTGTTGCTGTCGAGCGGATGAGGAGCTCGGTATGACTTCGCAGCGCAACCACCGTCCCGATGACCTTGCCGGGGCCCTGCGGCGTGCCGTCGAAGCCCAGATCCTCACTGCCGACCAAGCGCAGGCCGTGCTCGCTGCCGAGCGAACCCGTGGGGAGGCGTCAGGCGGCGGTCTTCGACTGCCGGTGACCGAGGCGTTGGGCTACCTCGGCGGGCTGCTCGCGCTGTCGGGGGCGGTGACGCTCGCCATCCAGTACTGGCGCGACGTGCCCACCGCCGGGCGGCTTGGGCTGCTTGCCGCGGTAGCCGTTGCCACCTGGCTGGTGGGGGCGCCGATCGGTGACGGGTCCGCGCCCGCGCTGATCAGGCTGCGCGGCGCGCTGTGGTTCGCTTCCACGGCGGCGGTGGCGGCGTTCGCCGGTGAGGTTGTCTGGGACGTCGCCCACGCCGGGGAGTCTGCGGTGTGGCTGTCGGCAGGTGCGGCGGCGGCGGTGCACGCGGCGCTGTTGTGGCAGCTGCGGGACCGGCCGGCACAGCACCTGGCCTGCCTTGCCGGTGTGCTCACTACGGCCGGTGCTACGGCGAGTCTGGCTGGCGGGGGAGGCGCGGTCGGCTTGGCCGTCGCGGCGGCAGGAGCCGTATGGGTGGCCGCAGGCTGGATAGCGGTACTGGCCCCGCCGGTGCTGGCCCTGGCCGGCGGCGGTATCGGGGTCCTGGCCGGCTCGGGGATCACCGCGGGTGAATGGTCCGACGCCGCACCCCTGCTTGGTCTGGTCGCGGCGGTGGTGTTCGTGGCGGTGGGGATCGGAACCGACCGGACACCGCTGACCGTGGTCGGTCTCGCCGGCGGATTCGGTTACCTGCCCTGGACT
The DNA here is from genome assembly GCA_036266995.1 of Pseudonocardiaceae bacterium. Classification (GTDB taxonomy): domain Bacteria; phylum Actinomycetota; class Actinomycetes; order Mycobacteriales; family Pseudonocardiaceae. The sequence continues at coordinate 25,419 of DATAWX010000194.1, read as the reverse complement.
GTCGGGCACTTCTTCGCCGACTCGCTTGGCGTGCCGCTGGCGATGCTGCTGTGCGGGATTGCTCTGCTGGCCGTCACCCTGGTTGTGCTGCGCAGGCCGTCCCGTCGCGACGTGCCAGCCCGCTGAACGTGTTGCTCAGGGTGCGGTGAATTGCCGCGATTACGCACGGACACCACCCGGTTACCGACCGTTCACCGCTGATGGAGGACCGCTGAGCGACGTGCGCCCGCGGGCCTCCGCCAGCCGGAGCGTGATCTGTGCAGGAATGTTGAGGCACTCACACAGCCACCCACGGCCCCCAGACTCCGGGCTGGGCAACATCCGAGGGGTACTCAGTGTCTCGTGGTAAGCACGCCAAACCGTCCTCGCATCCCCACTTACCGACTGCGCTGGCGGCAGTGACCCTGGCCGCCGGCGGTGTCCTGGCCTTCGCCGGCAGCGCGGCCGCCGCACCGCTGCCCGGCAGCAGCACCGCGGCCCGGCCCGTCGGCCAGGCCGACTTCATCGCGCTGCGGGCGTTGGACGCGGCACTGTCGCAGCGCGGCACCCGCTACCGCAGCGGCGGCAGCAGACCGGGCGGATTCGACTGCTCCGGGCTGGTGCAGTGGTCCTACCGCCAGGCCGGGCTGTACCTGCCCCGCACCGCCGCCGCACAGTCGCTGGTCGGTGCCCGGGTGAGCTTGTCGCAGATCCGACCCGGTGACCTGATCTTCTACTCCTACGGTGGTGGTGTCGGACACGTCGCGATGGCCGCCGGGGACGGCATGCTCATCGAGTCGTCACAGTCCGGCCACCCAGTGGCCAAGCGCCGGATCTACACCAGGGGACTGACCGTGATCCGACGCGTCGTCTAGCCACCGCCCACAGACCATTAACCCGAGGTTGAGGGTGAGGAGGAACAGGCGTGGGTGTCGACCTGTGGTGGTATCTCGAGGTGAACGCGTTCGCCCGGCAGACGCCGTGGCTGCATGACGTTTTCGCCGCTTACGCCCTGTGGGGCGGGCTCGTCGTTCTCACCGGGATGCTGGTCGCCGGCTATCTGGTGGGCCGCCGACGTGACAGGTCGGTGCCGATGGTGTCGGCGGTGGTGTGCGCCGGCGTGGGCACCGTGGTCGCGCTGCTGGTCAACCAGGATCTGATCTCCCCCGCGGTGGGGCGGGCACGGCCGTGCCAGGTCCTGTCGCACGTGGAGGTGCTGTTGACCTGCGCGCACGACTACTCGTTCCCGAGTGATCATTGTGTGCTGGCGGGCGCGTTTGTGGCTGGTCTGGCGTTCCTCGGGGTGCGCTGGGCGGTGCCGGCGGCCGCGGTGGCCTTGCTGCTGGCCTTCACCCGCGTGTACACGGGGGTGCACTATCCCAGCGACGCCGCGGCGGGGCTGGTGATGGGCGTCGTGATCGGTGTGGTGGTGGTCGTCGTGGCGCGGCCGGCGGTCCGCCGACTTGCTGACCGGATGGCCGGCACCCGCCTGCACCCCCTGGTCGCGGCCCACCCCGCTCCTGTACAGACGGTTGAGACGGTGGAGCCACAGCATCGATGATGGCCGGCACCGGTTAGATTCGCTGCAGCGGCGCTCACCAGGCACGAGGGCCGCGGGGAAGGCGGATGCGGATGCGGGATGTTCTGCTCGTCCTCGCTGTCTTCCTGGCCTGCGCCGTGGAGGCGGTCGAGGCCCTGACCATCGTTCTTGCGGTCGGGGTCAGCCGGGGCTGGCGCTCGGCGGTGCAGGGTGTGGGCGCCGCTCTGCTGGCCCTCGCGGCGATCGTGGCCGCGCTCGGGTCGACACTGACCTTCGTGCCGCTGGGCGCGTTGCGCCTTGTTGTCGGTGGTCTGCTGCTCATCTTCGGTCTGGGTTGGCTGCGCAAGGCGATCCTGCGGGCGTCGGGGTTCAAGGCATTGCACGACGAGGACGCGATCTACGCCCGTGAGCTTGCCGCCGCCCGCGCGGCCGGACGGACCCGCCGCGCCGCGGTCGACGACTGGTACGCGTTCACCCTGTCGTTCAAGGGTGTGCTGCTCGAAGGCCTCGAAGTGGTGTTCATCGTGGTGACGTTCGGTTCCAACCAGGGCAGCATCCCGCTCGCTATGCTTGGCGCTGGCATCGCCGTCGTGCTCGTCACCGTCGTCGGGATCGCCGTGCGCGGCCCCCTGACCCGGGTACCGGAGAACACTCTGAAGTTCGCGGTCGGGGTGCTGCTGACCTCCTTCGGTACCTTCTGGGGAGCGGAAGGCGCCGGGGCCCACTGGCCCGGTGGCGACGCGGCGCTGCTGGGAGTCATCGCGGTCGTCGCGATCACCGCGCTGGTGTTCGTCGCCCTGCTGCGCCGGGCTCACGACCGCCGTGTGCCGGGGTCGCCGCCAGTGACCGAACCGGTGGAGGCGGTGTGATGGGCAGTGTGGGTCGCTGGCTGCGCAGCTTCGGCGCGTTCTGGTGGGACTTCATCGTCGGGGATGACTGGCGGGTCGCGGCGGGTGTCGTGGCCGCGCTGGCAGTCACCGCCGGGCTCGCCGCCGCCCGGGTGCCGGCCTGGTGGTTCCTGCCGGTGACGGTGCTCGTCCTGCTCGGCATGTCGCTGCGGCGCAGCATCCGCCATGCCGGTAATCGGTGAGCATCCATCCCGTTCCCACCGTGCCCCCTCGGTAGGAACGTTCGGTCGCGTCGAGTTCATGTCTCACGCAAGCCCGGCCACGACTGCGAGCACGGCGAGCAACGCGATCAACATGTAGCCGAGGTAGGCGTCCAGCCGGCCGTTCTGCAGTCTCTTCGCACCGCGTACGGCCAGCAGGAGCGGCCGGTGCAGTGGGCGGAGCAGGAACCGTTCGACCACCTCGACGACATCGTTGGTGTAGCCGAGGTGGGCTCCTGCGGCACTGCGGTGTGGATCGCCGGTGCGGCCGCCGGTCTCCCGTTCGAGCACGGTGATCGTCGATCGGGTGAGCAGCAGGTTGGCCAGGACTTTGCGAGTCGGATTGGCGAACCCGAAGGGGGTGTACTGATTCTCGCCGGCCACCCCGCCGGTTGCCGAGCGCCAGGCCGGGACCCGGCGTACCGCGAACACACGGCCGCGCCCGAAGGCGACGCTCATGCCCAGCACCCCAAGGAGCAGCACCGGCATCACGATGACGAGCCAGGACGGCGACAGGGCGGAGAACTCCGAGTACACCGGCTGCAGCACCCACTCCGATTTCAGCGCCCCGGCGGCGACGTCTCGCCCCACCACGGGGTCGAGCCCAGCGATCAGCACCCGGAGCCACAGCGGGGCGACCGCGGCCACGCCCACGCATCCCACCCCAAGTAGGGCTAGACCGGCCGTGCCCAGCGGGCCGACGTCACGGCTGCGGATCGCTTCTGCCGGTCCCCTAGGCCCGAGCACGATGAGCCCCACGATCCGGACGAACGCCACCGCGGCGAACCCGGCGGTAATGGCGACCAAGGCGCCAGCCAGCGCTAGCGGTAGCGCATACGACAGCCGACCGATCCGGAACTGCTGCATGAGCGACTCCAGCAGAAACCACTCCGACACGAACCCCACTGTCAACGGCAGGCCAGCCAGCGTGAGCGCCCCGACGGCCAGACCCGTTCCGCTGGCGGGCAGGCGATGTCCCACGCCGCGCAACGACTCCAGCTCAGTGGTGCCCGTCGCATCCTCCAACCCGGACGTGGCCGAGAACAGCAGCGACTTGGCCAGCGCGTGCGCCACCACCTGCAGGGTCGCCGCGAGCAGCCCCACGGCGACTAGCGGCGGCCGGTCCGTGGCGGCCCCGACCAAGGCGACGCCGTAGCCGACGCTGATCAGGCCGCCGTTTTCAATGCTGGAGTACGCCACCACCTCGGCCAGATCGGTCTGCACAGTGGCGTGCGCGATGCCCAGCAACGCTGTGAACCCGCCCAGTAACAGGATGATCACCGCCAGCCAGCCGGGCGGTACCCGTAGCAGCTCCAGGGTGCGCCACATCCCGTAGAAGCCGACGTTGACGGCCACCCCGGCCATCACCGCGCGCAGCGGCCCGGGAGCGGCTCGGTAGCCCCGCGGCATCCAGACGTGCAGCGGGACCAGCCCGACCTTGACGGCGAACCCGCCGACCAGCAGGGCGAACGCTGCATCGCGCAGCCCAGAACGTGGCACCGACGCGAGCTGGGCGAAGCTGAAGCCTCCCGCGCGGGCGGCGAGCAGCAAGAAGCCGAGCAGCAGCGCCGCGCCGCTCACCTTGCCAAGGGTGACAGTGATGATCGCCGCGTCGGCGCGGTCAGCCTTGGTCCGCTGGAAACCAGCCAGCAGGTAGAACGCGATCGTGAGCAGCTCCCAGGCGAGCAGGAACAAAAAGGTGTTGTCGGCGGTGATGATGACGACCACCGATCCCAGGGTCAGACAGTGCGTCGCCGCCAGAGTCCGGTACCGAACCCGGCCCGGGCGAGAGACCCACGCCGCGCACACCAGGCTCACCGGTACCGCTGCCGCAAAACTGATCACCAGGAACAGCCCGGACAGCCTATCCACTGCCAGGGCCGTAGTGCCGAAGCCCAGTGCCCCAGATCCCAGTGCCCCAGACCCCAAGGTGGAGTCCAGGCTCAGCCGAACGCCCGCGCCGGAGATGCCTGCGGCACCGACCACGACCAGTAGCACCGACGCTGCCGCAGCCACCAGATAGGGCACCGAGCGCGGCATGGCGTACCGCACCCCAGCCACCAGGTCGATCAGGCCGGCGCCGAGCAAGGCCAGCAAGGTGATGGCGAGCAGCCACATCATCGGCGGTTCACCGACCTTCCGGGGGGATCCGGCCGACGGCCAGCAGCAGCGCATGCAGCAGGCTGAACGGGGACGGGGGTGATCCGGGGACCCACACATCAACATCGACCAGGTCGCCGATCCCCTCAGCAACCGCGTAGCTGGGCCCGACCAGTCCGCCGCTGACTGCGTCGGTCCCGGCGGCGATCACCACCAGTGGCCGGGGAATCGCTTCCACGGTGCGGCGCAGTGGCTCGGCCATGCCGTGCGACCCGGCCCCAGTGACCAGTAGCACGTCAGCATGGCGGGGACTGGCGGTGAAGAAGATCCCCAGCCGGTGCACGTCGTAGACGGGGTTGAGCAGGGCGAGCACTTCCCACTCCTCCGATCCGTCAGAGCCCGCATCAACGTGCCTGATGTGCAGGGATCGGCGGAATCTCCGGATCCGGGCGGCGAGCTGGCGGCGAAGCAGTTCGACGGCCTCAGCGGTTTCCGGGAGCTGCGGGACGACCAGGGCCTGCCTATTCAACCGTGCGGTGCAGCTGCCGGGAACCCAGCCGAACAGGTCCGGCCGTTCCCGCACGCACCGTCCACATAGGATGCATCGGCCTGCGTCGACCCGTAACGACTCGGATTGAGTTCCGATCGCCCCGGTCGGGCACAGCGCGGCGTCGAGGTTGGAAGAGCCCGGAACCAGCGGTTGAACCACAGCGGGGAAGGTTTCGGCATAGGGGTCGAGCCGGCAGGGGTAGTGGGTGGTCACCACTCCATTGCGCAGGCCGCGCAGCGCCCACGGCATCTACATCACCAACCCGGCGATGGACAGCCCGAAGCTGGCCTCGTTGAAGGGGAAGTCGGTCAGGACGTCCCCGACGAAAGTTGACGGGAACAGCATGAGATTGTGGAACGACGCGGAGCGCGGTGCGCAGTAACCGATCTGGCCGTGACAATCGAGTTCAAGAAGGTAGAGCACCTCGCCCTGGGGGGCTTCGGCCCATCCCACGGCGTGCCCCGCACCCGCCTGCATGACCACGCTGAGCCGGTCGGTGTCACAATCGGGCAGCCGTCCGACCGCTTGCCGGGCAAGGTGAAACGCAGTTTCGATCTCGGCTATCCGAACCTGCATCCGAGCCTGCGCATCCCCCGCGCCACGGACCGGGACGGGTGGCGGGGCTAGTTGCTGATAGCCGTCGTAGGGGCGGGTCACCCGGCAGTCATCGGCGTAGCCGCTGCCGCGACCGATCGGGCCGAGCGCGCCGTGGGTGCGGGCCAGCTCGGGTTCCAGCGGTCCGGTGGTGCGGACCCGATCCAGGAAGGAGGAGGTGTCCAGAAGCGCGCGCACGTCGCCGTTGATGGCGTGCTGCAGCCGATCGAGTTCGGTGGTGACCTGGTGGGCGGGCAGCCGGGGTAGCGCGGTCACACCACCAGGCACCACGACGCCACGGCCGAATCTGCTACCGGACAGCGCGCCCACCAGCCGCAGGATGTGCTCCTTGTGCAGCCCGAACCGCGCGGTGGCCACGGCGAGACCGGCGGCCTCGGTGAGCTTGCCCAGGACGTCGAGGTGGTTGGCGATGCGCTCCAGTTCGGCGTGCAGCACCCGGATCATGGCGGCGGCGACCGGGATTTCAGCACCGGCGAGGGTCTCCACGGCGTGCGCGAAGGCCAACGCATGCGCCACCGACGCGATGCCTTCGACCCGTTCGGCCAGCAACATTCCGTCCTCGACGGTCATGCCCTCGAACCGCTTCTGCACCCCGCGGTGCTTCGCGTGCGGCCGGATTCGCAGGTGCGTGATGTCCTCGCCGGGGGTTTCCACCAGGTACTCGACCGATTCGAACACGCCGGATCGCACCGGGCCGTGCGGGATGGTGAACACCCCGGTGCCGTGCAGATGTACGGACAGCGCGCCCTCGTCCGGGTCGATCCGAGCCGGCTGACCGGGCGCTCCGGGGCGCGGAAGCGGGCTGCCGTCATTGCGGTGCGGCAACACCAGCGGGTCCAGCCGAGGGTGCCCATCGGGCACCAGTCCCACCAGGTCGTGGATCGCTCGCTCGTACCAGAACGCCGCCGGCAGCTGTGGCGTCAGGGCGGGATATCGGGTGGCGCCGGCGGGCAGCGTCGCGTTCAGTGGTGTGACGTCGCCATCGTGCGCGACCAGAGCGATGAGCACGGTTCCGGTGGCTGGATCGCCGCGGCCGAGCAGCGCAGCGAACCGCTGGCCGTTGGCCAACCGCACGCGCAGCGCTTCATAGACGGCAGCGACCGAATCCTGACCCAGGCTGCGGACCGCGGGCCGGCTCATGACGCACCGTCGAGCTCAGCAGCGCCGCGGGCGATGAGCGCGGCCAGCACGTCCGGCGGGTGCAGGCCGAGGACCAGCAGCGCGAGGATCCCCACCACCATCGGCGCCACCATCCATGCGCTCGGCTCGCCCCGCGGAGCCCTCGCGGCTCCCGGACCTTCCGCGCTGGGGACGAACAGCATCCGGGTGGTAACCATCGACAACCCGAGGAAGGCCAGTGTGACCAGGGCGACCATTGCCGCCGCAGGGACGTAGTGGGCTGAGCCCAGACCGCCGGCGACGATCAAGAACTCGCTGCGGAACAGCCCGAATGGGGGCATCGCGGACAGCGCGAAGATCGCACAGAGGAACAGCGGCGCGGTCCAGGGCAGACGATCGAAGCCGCCGCGGATCCGCCCGATCTCCTTGGTGCCGTAGGCGCGCACCAGGACACCGGCGCCGAAGAACGCGTTGCTCTTGGCGGCGGCGTGCGCCAGCACGTGCAGCAGAACCCCCGCGAACGCGATCGGTGCGCCGAAGGACACCCCGATGGCCAGGATGCCCATGTGCTCGACGCTGGAGTACGCCAGCAGCCGCTTGAGGTTGCCCTGCTCGACCAGGTACAGCGCCGCAAGCAACAGCGACAGCATGCCGAAGACGAGCAGTACGCCACGGGGGAATCCGCTACCCAGGGTGGTGGCGGCGATCTGGTAGTAGCGCAGCACCGCGTAGAAGCTGACCGCGAGCAGGGCTCCGGACAGCATCGCCGAGACCGGCGTGGGGGCCTCGGAGTGCGCGTCGGGCAGCCAGGTGTGCACCGGGAACAGCCCCACCTTGGTGCCGAACCCGACCACCGCGAGCACGAACGCAAGCTGCACGGCGGGATGGGGCAGCGCCGACCCAGCGCCGAGCAGGGGAGCGAACGCCAGGTCGTAGGACGGCCCGAGCACCGACGCGCCGGCGTAGTACATGACGATCGTGGCCAGCAACGCGATACCCAACCCGGCCGAGGCGATGAGCACGTACTTCCACGCGGCCTCGGAGCTGCCTCGGGTGCCATCCAGCGCGACGAGCAACGCCGAGAGCACCGTGGTGATCTCCACTGCGATCCACAGCAGCGCCAGGCCGTTCATCAATGGCGCACACAGCATGGACCAGGAGAACAAGTTCAGACCCACCCAGAACAGCCGCGCGTACCGGGAGAAGTCCGCTCGCTCGCGCTCGCCGCGCAGGTACCCGACGGAGTAGGCGGCGGCCGTCGCGTAGAGGAACGCAGTTCCCAGAGTGAAGACCACCGAGACCGCGTCGGCCCGCAGGAAACCCAGCTGGACCGGTGCGTTGGCCGCCACCGGCACCAGGGTCAAGGCAAGCCCGAGGCACGTTACGCCAATCGTCACCGATGCCGCAGGCGCTATCCACGGTCCCGGCAGCAGCGAGAGCAGCGCCCCGAGCAGCGGCAACACCACCAATGCGACGAGCGCGGCCATCATGTCCTCACCCCCGCAGCTCGGTGAGCGAATCGGTGGACAGCGACTCCGACTGCTCGTGATGCACCCGGATGAGCATGCCGAACACCACGACAGCGACCAGCAGGTCGAACAGGAACGCGACCTCCAGGATCAGCGGCAGTCCGGCAGCGACCACCAGGCTGGCCAGCGACACCCCGTTCTCCAGCGCGAAGAACCCGATCGCCTGGGACGCGACGTCCCGCCGGACGATCATCAGCACGAACGACACCAGAACGATGGCCACCGCCACCGCGAGTGCCGCGGCCGGCAGCACCGGGCTGCCCAGTTGAAACCGGGCACTGGCGAAGAACCCGAAGGCGACGACGGCGATGGCGAGCAACACCATGCTGGCCACCCCGAGGGCTCGGCTGCTCGCGATCTCCTGGTTGGTTCGGCGCAGCAGCCGCAGCATGACCAGCGGCACCGCCACCACCTTGAGCAGCACCGAGAACCCCGCCAGGCCATAGAGCTCGGGTACGTCCCGGGCGAAGGCGACTACGACTGCGAGCACGGAGATCACCACTGACTGCGCTGCGTAGAGGCGGATCTGGGCCCGCAGCAGGGTGGCCTGCAGCATGCCGAATTCGATGACCAGCATGAGCAAGGCCAATGCGGTGGTCACCCCGGCGTAGCTGGACGCCGGCGCGGCGATGGCGACGATGAGCGGCGCCATCAGCCACCCCCGAAGTAGAGCGTGAACACCGACAGGACGGCCAGCATGAAGGCCGCCGACACGAACTCGGTGATCTTGAACAGGCGAAGTTTGGCGAACGAGTCGTCGATCACTGCGATGCCGACGCCGAGCAGCGCGCACTTGCCGACCAGCGCGACGATAGCTAGCGCCACTGCGACCAAGGTGGCGTCAGAGGCCAGCCCCCAAGGGGCGACGAACAGGTTGATGAGAAGTACGAACAGGATGAGCTGCTTCATTGTCGAACCCCAGCGCAGTAGCGCCAGGTATGGGCCGGAGTGCTCGAACGACCGAGCCTCCTCGATCATCCCGAACTCGTTGGTGCCGGTGTGCGTCTCGACCGGGATGCGCGCGGTCTCGAAGAGGATCACCATGAACAGCGCCGCCGCGGCGAGCAGGTGTGCCGGTCGGACGATCTGGTCGGCGGAGGCCCGGACTGTCTTGGCCATCGCGTACGGCAGATCGGTACCGGTGACCAGCGCGACGGTGAAGACCACGAAAAGCACCACCGGCTCGGTGATCGCGGCGAAGGTCTTAGCGCGGCTGGCTCCCAGCTGCGCATAGGGAGAGCCGGTACTGGCTGCCGCGATGGCGATGACGAAGCTGGCCAGGGCGAGGATGAATCCACCGCCCAGGATGTCACCCATGTAGCCCAACGGCAGCGGGAAGGTGGTCAGCACCGGAATCAGCAGCGGCACGGTGAGATAGCAGGTCATCGCAACCATTGGCGCGGCCAGAAACACCCAGCTCACCCCGAACGGCGCCAGCGCCTCTTTACCGAACAGCTTTGCGATGTCGTAGTACGGCTGCAGCACCCGTGGCCCGCGCCGCCCCTGCAACCGGGCCTCTACCCGGGCGATCACGCCGTTGATTCCCGGTCCTGCGACCAGCACGGTGAGCACCTGCAGGGCCTGGACTATCGGGATGGGTAATGTCATCGCCGGCACCGCGCCTCGGCGGGCCAGCGCAGGCTATGCCCCTCGACCACCTCTGGCCTCCTCTACCGTCGATCAGCGCCCAGCACTGAGTGATGCGGTAGAGACCATCAGCGGCCCGGGTAGTCCGCGGTTTCGGCGAGTCCCATCGCCCTGCGCCCTAGTGTGGCCGGTGATCGTGAGCCCTCGCAACTCAAACGGTGCGCCGTGTGGGTTGGATGGCGTACCCGGGTCAAGCCGAGATACATGTAAAAGCGGCAACCAGTCGATCTTGGGGAATGTCGCCTGGTGCGAGATCCGTGCGGCAGAGGGTGGCACCGCGAGGTATTTCCGCTGGTCAGCGGTCGACGGTGATGAGGTTGAGGGCGTTTGCTTTGTCTTTTTCGGAGGTAACGGCTGTAGCGCCGGGTTGTCTCGAGGCGGGCGTGGCCGAGCAGCTCGGCGACGATGATCAGGTCGGTGTGGCCGCGGATGAGTGTGGTGGCCAGGGTGTGGCGGAGAACGTGTGCGGTGGGTTGGTCGCCGAGTGCGGCGTTGTGGGCGATGGTGTGGATGATGCCGCTGGCGGCCCGGGTGGTCAGCCGTCCGCCTTTGGTGTTGAGGAACAGCGCCGGGTTGGTCTGGGCGTGGGGCCAGTTGGGGCGCTCCTGTAGCCATTGGTCGAGCTCGGCCCGGAGTTGTTTGTGGATGTGGATCGTGCGTGGTTTGTCGCCTTTGCCCCAGATCCGTAGCTGGGCCTTGCGGGCTGAGCGGTGGACGTCGTTGACATCGAGGCGGACGACTTCGCTGATGCGGGCGCCGGCGTAGTAGGGGATGAGTGCGAGGGTGCGGTCCCGCGGAGAGAGGTGCGCCTCGACGGCGCGTAGCCAGCGGATCCGGGCCTGCTCATCGAGCGCGCGGGGGGCTGTCTCGGGCAGATCGTCGCGTTCGATGGCGACCTCGCCCAGCCAGCGCCGGAGGTAGAAATCGTCGATCGCGGTGAGCGCGCTGTTGGCGTAGACGACGCTGCGCTTGTCAGGCCCGTCGCGCAGCAGCCAGAGCCGATAGTCGCGCACGGCCCAGTCACGGGACCTGTGGTTGGTGATCGGATCGCCCTGGGTGCGCTGGGGGTGGTGCTGACCCAGCCAGGCGAGATACATCCGGACCCGGGACAGGTAAGTGCGCCGGGACTCCGGTGACAGCGGCGCGTCTCGAAGTGACACGGCGTAGTCACCGATGATCTCCGTGAGGTCGACGGGCAAGCTGGTGGGGCGGGCACCGGCCCCACGTTTGGCGATCTTGTCTGTAATCTCGGAAGCCGATCCGGCGTCCTGTGATACTCCGGGGTTCGCTATCTCGGAAGTCACACCTGGGAGTGTAGTTCCGAGATGGCGTCAATCCCGGAAGCCCGGCTCGGGCCGCTGCACGCCCCGCGGCCCCTCCACGTTGGTCCTGAATCTTCTTCGGCCCGGTGCTTGGGGTAGCTACGTTCAAGGGGTAATCGGGTTAACCGGCGAGGTTCGTGTCGTGTTCTTCGTCGCGATCGGCCGACATCGCGCGTCTTAAGGAGTATGGATTGCTTGTGAAGAAGACGGTTGATATCGCGCCTCGGCAGAAGGTAGAAGCATGTGGGGTGCGATACAAGCCGACTAGGTTTTTATTTCATCACGCCTTTATGGATAGGACTTCGGCGCTTACAGTATCTGCCCCATTCTGTTCGAAGTTTTCACGTTCTCGGCGCCGCGGGGGATTCGGTGCCTGGATTGTTAAGCTGGTTGTTGGGTTTGCGCTGGTTAAGGCCGCGTATCGGCCGCCTTGGGTGAGGAGGTCGTGGTGTGTGCCGTGTTCGACGATCCGCCCGTGGTCGAGAACGATGATGTGGTCGGCGTTGCGGATGGTGGATAGGCGGTGGGCGATGGTGATGGTGGTGCGGCCTGCGACGAGGGTGTCGAGGGCTTGTTGGACGGCGTGTTCGGTGTGGGTGTCCAGGGAACTGGTGGCTTCGTCGAGGACGAGGACCGGTGGGTTGCGCAGGATGGTGCGGGCGATGGCCAAGCGTTGTTTCTCGCCGCCGGAGAACCGGTAGCCGCGTTCCCCGACGATGGTGTCGTACCCCTCAGGCAGGCTGGTGATGTGGTGGTGGATGTGCGCGGCTTTGGTGGCGGTGATGATGTCGTTGTCGGTGGCGTCGGGTTTGGCGAAGCGCAGGTTGTCGGTGATGGTGGTGTGGAACAGGTGGGTGTCTTGGGACACGACTCCGACGGTGTCGGCCAGGGTGGTGAAGCTGAGGTCGCGGACGTCGATGCCGTCGATGGTGACGCGTCCGGCGGTGACGTCGTAGAGGCGGGGTACTAAGTAGCCCAGGGTGGTTTTGCCGGCTCCGGTGGCGCCGACGACGGCGAGGTGGGTTCCGGCGGGTAGGTCGATGGTGAGGCCGTGGAGGATGTGGTGGTTGCCGTAGGAGAAGTCGACGCCCTCGAAGCGGACGTGGCCGCAGGCATGGTGCAGGGGTACGGGGTGGGTTGGTTCGGGGATGTCGATGGGCAGGTCGAGGTATTCAAAGACCCGTTCGAACAGCGCTAGTGAGCTTTGCACGGTGATGCCGACTCCCAGGAGCTGGACCGTCGGGCTGAACAGACCCTGTTGCAGGGTGGTGAACGCGATCAGGGTGCCGAGGGAGATCGCGAGCGCGCCGTGGTGGGCGGACAGGCCGGCTGCCCAGTAGATCAGGATGGGCATGGCGGCCATGATGATCTGGATGCCGGATTGGCGCCAGCGCCCGGCCATGGCCGAGCGGACGGTCAGGGTGGTCAGCACGTTGGATTGGGTGGCGAACTCGCCGGTGAGCAACCCGGAGCGGCCCATCACGCGCCCGAGCAGGAATCCGTTGACGGACAGTGATTCCTCGACCAGGGTCGACATCAGGGCGAGCTGCTGCTGGCGCTGCAGGGTCAGCGCGCGGCGTTGGTCACCGACGTTGTGGCTGATCCAGGTGAACACCGGCAGCATCAGCAGCGACAGGATGGTCAATCGCCAGTCCAGGGCGATCATCGCGATGAGACTGCCGAGCACGGTGGTGACGGCGGCGACGATGGTGGTGGCCACGGTGGTCACGGTCGCGCCCATCCCACCGATGTCATTGGCGATGCGGGATTGCAGCTCACCGGTGCGGGTACGACTGAAAAACGCCAGCGACATCCGTTGCAGATGCACATAGACTGCGTTGCGCAGGTCGTTCATCACCTGCTGGCCCACCGTCAGCGATAAGTAGGACTGCACGACGGAGACGACGGTCAGAGCCACCGCCACCCCGAGCATGCCACCGGCCAGCACGCTGAGCAGTCCGGTCCGGGCCTGGGGCAGCGCGACATCCAGGATTTCACGCAGCAGGAACGGGGCGGCCAGCCCCACGGTGGAGGACAGCGCGATCAACGCGAACACCGCCGCGAGCCGGACTCGGTAGGGCATGAACAACCGCACGATCCGCCGCAGCGATACCGGTGACTCAGCTGTGGACATCTGGCTCACCTGTTTCTCCTTTACGCTGGTCTGCCCGAGATGGGGGTGGGGGCGCACCGGCGCGCCGTTCTGCTTACCGCGCCGTCACCCAGCACGGCGGTAAGCAGAACGGCGCAGGGTTTAGCCGACGGTGAGGAATCCCTCCCGGACCAGGGTCTGGATGAGCACCACCCGGCCTGGTTCGTCCAGCTCACCAGGGATGGCGGTGCCGGTGACCCCTGCGCCGTTGCTGGCGGCCACGTAGGTGACCTCGTCGGTGACATGGGCGGGGAACTGGACGGTCTTGTTGTGGAAATCCAACCCGACCACGTCGTCGGCGACAGTCACATTCCATCGCAGACCGGGCCGGCGCCGCACCAGGGTGTCAACCCCGATCTGGTCGAGTTGCTCCAGATCAGTGAGGTGATGGCGCAGCGTCGGCGCACTCATCGACGCCGCCCGGTTGACCGACTCGGCGACCATGTCCTGCGGCGACAGCCCCGACTGCAGCCCACCGAGCAACTCGGCGATTGTGTCCGCCGCCTGACGCTGCAAGCCCTCGTCGGTGGCGAACCCCATCGGCAGTCCCCGGCGGAACCTGACATCCTCTGCGAACACCCTACTCAGGGCGTCGGTGATCGCTTGGGAGTACAGCACCGGGTGCACACCGATCGTGACATGCACCGACGCCGTCTCATTCGACGTCGCCGAATGGATGACACCCCGCGGCAGGTACAACACATCACCGGCCCGCAAGTCGAACTCCCGCTCCAGAGCCGGTTCTGGTGCCGACTTGTCGTAGGGCTGACCGTGCAACGGTAACTCGTAAGGTTGACTCGCTAACCGCCAGTGTTTCGTGCCGTAGACCTGCGCGATGAACACGTCATGCATGTCATAGTGTGCGACGAACCCCTGTGCACCGGCTGGGGTGAGATAGACGTTCATCTGCAGCCTGGCGCTGAGCTCGGCCCCCAACTGCTCAGACAGCGTCTGCAAGGGCTCGTAGCTTTGGGCGAGGCTGTTTATCACGACGGTTGAGCCGTTCCGGTAGCACTCGTAGAGCGCTTCCAGCGCATTGATGGGTCCGTTACGGCCAGAAGACGAACCAAGCTGGCCCACCGGGGTCTCCTTGCCGTTCATCACCACCCGGAGACTATCCAGCCGTATCCCAGATCGAGATAACTGCTGATCAAGGTGGTCCAGGGTCAGTACGTCCTCGAAGTAGCGATGATCATCACGGTGGACGACAAGAGGCGTTCGTTCCCAGTAATCTCGCTGGAACGTCTCCAGGTCGACCGGATAGATCAGTCTCGATAGTTTCGGAAAAAACTGCACGCGAGGCGCAGCCTTTTCCGGATTCGCACGAAGTGCCATTATACATCCATTCAGCATTCGGTGCATGGGTCATCGGTGCCATCGTCAGTGGAAACCGACTGATTGGCGTAGTCCGCTAGGCCGTGGCTGGAGCCCGTCGGAGACATCGTCCCAGTCGGACGGACCACTGTGATCTCGGTGACGTCCAGTGAATTCGTCATCTTGCAATTCCTCTCAGGAAATTAAATGTGGCAGATCTGTTTATCAGGTCGATTAACTGTTTCCGGGGTCGTTGTTTCCCTGACTGGGGTCGGGTTGGCATGTGTACGGCTGTCCGTCGGGGCCGTTCTTGGTCTGGCCCAGCTCGCTGCCGTCGCAGGGCCCGGGCGGATTGGTCTGGGGCGAGATCAGTGCTGTGGCAGAAGCGGGTGTATCCACGGCGGCCTGCGCGATACCGGCCTGGATCCCGGCGAATCCGAGTAGCATGGCGGCGCTGGCGGAAACGATGGCGACACGTCGAAGTTGTGCGTGCATTGCTTTACCTTCCCTGGGGAACCCTTCTCTGACAGAGGACTTTCGCGGTCAAACCACTGGGGCTTGCGCCTGCGGTGTATCCCTGGTGGTCACGATGGGTGCTTGTGGGCACGCGCATGAACATGAATCGGCGTGTTCGGGAAGTCTGCGGTCTTTGATGTCGATAGACCGCGGGGAGTCCTTGTCTCCCAAAAGCGCCCATGCGGGGACCTCGCTCACTTCGTTGATCTCCTTGTATATCGGGGGACAGTTATCCGCTGGCGATCCGGCGGGGTTTCTGGCCCGGGGTGCGTGGTCAGTGGCGCTGCGCTCGTGACCGGGATAATTGCAACTGTCGGTGCTCACGTGGACGGGGTCTAGGGGTTGACCGTTTCCGAGACGGGTCGGAAACGGTCAACCCTGCCTGGGGTGTGGTCAGGCGGGTGCGTCGTTAGCTGTGGTCCACCGTGACGTAGTCAGAGCCTGGGCATCTAGGCACCCACGGCGTTGCGGGGGCGTCGTTGCGCTTGCCGAGGTGGCGAGAACTATCAGCATCCACAAAAAAACGTTGGGCGGGCTGGTCGAGAAGTAAAAGGTAACCCCGCGCGCTCAGCTTTTCCGTTTCCACGCCTGGCTCGGTTCGTCGTTGATCGTGCCAAAGAGGCGTAGCGGGTGCACTCACTACTGCGGCGCAACAAGCGAGCGCCCGCGCAGCTGTACGTGAACCACCAGGAGGGCGCGCCTTTGATCCATTCTCTTTCTTTGATTTCCATTCGTTTCGAGGAGAATACTGCGTATCGTGCGGCGTGCCGTAATCGGTTCGCTAATCATCGTGACCTTATCGACATTGACCGGGTTCACCGACGTCGATGGTCCCAGTGTTTTTGTGATGCCGTGCACGACGGGCACGCGTGGGCTATTTCACGCCCGGACGTCCTGGGGTGATCGGAATCGGGTTACGCCAGGGCCAGTCTCCGTTCTCTGTGTGCGACAATCACCTAGAGAGGGCC
This sequence comes from Pseudonocardiaceae bacterium, assembly GCA_036266995.1. Lineage (GTDB taxonomy): Bacteria > Actinomycetota > Actinomycetes > Mycobacteriales > Pseudonocardiaceae. Next base: position 8,960 of record DATAWX010000194.1, on the reverse strand, counting down.
CGACAGCGATAGCGGAATGATAATTGAGGAATGTTCGCCCAAGGTCAGCCAGAGCTTCCTGGTTATTTGTTTATGAGACCCAGGTGGCCCATCAGTGAGTGGCGGATCATGGGCAGGGCGGGCTATATGGCACGTTCGGTGACCCGTTGAACTTCCACGTATCGGGGGTGAGGGCGTTTCTGGTTGTGGTGCAGATTCGCTGGATTGCTTGGTCGACGTTCATCTCCCACAAGCGAACCGTGTGGTCTCTGCCGCCGCTGGCCAGAGTGTATCCATCAGGGCTGAATGCTACCGCGTCAACGAAGCCAGTGTGGCCAGTAAGGGGTTCGCCCAGTTGTAAGGGATGAGCTGGGTCGGTCACATTCCATAACCGGATCGTTTGGTCGCGGCTGGCGGTGGCGAGGGTGTGTCCGTCCGGGCTGAATGCCACCGCGTTGACTGAGTCGGCGTGATCGGAGAGGAGTTGGCTTAGTGATGTGGGGTGGGTCGGGTCGGTGACGTTCCAGAGCCGGATGGTGTGGTCGCGACTGCCGGTGGCGAGAGTATGCCCGTCCGGGCTGAAGGCCACCGTGTTGACGGGTTTGGTGTGACCGGGTGGAAGTTGGCCCAGCGATATGGGGTGGGTCGGGTCGCTGACGTTCCACAATCGCACCATGGGGTCGTCACCACCGCTGGCCAGAATATGACCGTCCGGGCTGAACACCACCGCTCGAACCCGTTGGGGAGGACTGGGCAAGAGCTGGCCTAGCGGCCTGGGGTGGGTCGGGTCGCTGACGTTCCACAACCGCACTGTCCCGTCGGCGCTGCCGGTGGCCAGGGTGTGGTCGTGGTGGTTGAATGCCACAGAGAAGACCGAGTTGGTATGGCCCGTCATCAGCGTAGCCGGAATGTTCCAAAGCCGGACGGTGTCGTCGCTGCCGGCGGTGGCGAGGGTGCGTCCATCGGGGCTGAACGCCAGTGCATTGACGTAGCTTCCGTGGCCGGCCAGGGGTGGACCCAGGGCTATGGGGTGGCTCGGGTCGGTCACGTTCCACAGCCGCACCTTCTGGTCGTCGCTGCCGACGGCCAGGGTGCGCCCGTCCGGGCTGAACGCCACCGCGTTGACGTAGTTGGTGTGGTCGGTCAGTGGGAGGCCTAGGGCGATGGGGTGGGGTCGGGTCGGTCACGTTCGCACAGCCGCACGGCCTGATCGTTGCCGCCGCTGGCTAAGGTGCGCCCATCGGGGCTGAACGCCACCGTGTTGACGTGGTGGTTGGAACCGGACAACGGCGGCCCCACCGGCGTGGGGTGGGCCGGGTCAGCCACGTTCCACAACCGAATGGTGTGGTCGTCGCTACTGCTGGCCAGGATGCGCCCATCAGGGCTGAACACCACCGCGTTGACGTCGCGGATGTGGCCGATCAGGGGCGGCCCCACCGGCGTGGGGTGGGCCGGGTCAGCCACGTTCCACAACCGAATGGGGTGGTCGTCCCCGCCATCGGCCAGGGTGCGTCCGTCCGGGCTGAACGCCAGGGTGAGGACGGTGCCGTGGTAACCGGCCAAGGGCAGCCCCACTGGCGTGGGGTGGGTTGGGTCAGCCACGTTCCACAGCCGCACCGTTCCATCGTCCCCGCCATCGGCCAGGATGCGTCCGTCCGGGCTGAATGCCAGGGTGAGGACGGTGCCGTGGTAACCGGTCAGGGGCGACCCTACCGGCGTGGGGTGGGTTGGGTCAGCCACGTTCCACAGCCGCACCGTTCCATCGTCGCTGCCACTGGCCAGGATGCGCCCGCTGAACGCCACCGCTCTGACGGCGTTTTGGTGGCCCTCCAGTGGCGTGGACAGGGCGGTGTCCGCATCGGTGATCAGCGCTGTGTAGAGGTTCTGGCTCGTCGGTCGCATGCGGTGGGCGGTGAGGTCGAGCTGAGCCGCCAAGGACACGTCAGTGCTGCGTAGCCGGTCCGCTTGAGCGGTGATCTGGTTAAAGATGGCGGTGTCGCGTTCTTGTTGGGCGGCGGCGCTTTGGTGGAAGGCGATGGCCGCTGCCCCGGAGGCGACCAGGGCGAACACGGACAACACCACGAGCACAGCGCGGCGCAACGTCGCAGCGCTGTGCTCGTGTCGAGTGGACGCGGCGAGAAACGCGGACGCCGTAGGAGACAGATCATCCTCATGCGTGGTCGAGGAAGCCCAGGTGCGGGCCGCTTCCCGACGGCTTCCCCGGTACAGCCCAGCGGTATCGCGGCGATCCCGATCCCACACCACGGCGGCTCGCTCGAGTTCCTGGCGGATCACGTTGCCGGCCCGGCCGGTATCGATCCAGGCCTGCAGCCGTGGCCACGCCCGGATCAGCGCCTCGTGGGTGATCTCCACATTGGTCGTGTCGAAGGTGATCAGCCTCGCCCGGCCGAAGGCCTCCAGCACCTTCTCGACCACCTGTGTGGACTGTTGCGGTGGTAGCGCCTCGATCAGCTCAGCCCGCGATAACCGCCGGCGGGTGTCCCCGCTGCCACCGTGCTCGCTGACGTTGACCAGGCGCAGCAGGAGTTGCCGGGCGATGTGTTGCTCGGCTGTGCTCAGCCCGGCATGGGTGTCTTCGGCGGTGGTGGCCAACGCTTGGCTGATCCCGCCGGTGCGCCGATAGGCCTCCACCGTCAACGTCCGACCGTCGCGTTGCCGCCACGTCGCGCGCAGCGCATGGGCCAGCAGCGGTAGCGTCCCCGGGTCGTAGCCAGCGGGACCGCTACCCATGTCATCGGCGACCCCGAGATCCCGCAGCATCAGTTCGACTAGCCCGGGCTCCAGATTCAGGCCCTCGGCTTCAGCCGGGCAGGTGATCACCGCACGAAGCTGGTCGACGCTCATCGGTCCCAGCGTCACCGGGCGCTGCAGCGCGGTGCGCAACGCCGGGTGCGACAGGCACCGACCGTAGAAATCCGCCCGCACCCCGAGCACGACCAGCGCCGCCGCGCTGGCCGCCACGGCATCCAGCGTGGCGATGAACAGCTGACGTTCGGCCTCCTGGTGGCATTCGGTGAAGGTTTCCTCAAACTGATCCACGATCAGCACAATCCGCGCGTGGTGCGGCGTTGTCTCCGGTTCCCCGCTGTGGGTAGTGACTGCGTCGGCGAGGAATGCGGCGAATCGATCCGGGTCATGTGCGACCCCAGCCGGGTCGGTGTTAGTGGCCGTGGCCACCTTCGCGGCCAGGGTGGACAGCGGGTGTTCCCCCGGTGTGGTGAGCACCACCGGCCAGGTCCGAGAACCGGGCAAGGCTCCCCGCGCCAGGTTCGGGATCAACCCCGCGGCCAGCACCGACGACTTCCCCGCCCCAGAGGCGGCCACCACCGCCACCAACTCACCCCGCGTGAGGGGATTGTCGAGCTGACTGATCAGATCACGGGTGGTATCACCACGGCCGAAAAACCACCGGGCTTGATCGGGACCGAACGCTGCCAGCCCCGGATATGGGCAGGCCTCGCTCCCAGCTGGCTCATCGTCAGCTGGGAGCGCGCCGCCATCAATGGCGCAAACGACCGCGGCCAACGCGCCGTCAGTGCCCATTGCCTCATCAACGCACCGCGCGATATCTAAAGTGATCCGCTTGGTCCCGGTCTCGAGCTTGCTCAGGTAACTCTTGCTATAAGGCACCTCACGAGCCATCTCAGCCAACGACCAGCCCCGGGCCTGACGAAGCCGGCGCAGCTCAACCCCGGGCTGCTGACCTGGGGTGTGGGGAATGCCGTCCATGATGGAGCCGATCACCTCCCTGATCCGAGTTGAGGATCAGGCCGCGGTAGGGAATGAACCTGCTGATTTGTCATGCCGCGTCGGTGTCGTCATGGAGAGCGAGGTGAACATCCATGGGCTCTAGTGGGGTGGTCAGGTCGTAGGCGAAATCGCCGAAGCGCCGCACGTTGTCTTGCTGGTAAGGCGCCATGGTGGCCAGATCAGCCCGGGATGCCGGGTGGCCCTGAGCCTGGAGTTGGTTGATGACGGTGGACATGTCGATGGCGGTGTTGAACATGACCAAGTCCGCGACCAGGGTGTTGAACTTGATGGCCTTTTCCTGTTCTTCGGGGTCGTTTTCGGCGATCACTCCGTGGTTGCCGAAGTTGAGCCATTTGGAGAACCGGTTGAAAGACTCCACCATGTTGGTTGCCCGGCCGATGTGCTTGCGCAGTGAGGGTTGGGAGATGTAGCGCAGCAGGACCATGGTGCGGACGGCGCGGCCCAGCTCCCGGAACGCCCGGTAGATCTTGTTCCTTTTCGAGTCGTGGCGCAGCCGGCGCAGCAGCGTCACCGAGCTCAGCTTGCCCTCCCGGATGGAGATCACCACCCGCATCAGGTCCTTCCAGTGCTCCTCGATGAGCCGCCAGTTGATCGGATCGCTGAACAGGGCGTCGATGTGGGCGTAGCGCACGCCGGCGGTGGGCCGGTGGAAGATCCGGTCCTTGAAGTTACGGATACGCGGCAGCAACTCAAACCCGAACAAATACGCCAGCCCGAAGACCGGGAAACTCTGACCTTGGGTATCGGCGTGGATTTCTCTCGGTGTGGCGTCGCTTTCCTGCGCGAGGAGGCCCTCGATGATGTAGACGGCCTCCCACACCCCACACGGAACAAATCTCGAAAAGAGCGCAATGTAATTGTCGGCGATGTGGTGGTAGGCGATCCCACCATATCGGCCGTAGCGGATGTGGTATTCGGCGACCAGATTGTCGACGTAAATGTCGTACTTCGTGCCATCCGCCGACACCGAGGAGGCGTCCCCCCAGATCTTGGGTAGGTCCAGGGCGAGGTAGGCGTTGACGACCTCGGTGATCGCCTTGTTCAACTGTTCCAGGGTGACGTGCCGGCGGACCGTCCAGCTCAGCTCGTGCGCGCTGACCAGGCCCCGCAGATGCCGGGCGGCCTGCGCGGCACCGAGGTTGCACCCGTAGGTGAAGGCCACCAGCAGATACCGCTCCAGCGGATCAGCGAGTTTGGGGTCCGAGCCCGACAACGGCCCGAAATATCGATACCAGCGCAGCCAGCGGGTGGTCCGGATCAAAATGTCCAGCAACGACCGCTCCGGCAGCCGCTCTCTGATCGCGGTCTGAAGCGCCAGCGCCGATGCGCTGCGCTGGTTGCCCTTGCCGGCCGTCAACATGGGCCGGCCATCCTCATCGATGCTCAGGTCGGCGTTGTCCGGGTAGCCCTGGTCCACGCTCGACGCGAGCGCTCCCATGGCGCTCTGCAGCTCGCGACGGAACTCGCTCGCGGCGGTGGGCAGGCCGACCTCGGCGCAGTAACCCGCCACCAGCGGCTCGCATTCTTCCCAGCTCAATAGCTGGGACTGCCAGTTGGCGTAGGTCTCCGAACCAACCGCGGCGACATCGCCGCGCACGAGTTCATCAGCCAGGCAGGAGAACACGCAGATCTCCAGGTGCCGGCGAACCAGCTTGCCGGGCCGGCGCCGGTCGCGGATCACCTTCTGCCAGGCCTCCGGCGCGAACGAGGTGTCCAGCACCCGACTCACCTGCTGGCCGGTCTCGGTATCGGTGACGGTATGGCTGTCGGAGATGTACTCAGCGGTCCGGTTCTGGTTGGCGAGCACGAAGTCCAGCGCATCGAGCAGCCGGCGGTCGGTACTGGTGGGCTCGAGCACCAGCACGGCGGTCAACCGCAGCAACAGCGACCGGTGCGAACGGTAAAAGCGGTCCAACAGCGGCAAGTAATTGTTGCTGTGATGCGCAACCAGGGCCTCGTGCTCGATCAGCAGCCCAGCCAGACCCCCGTTGGCCTCGATCGCGGCCAACAGCACCTTCCCCGTCTGGTGCACCTTTCGCACCCTCGACCACGGCTTGTCGGCGGCCCGGGCAGCCATGTCGACGTCGTGGGCGGCGGTGACCATCTCCCCGAACACCGACAGCATCCGCTCGTTGCGTTCCCGCTGCTCCTCCCGGATCTTCTCCAGCAGCTCCTTGGCCTTGTTGTGCAGGGTGTTCATCCGCTTGCACAACGTCACCAAATCATCACGAGCCCGGATCCGGGCCTGGTGTAGCAGGCAGGCCTCCAACACGATCCGCTTCACCTGCCCGAAGTCACCCATCTCCGAGGCGTCCAGCGCCCGTGCCTCGGCGGCGAAGTGCCTGATTTTGGCGGCGGGCACGTCAGCCACCCCACGCATCGGTGCTACCGCCCATGCCGTCCAGCCAGGCCAGATGATCCAGGTGCTCACGCAGGTGTGACACCGTCGCCCGGCCGGCGGTCTTCTTCGCCCGATCATGACCGCTGCGCCGGGTGACCGGATCAACCCGCACCATCCCCAGCATCCGAGCGTGATCATCGACACCCATACGAAAATGGATCAGGTCGAAGAAACCGCCATTGACCTCCGCCCGGATATCACCGGCCATCCGATCCAACGTCGAAAACGCCGGCAACTCGCAACCGGACTTGACCAGCTCATCCAACGCCACGTTGATCAGATCAGCCGGGTTGTCCTTGGCCTGGGCTGCCCCGCGGATCGCCTCCTCAGCGACCTTGCGGGCGTGACCCTGATCATCGACCAACCCCAGCCGGGTACGCACCAGGCTCTTATGGTGGCGCAGCGACCGCTCGGCCACCTTCGCGATGCGTGTGTCCTCATGCAGACCGAGCTCGTCGCGCACATGCCCGACCACCTGCACTGGGATCTCGGCGAGCTTGGGGAAGTACCCCAGCCGCTGGCAGCATTTCAACCACACCATCAGCGACAGCAAATGATCGTCGGTATCGGTCAGGCCCCGCGCCCACTCCATCTCATCCAGGCTCGGTGAGTACGCCTGACGCAACTCCCGCACCGAGATACCCCGCTTGAACCTCGGATAAGCCGTCCGGTCGATCGATACCATGGGGCCCTCCCCGAGCACCCGCAAAGACCGCGTCACCGTACCCTCACAACTTCCGAGATCGCGTAGCAGGCCCGCGCCGCAGCTCTCGACCGCGCGGGCAGTAGCCCAGATCCAACGTCCGTGCAGGCAGCGCGTCTATGAACGAACACCCCTCAAGATCGACTGGTTGCCGCTTTTACATGTATCTCGGCTGGACCCGGTACCGGGCCAGGCGCAGGCCGCCGCGCGGCTCCTCGTCGGTAAGCGCGGGAACCAGTTCGCTGGTGACCACGCCGTGTTCGGCGGTGAGCTCGTCGACGATCTCGAAGGAGGTTGCGATCCGGTCCGGCGCATCGATGATGATCGTCACCACCGGGACGTGACGCCCCCATTGGAGCAGGCGATCACCGTGCGGGACGCGGTCACCCTGGAAGCCCCAGATCCCTCGTAGCACGGTCGCGCCCCGGGCGCCGGACTCACGCAACCGCCGCACCAGCCCTCGGTGTATTGGCTGCCCGTCGTGCAACGCCCGTTCCGAGGTGTAGACCATCAGCTTCTGCCACATTGCCATTCCGTGCTCGTCGGTGGCCGGCAGCGCGCGCGGGCGCTCGAGGAGTTCGCCGTTGCGTTTGCACACCCCAATCCGTTCGAGAGTGATCAGCGGCCGGCGCAGCAGGCCACCCAGTTCGGGCAGGACCCGGCCGATGCGGTCACCTGAGCCGACCGCGATGATCATCATCGGTACGTCTGCGTTGCGACCGAAGAACCGGGCGCGGGTCCGCTGACCGTGCGCCGTCCCGTCGACGCCCAGCAGCACGGTGGCACCGGCGATGCCGCGGCGGTGCAACAGATCGCAGACCGCCGCGAAGGCGGGCACCCGGTAGACCTGCTCCTGACGGCCGACATAGACGGTGAGCTTGGTCGCCTCATGCAGCTCATCCGGCAGGCGCAGGCGCACGTCGCCACGCAGCAAGGTCGCCCGTTCGAGCGTCACCAGCCCGCGGTGCTCGATCGCTTGAAGGTCTTCGAGCACCGCCTCGATCTTCGTGCGGGTATCCACGGCGACCGAGACGACCGGGAGGTCTTCAGACAGGGTGAGTAGCCGGTCGGTCCGCAAGTGGTGCTTGAGCCCGAACCCCTCGGCGCCGCGGAGCAGGACACTGGTGGCGATCTCCCGCTGCCCGAACAACTCCAACTGGGCGTCGGCGACGAAAGCCCGGCCGGTCCGGTGCCGCTCACCGAAATAGGTGGTCAGCTTCAGGCAGTCCTCAATCACAGGTGGCCGCCGACCGATACGCCGAGCGCGGCGGCGAGGACGCCGACGACCAGGCTCACCCCCACGTTCGCCGCGAGACCGCGCGTCTGGCGTTCCTCGCCGAGGCGTTGAGTCTCGAACATCCACGTCGAGAACGTGGTGTAGGAACCCACCGCGGCGGTACCGGCTAGCAGGGCCGTGTCGTGGCTCAGGGCCATGCCCGTGACCAGGCCGAGCAGGACCGCGCCGGAGAGGTTGACTACCAACGTGCCGTACGGGAAGGAACGGCCGGTTCGGGAGGACACCGCACCGTCGACGAGGAAGCGGAGCACCGAACCCGCGCCACCTAACAGGACCACACCGACCCACAAGATCGCGATCATGCGCGCACCCGGACCCGTCGCACCATGGCGGTGGCCAGATGGATCGCGGCATAACCACCGACGACGCTTGCGGCCGCGTATCCCAGAGCAAGCCCGACGTGCCGAGCATCGATCATCTTCAGCAGCTCTACCTGCATCGTCGAGAACGTGGTGAGCCCACCGCACAGCCCCGTGCCCAGGAGCGGTCGCCGGTAGCTGGACAGCGGCAACCGTTCCTGCAGGCGGGTGGCGAAGTAGCCCAGCAAGAACGCGCCGGCGAGGTTGACCGTGAACGTCACCCACGGCCAACTCGTTGCCGCTGCGGGATATGCCTCTGCCAGCAGTGCACGACACAGCGCACCGACGGCACCGCCGGCGAAGACCGCGGCCAACTCCCGCCGGTCCGGTGTGGGCATCACGGTCGCCGATTCAACACGACGCCCGTGACCTGGTTCGCGTCGCCAGTGCGGAGGTCGCTGGGCCCGGATGAGTTGTGGTGGTCGCCCG
>DATAWX010000193.1:0-2574 GCA_036266995.1 Pseudonocardiaceae bacterium | reverse complement strand
CCGCCGCCAGGCCACCCACCCGGCCCGGGTCAGACCCGAGCTGCTGGCCACCAAGGCGATGGACGTGTGGTCCTGGGACATCACCAAGTTGCACGGCCCCGAACGCGGGCTCTACTACGACCTGTACGTGAGCTTGGACATCTACTCCCGCTACGTCGTGGGCTGGACCGTGGCCGCCCGGGAGGACTCCGAGATCGCCAAGACCATGCTCGAACAGGCCATGGGAATCCACGGGATCCCCGGCGCGCTGCACGCCGACCGCGGCACCTCGATGACCTCCAAACCGGTCGCCCAGCTGCTCCTGGACCTGAACGTGACGCGCAGTCACTCCCGGCCGCGGGTCTCGAACGACAACCCTTACAGCGAGGCCGCGTTCAAGACCCTCAAGTACGCCCCGGTCTTCCCCGAACGCTTCGGCAGCATCGCCGACGCCCGCGCGTTCTGCGAGGCGTTCTTCGCGCACTACAACCACGAGCACCGCCACAGCGGAATCGGACTGCACACCCCGGCCTCGGTCCACCACGGCACCGCCACCGAGATCCGCGCCCAACGCGCCGCCACCCTCAACGCCGCCTACGCAGCGAACCCCGACAGGTTCCGCCACCGCCGACCGACCACCCCGACTGCCGACCGCGGCCTGGATCAACCGGCCCACCCAGGAGGCCCTCATACAGACCAACTAACACGGTGCTGTCTCACGCTGCTTGACATCTTCCGGGGCGGCGACTACGAACCCTGAGTGCCGGAGTTTCTACCGAGCGGGTGGAGTATCTCGGCGAGTTCGTCGCGGGATCCGACCTGACTTGGCTCAGGCTAGTGCGCAGCTACGGTCAGACGATCTGAGCGAGCGCGTCGCGTAGATCGTCCGGGATTGGGTCCTCGGCGGTGAGCAGGTGCGCTCCGGCGCGGATCTGGATCGTGCGGTAGCGGCGTGCGGTCTGGACGAACTTCTTGATCGACCAGCCGGTGTGGGCCTCGATCAGGCGGGTCACCGCCAGGGCGGCGAACACGATGTTCACGTGTGCGTCGATGGATTCGCGCTTGTGGTGGTAGATCGGCCTGGCGCGTAGGTCGTGCTTGGACATCCGGAAGGACTTCTCGATCCGCCACAACGCCGCGTAGGAGCCGATCACGAACTCTGCGCTGGGGTTGGCGATGTTGGTGGTGTAGCCCTTGATCCCGGCCAGGGCACGGGCCTTGGTCTCCAGGTCCCGGTTCACCGACTTCTGTGCTCCGGTCAAGGTGATGAACCGGTTGCGTTTGACCGGGACCTTCCCGGCCACGGCCTTCTCGGCCTTGGCGACCTGCTCGTCGATCCCGCGCAGGGTGCGGCGGGCCCGATCGGCCTTGTACTGGTAGTAGATCGTCTGGTCCCGCCGCCCACGCTCCTTCTCCAGGCTGCTCGCCGGCCAGGGCTGGGTGAACACGTGCCCGTCGGGCAGGTCCTCACCGGGATGTTCACGGTTCCATTCCTTCACCACGTAGGGGATTTCCGGGATCCTGGTGCCGAGGATGAACGACAGGCCAGCGGCCTCGATCCCGGCCTGGTTGGCAGCGGAGATCATCCCGGCGTCGGCGACCACGACGACGTCACGCAACTGATGGGTCGTCATGAATGCGGTGATGACCGGCAGCATCGTCGCTGTCTCGGCCTTGTTGCCCTCGAAGGCCTCCAGCATCAGCGGGAACCCGGCGGAGTCGGTGAGCAGGCCGATGGTGATCTGCGGGTCCAGACGTCGTTCCTTGGAGAACCCCGGCTCGCGGAACCCGTCACCGGCGTCGATCTCGAAATGCAGCGTGGACACGTCGTAGAGGACCAACGACGCCGGACCCAAGGCCGCGTGCACGGCACACGCTCCAGCCAGCCGATCACGCCAGGAATCCTTGGCATAGTCGGGCAACCGGCGCTTGAGCGTGGCGTAGGAGACCGGCGCGAGGCCGACCTCCTCGAGGACCCGCAACGAGTCCTGCTTGCTGGTGGGCTCGATGATCCGGGCCAGGACCAGATCCCGGAACACCTCGTCCCCACCGGTCGCCACGGCGAAGCCGATCGCGTCGTAGGCACGACACAACGCGCCCCACAGATGCCCCATCCGCGATGCGGCGATCTCCAGCGGCCCGCCCGAGGCCGCAACAGCGGCCACCTCCAGGCCCAGGTCGAGCTCGGCCTGCCCCTCGGCCAGCCGCTGACGTGCCACGGCCTTCAGCGCCTCGACGCCGGCATCGTCGTGGGCCGAACCCAGGTGCTCGATGTTGCGCGACCCCCGCCTTGAGGAGTGCACGATCTGGACCGCCCGGGCACCTGAACTGGTCCGCACGGTGCGCACGTAGGCCACCAGCGCAGGCTACGAGGCCCCGCCTAGTGCGCAAATCTCGGCTCCTACCCGGGCGAAAGCCCAGGTCAGCGGGCCGCGCTCGCGCTCAAGCCCGAACCATGAGCCAAGTCAGGTTTGACACGGAGAGCCGATGTAGGAGAGCCGACGCCCGGACTCGAACCGGGAACCGCTCGATTACAAGTCGAGTGCGCTACCAATTGCGCCACGCCGGCAGGCCCGGGCCAGCGTACTTGGCCCG
>DATAWX010000192.1:0-16386 GCA_036266995.1 Pseudonocardiaceae bacterium | reverse complement strand
ATCACTGTTTGTGTGTCGGGAACGACACGGCGTGTCGTTCCCGACACACAAACAGTGATCATGGCGTGCCGGGCAGGCGGGATGGACGGTCCCAGCGTGGTGAACGCTACGGTGGTACTTCTAGGCCGTCCCGATCTGCTGCTGAGGATTTCAATGACGACGACCTCGGACACCGTCCGGTTGCTACACGAACTCGAGCCGATTGTCACCGAGAATCTCCACCGGCATCTCGCCGCCGCCAAGGAGTGGATGCCGCACGAGTACGTGCCGTGGAGTCTCGGCCGCGACTACGCCGACCTCGGCGGGCAGGCCTGGGACCCGGAGCAGTCGCGGCTGTCGCCGATCGCCAGAACCGCGCTGGAGGTCAACCTCCTCACCGAGGACAACCTGCCCAGCTATCACCGGGAGATCGAGCGCGCCTTCGGTCGCGACGGCGCCTGGGGCACCTGGGTACACCGCTGGACCGCCGAGGAGGGTCGGCACGCCTACTGCATCCGCGACTACCTGCTGGTGACCCGGGGCGTTGACCCGGTGGAGCTGGAGCGGGCCCGGATGCAGGTCATGGAAACCGGCTACCACACCCAGGAGGCGCCACTGCTCCATGTGCTGGCCTACGTCTCCTTCCAGGAACTCGCCACCCGAATCTCGCATCGCAACACCGGCCGCCATGCCGGCGACCCCATCGCCGAACGGCTGCTCACCCGAGTCTCTACCGACGAGAACCTGCACATGGTCTTCTACCGCAACCTGCTCAGGGCCGCCCTCGACGTCTCCCCCGGCCCCACCCTGCGCGCGATCACCGACGAGGTCATCGCCTTCAACATGCCAGGCATCGTCATCCCCGGTTTTGTCCGCAAAGCCGCGCAGATCGCCCGGGCCGGCATCTATGACCTCCGGATCCACCACGATGAAGTGATCTTGCCGCTGCTGCGGCACTGGGGTGTGTTCGACCTCGAAGGCCTCGACGCGGAGGGAGAGAAGGCTCGCGTCGAGTTGGCCGAGTTCCTCACCCAACTCGACGGGCAGGCCAGCCGATTCGAGCAGCGCCGCGCGCAGGCCCAAGCTCGAGCTGCGGCGCGGCAGTAAAACGGCATCCCGGCTAAGCCTCGCGACCCCCAACCTCGCGGCGTTGCGCTCGCTCGAGCTGCTCAGCGGCGTCGAGTTCGGCGGCCTGCTGCGGTGTTGGAGCGGTGCCCCCAAGGTGCGCCGGCACCCACCAAGGGTCGTCACCAGGTGGATCCGGATAGCGCACCCGAGTCGAGTCGAGTAGCGCGCCCATCACGTCGAGCAGGGCGGCATCGACAGCCCGCCCGCGGCTGGGTTGCAGTGGTGCGCCGATGGTGATGTTGATCGGGACATGTCGTGCGGCGCGGAGGCTGGGCTTGCGACCCTTGGTCCACACCCGCTGACTGCCCCACAGTGTCACTGGGATCAGCGGGACGCCCGCGGCGCGCGCCATCCGGCTGGCGCCGGACTTGAACTCCTTGAGACAGAAGCTGCGACTGATCGTTGCCTCGGGGAACACCCCCACCAATTCGCCCGCTCGCAGCGCCTCCACCGCCGCCCGGAAGGAGGCCGCTCCTGCGGCGCGGTCGACCGGGATGTGGTGCATGGCGCGCATCAACGACCCCATCACCCGATGACTGAAGACCTCCTGCTTGGCCATGAAGCGAACCAGCCGGTCACGCTCGCGCCAGAACGGCAGAGCGGCGAGCGCGAAATCGAGGTAGCCGGTGTGGTTCATCACCACCACGCCGCCACCGGTGGCCGGGACGTGCTCCTGCCCGACGACGTCGATCCGTAGGTCCATCGCCCGGAACAAGCCCACCGCGGTACGCGCAACGCAGAGATACGGCACATCAGTCACCGCCTTACGCTAGCCGGTGGCCCCAGCCCTCGAACAACCCGCATTCAGCGGGGCTGAGCGGGGTTACCGGCATCCCAATAGCCCGCTGAGCCTGCTGAATGCCGAAAAGGCGCTCAGTCGGGACTTGCGGGAGCCAGGGGTAGGAGGATCTCGAAGCGGCAGCCCGGTCCGTGGTTGCGGGCTTCGATGTGGCCCGCGTGGGCCTCGACGAGGCCGCGCGCGATGGCCAGGCCCAGGCCGGCGCCGGATTCGTCGGCGGATGCCGGGGTGCGGGCGGTGTTGCCGCGGTAGGCGACGTCGAAGACCCGATCCAAGTCCTGTTCGGGGATGCCGCCACAGGCGTCGTCGACGCGTAACCACGCCTGCCCGTCGCGGGCTCCTGCGGCGACCACCACGGTGCCGTCCGGCGGCGTGTGCCGGATCGCGTTGGACAGCAGGTTGCGCAGCACCCGGGCCAGCTCCGGGTCGCTGCCGTGGACGACCGGCCATTGACTGCCGGCATCGGCGCGCAACCGGACGCCCTTGCGGGCGGCGGTGACGGCTTCGGCGGCCAGGGCTTCGGAGACGACCTCGCCCAACGGGATCGCGGACAACGTCAACCGCAGCGCCCCAGAGCTGATCCTGGATAGCTGGAACAGGTCGTCGACCATGCCGCTGAGGCGCTGCGTCTGGCGCCCGATGCGGTGCGCGTACTGGGCGACCTCAGCGGGGTCTTCCACCACCCGGTCAGCCAGTGCCTCGGTCATCGCTCGGATCCCGGCCAGCGGGGTGCGTAGGTCGTGGCTGATCCAGGCGACCAGCTCGCGGCGCGCCGACTCAGCCGCCCGGTCCCGGTCCCGGGCCTCCCGCTGCCAGGTCACCTCCTGCGCGATGCCCCGGCCGAGCAGCAGCCCGGTCGGTACGCTCACCGCGGCGACCGCGGCGGCCACCGCGAGCTCGGTGCTCAGCACGGGGGTGAACATCCACCCGTTGACGCCCAGCACCCCGGCCAGGGTGGCGGCCACCGGCACGAGCACCAGTACGGTGACCGCGGCGGTGATCGAGTACCGCCGCGTGAGCTGCAGAAGCAGTGCGCCGAGCAGGGCCACCGGCAGGGTGCACAACAAGGCAACCAGGCCGACATGACGCAGTTCGTCGAGCACTGCGGTCACTCCCCTGTCCGATTGCCGGCTCAGCCGGCGGCGCGGTCGTAGCGGTAACCCACACCCCACACCGTGGCGATCCGCCTCGGCACGGTGGGATCTGCCTCCACCTTCTCCCGCAACCGTCGCACGTGGACGGTCACCGTGGAATGGTCGCCGAAGCTCCAGCCCCAGACCTGCTCGAGCAGCTCGCTGCGGGTGAAGGCTCGACCAGGGTGCTGGATGAGGAAGGCCAGCAGCTCGAACTCCCGACCGGTCAGCGCCAGCTCCTGCCCGGCCAGCACCGCCCGGCGGCCGGCGACGTCCACCGTCAGCCCGTCGTCGTCGATCGGCGGCGACTGGGTCGGCGGCTGTGTAGCTCGGGCCCGGCGCAGCACCGAGGTGACTCGCAGGACGAGCTCCCGGGGGCTGAACGGCTTGGTGATGTAGTCGTCCGCGCCCAGCTCCAGTCCGAGGATCCGGTCCTCCTCCTCACCCAGGGCGGTGAGCATGACGACCGGCACCGGGCCCGCCGCCCGCAACCGCCGGCACACCTCCAGACCAGGCAGCCCGGGCAGCATGAGATCGAGTACAACCAGGTCGGGCGGGCAAGCCTGGGCGGCGCGCAGCGCCTGTTCACCGTCCCCCGCGACGGTGACCTGGTAGCCGGCGCGGCCGAGGTAGCGGCCGACCACGTCACGCACGAGCACATCGTCATCGACGACCAGCACAGTCCCGGCCGCGGTCATGACGCGACACGTCGCATCGTTTGCACCACCAGGGTAGCCGCGGAGATCGCGAAGAGCACTACGGTGACGGCAATCCAGCGCGCCAGGAACGGCTGCGCCGACAGACCTGATGCTGCGTGGTAGGCGCCATTGGACACCCGCAGGATCAGGGGTGACCAGACCAGCAGCAACAACCCGGAGACCATCGCGGGCACCCGCAGGTAGTTCAGCCAGCGCACCCCCGCCACGGTGGCCCACTCGGGGTGGCGGCGCAGCAGCAGCACCAGTGCGGCGTCGACGCCCGCGTAGAGCGGGAAGAGCACCAGATCGTGGACTACGGCGCTGCCGACGAACCAGGCACCGGTCCCGATCACATGACCGGTCAGTAACCGAACCCCGGCGTAGCCGGCGACGACGAAGCTGGCCAGCAGCGCCAGCAGTTGCACCCCTTCGCGGCGGGTCATCCTTGGGCCGGCAGGAACGTCATGCGGGTGACCCACTTGGTGTTGTGCACCCCCGGCAGGGCCGGCACCACCACCCGGGCCGGGAAACCGTGGTCCATGGTCAGATCTGCACCGTTGACCCGCAGCGCGAGCAGGGCATCAGCCGCCTGCACCTGCCCGGCGGACAGCGTGGTCGAGCCGAAACCGCCGCCGCGCTGCAGCGATTCGACGAAAAGGCTGGTGTCGGGCGCGGCGTCAACCATGGCGGCGAGATCGGCCAGCCGCACCCCGGTCCAGGTCTGTACACCGGTGGACCAGCCCTCCACACAGGCGATCGGTAGCCGCGCAGTGTGCTGCGGCAGGGCGAGCAGCTGCGCGCGGGACAGCGACGTGCTGGCCGCGCCTTTGAGCTCAAGCCGCCAGCCGTCATCGATCGGACCGATCCCCGCCGTGGCAGCGGTGATGTTGACCTGGAAATCCGCTGGACCCGTCCTCATGTTCTGTCCACGCGGCGCCAGCAGAGCGGTCGACCGGGCCGACCCGCCGAGGGCCTCTCCCACGCTGAGCCCGGCCAGCGCCAACGAGCCGGCCGCAACCATTCCCAGCGCGCCACGACGCGACATGGTCGCCGGGGCGGGATCGGACGACACCAGGTGATCGGGATCGGGTTTCTCCGCGATGGTCTGCGACACCGAGGTGCGAAGCTCCGCCCGGAGGCTGCGGCCGCGCAGCGCGCTGACCACGGTGCGCAGCCGAAATGCCACGTGCACGACGAACGCGGCGATGAACACCCACGCCCCGTAGTAGTGCGCCTGGTAGAAACCGAACGGCCAAGCGTAGTAGTACTGGATGTTCATGACCCCAGTGACCAGCTCGAATACCGCGCCACCGACGAGTAGCAGCAGCGAGGCCCGCTCGATCAGCTGGGTGACCGAGCGGGCCGGCGGCCACTCGAACAGCTTGGGCAACACCGACCACAGCTTGGCCAGCACCACCGGGATGAGCACCAATCCGAGCGTCACGTGCACGCCCTGGGTCACCCAGTACAGCCAGGACGGACCGGCCGGCCAGCCCGGCAACCAGGATCCCAGCCATCCCTTGTCGGGCGTGGTGTCGTTGCCGGGCGCCAGGTTGGGGTTGTAGGCGGCGTAGGACGCCAGCCCGGTGAGGAACATCAGCGTGATGCCAGGCAGCAGGACCACGCTGAGTACCGCGGTGAACCATGGCCCGCGCAGGGGGCTACGCCAGAAGCCGGCCCGGAACGGGCCCGGCGGGGGGTGTCCGGCGGCTCGATCGGCCCACCGGTCCAGCACGCTCATGGTCACAACGCTAGCGTTCCAGCAGGTTAAAAGGGGTTACCGTCCGCTGACATAACGCAGCTCGAGGAAGCAACGGCTGGCGCGGTGGCGGTCCCCGATCTGAAATCCGGCCAGCGCGGCGAGCGCGGCGAGCGCCGCCAGCTCGGCGACCGCCCACGGGAACCAGGGGCCTGCGGCGCTGCCGATCACCTGGAGTCTGGCCACCCCCCGCCACAGCCCGGCTCCCGGCTGCCCCGCCTCGACCAGCATGGTGCCGCCGGGTCTGAGCAGGCCGGCGCAACGGCGCAGCAGGCGCAGCGGGTCGCCGCCGATACCGATGTTGCCGTCGGCCAGCAGCACGTGGTGCCACCGGCCCTCGCCGGGCAGCGTGGCGAAGACATCGCGGTGCAGCACCGCGGCGCCGCGGGAGTGGCATTGCCGGACCGCCAGTGGCGAGCAGTCCACGCCCAGCGCCGGAACGCCCCGGCCGGCCAGCTCGGCCACCAGCCGGCCGGGGCCGCAGCCCACGTCCACGGTCGGCCCGGTGCAGCGGTTCAACAACCAGGCATCCTCGCCATCGGCCGGGGCCAGCCAGCGCTGCGGGGAAACCGGGAGGATCCGCCCGTCGTCGCCGACGAGCTGGGCGGCCCTCCCGGCCAACGCCGGGTCGAATACCGACGTGTGTTTCGCGATCACCGGCGGCGCTCCACGGTAACCGCAACGGCGGCGACCGCCGCGGCGAAGCGGCCGTCAGGCACCTCGGCGGCCACCGCGACCGCGTCCTCCCAGGTATCCACATCGGATAGTTCGGGCAGCTCGATCAACCGGCATCCGCAGGCACGAAGCGCGGCCAGCGTCCGCGCCCCGGTGTCCGGCAGCGACGTCGGAATGTCTGCGATCAGACCGGCCAGCTCGGGCCGCCGTACGCCCAGAACCCACCAACCACCATCGGTGGCGGTGCCGAGCGCGGCGTCCACGCCGTCGCCGTCGAGCAGGTCCAGGCAGTGGCTGAGCAGATTGGCGTCAGCCTGTGGGGTGTCCATCCCGATCTGCAACACCGGCAGGTGACCGACTACCGCCGCGGTATCGGCGAACGCGGCGGCGATCCGTTGACCCAGGGTCGTACCACGTTGCGGCAGCACGGTGATGGCCCGCAACCTCTCGGTCAGCGACTCCGCGTCGATCGCCTGGGCAAGATCACCTGTCAGCGCTACCACGGGTGTGACGTCGGGAACCGCCAGCACCGCATCCACGGTGTCCAGAAAGGCCGCCGCAGCGATCCGGGCGGCCTGAGCCGGGCTGGCAGGCGGGCATAGCCGGGTCTTCACCTTCCCCGGTACCGGTGCCTTGGCGAGCACCAGCAGTGCCGCGCGCGGGGCGGTCAGCGCCGTGCCCCGGTTACGCTCCGCAAACCCCCGACTTCGTCCAGCGAGCGCAGTGAGGCATCGGCCAGCCGCACGACGACCTCCCCTCGCATCAGACGCTGCCGGATATCTTGCCGCACAGGCCGCACCCCAACCCTTACCGCCCGGTTACATTCCATCAGCCCCACCCGCATTCAGCAGGCTCAGCGGGGTTTCCCACGCGGAATAAACCCCGCTGCGCCCGCTCAATGCGGTGGAAGGCGCAATGTTCTCAGCACCTCGTCAGCGAGGTGCTGAGGCGTGCCTTCCAGATTGAGGGTGATGCCCGGCTCGTCGGGGGCTAGCGGCTCTAGCACCGCGTACTGGGATGCCAGCAACGGCGGCGGCATGAAGTGACCCCGGCGGGCGGCCAGCCGTTGTGCGACCAGGTCATATGGTCCCGCCAGATGCACCATCCGCACATCCGAACCCGCGCCGCGCAGCACGTCGCGGTGGGCCCGGGTCAGCGCCGAACAGCTCACCACGGCGCACTCACCCTCGGCGGCTCGCTCGGCGAGCCAACCCGCGATGGCCGCCAACCAGGGCGCCCGCATCGCGTCATCAAGGGGGAAACCGGCTGCCATCCTGGCGATGTTCGACGCGGGGTGGAGGTCGTCGCCTTCGGCCGATGCGCAGCCGGTTCGGGCGGCGATCAGCGTGGCCACGGTGCTCTTGCCGCTACCGGAGACGCCCATCACCACGAGCTGTATCGGCCTGTGTCTAGTCATGACCCTGTGCCTGATCACCCCGTGCCTGATCACCCGTGCCTGGTCACCCCGTAAATCCACCGGTAGAGGGAGGCGTGCTCCGGTATACCACCCCTAACGTGCTGGCATGGCCCAGGCGACCTCTTCGGAGCTGAGTCCAGCGGTGCGGCGCGAACCGGACCGCAACCTGGCACTGGATCTGCTCCGTGTCACCGAGGCTGCCGCGATGGCGGCGGGGCGGTGGGTCGGCCGTCGTGACAAGGACGGTGCCGACGCCGCAGCTGTGGCGGCGATGCGGGCGATGATGGGGACCGTCGCGATGGACGGCATCGTCGTGATCGGTGAGGGCGAAAAGGACGACGCCCCGATGCTCTACAACGGCGAACGGGTCGGCGCCGGCACCGGGACGGCGTGCGATGTCGCCGTCGATCCGGTAGATGGCACCACGCTGACCTCCAAGGGCATGGGCAACGCGGTGTCGGTACTCGCTGTCGCGCCGCGCGGCGCCATGTTTGACCCGTCCGCTGTGTTCTATATGGACAAGCTCGTCGCCGGACCCGACGCTGTCGGAGCGCTCGACATCCGGCAATCCCCTGAGGAGAACATCGCTGCCCTGGCTCGGGTTAAGGGATGCACGCCGGACGACATCACGGTCTGCATGCTCGACCGACCGCGGCATGACGAGCTTGCGCACCGGGTGACCAGCACCGGCGCCAGGATCAAGTTCATCACCGACGGAGACGTCGCCGCAGCGGTGATGGCTGCCACCCCCGATTCGGGAGTCGACCTGCTACTCGGGATCGGCGGCACCCCGGAGGGGGTGATCACCGCCTGCGCGATCCAGTGCATGGGTGGCGTGCTGCAGGGCAGGTTGCACCCCCGCAGCGACGAGGAGAAACGGCGTGCCGACGCAGCCCAGCTCGACCTCGACGTGGTGCTCACAGTCGACGACCTGGTCAGCGGGGACGACGCGTTCTTCGTCATGACCGGGATCACCGATGGCGAGTTGCTGCACGGAGTCCGCTACGGCCGCGACCGAGCCGTCACCGAGTCACTGGTGATGCGCTCGCGCAGCGGCACCATCCGGCAGGTCCGCAGCACTCACCACCTGGACCGCCTGGCGCGCTACAGCACCGTGGATTATCGCCATGCAACTGGCGGCCGCAGTCCCGCGTCGACGACTTAGCGCCACCCGCGGCGAGAAACCTTGCCACCATTTTCGATGCCCGGATACCGCACGTGCCAGCCACGCCTGGCAGGGCACGGGAACGACTCCAGCCGGTGCCTCGACGCAAATACCAGGCGGTTGGCTGCGTCCACGGTCAGGATGGCCCGGTGATCACAGCGGGGACACCTGGCGGCCATGCTGTAACGCTGATCGATCATGCCTTACCCACCGTGGTAGCGTAGCGCAGCGGCACGCTGCTAGAAAGCGTCACTCCATTCAGCCCCCTTTTCCACGGGTGGTCGCATCGCTGAAGTCCTCTTGATGTCGGCTCTGGTAACCCGCCGGGATTGTCAGGGGTGGGTGCGATAATAATGCCCGTGATAGAGACGCGGCTGGACCCGAGGCAGGCGATGGTCGCTTGTCTCGCACATCCGGGCCAGGTGATAAGCGCGATCATCCCGGCGCGCCGGATCGGCGGCCGGGTCTGAGTCGTGCTCACCTGCTGTGCGGGCGGTGGTCGGAGCGGTTATGGCCGGGGTGGCAGGGGAACCTCCTTGGTGTCGCGGGACGAGCGCGCTATCGACGCAAAGTGCAATAACGAGTGGACAGCCGGGAGGTTACGGGTGGCCGGTGGCATTATTCGCTGTGCGTGGTCGTCGGGGGTTCTGTTGAGTGCTCACGCGGTGGCCTCCCGTTGACCCGACCGCACTGGCGCAAGAAGCAGCTACAGCGGCCCGGCTGGGAACTGCGTTGAGGTCGGCATCCTCGATGGTAGCGTGACCCTCGCCGTCCGAGACTCCAAGAACCCGGCCGGTCCGACGCTGACATTCACGGCCACCGAATGGTGCGCGTCCACCGCCGGAGTGTGTGAGGGCGAGCGAGTTCGACTGACTGGGCCAACGGACGGCTCCACCCTGCTTAAGCGGGTGGGGCCGTTTTCGTTGACGCCGGACGGGCTTGGTCCGTGATCTTTTGTATTTTGCCCGCCCTTTCCACCTTCTCGGAGGATGTTGGTGTGATGGAAGGGCGATGGAAGAACACGGCGGTGGTACACGTCTTGGCCAGCAACCTTACGAGGGAAGGTGTCAAGCCATGGAACAGAGTATCGAGTCTGAAACTCAGTGGCAACAGTGCGGTCACTGCAAGCTGTGGAAAGCGCTGACATCGTTCTCGCCATCTAACCGGGGCAGAAAAGGCACGTGGTGCAAACTCTGCTACAAAAACCACTCGCGAGAATGGCGCAAAAAGAAACCCAAACTTACGGCAGAAGAAATCCAGGCACTACCGTCAACGCAGTGGTGCTCTCGCTGCGAGCGAAACAAAGACGTGGAAGACTTCCAGCCCTCGCGCCGAGGTAAATCAGGTGCATGGTGTCGAGCATGCGAAAATATATGCACGCGGGAACGGCGTGGGAAAGACTACGCCACGGCCCCGAGTCTGCCTAAGGAGCTAGCTGTTATTGACAAGTGTTCTCTTGAAGGCTGTACATACGTCGGGACGCTGTTGCGGGGAATGTGTCGAAAGCATTATGCATTGTGGCTGAAAAAGACCAACCACAATTTATCGTTCGTTGATGTTGAGACTGGAAATGGTATTGAGATCGGCTTGAAGTGTAACCGCTGTAAGATAGATAAACCACTATCAGAGTTCTACGCGGACAAAAATTCTAAGAGCGGGTATCGGGCACGGTGTAAGTCATGTCTTGTGTTGGACAATAAAGAATCGCGCTGGCGCAATCCAGAGAAGGCGCGTAAAAATGCTGCTGAGCAATCTCGCAAGCGGTCTGTCGAGCATCCATATGATCCAGAACAGCGAAAAGATCGCTACTTGTCCGGCGAGCGTGATAAGACACGGTCAAGAATGTTCGGTATTACTGTTGCTGAGTACGACACAAAGTGGGATGCGCAGGGTCGCCGATGTGCTATCTGTAGGCGATTTGGCAATGCAGCAAAAGATCGAGGCATGGGAATAGACTATGATCATACCTGCTGCTCTGGGTCCGGCAGTTGTGGCGAATGCGTTCGTGGCATCCTCTGTGGTAATTGTAACGCTGGCTTAGGCATGTTCGGGGATAGTATTGAGCGGCTGCAAGCTGCTCAAATGTATCTATTGAAATATACCGACGTGCTCAAGCGCTAACGGGGCCGGCCGCTTGATCGAGCCCCGGTAGCCCAACCGGTAGCCAACGGCACCACACGGAGCCAGACACGGCCGTACAGGCACAACCAACTAGGACGGCGTTTCAGCAGATCAGATGCACAATGTCACACGGAGCCACACAAGGCGGAACCCTTATCCATGCAAGGTCGATCTGACCACGCTATACCGCGCAACTCGCCCCGTGCGGATCTGTGTGACAAACCTGAGTGGACATGCTCAATCGCGCCATCGCCCAAACACGACCGCGGGCTCCGCCTACACCCGGCCCCGCTTCGGAGATCGGGACAGGTGCGCGGAGGTGGTGATCTCCTCACGGCGCTCCGAGACGGCAGCCAGCTAGCCCAGGGGGCGCAAGGCTGGGCTGCCGCGTACCTTGCACCCCGCCCCTGGGGCCCCCGGCCAGTGTCGCCCACCCGCCGCGCTGTCAAGGACCAAGCGAAAGATGAGTGTTAGGCGCTTTAGCCTCTTCTGCCAGATCGGGGATTTCCACTACCGCCACGCCTGCGTTGGCGAGCAATTCATAACCTTGGCAGTCTGCGACGAAGAGGCTGGGCTCTCTCCAGGCCATGACAACCCGAGAAATTTCCGCCTCAAGGATAAGTTGGGTGCAGGTACGCGGCCGCGATTTTCGTTGAGAGCAGGGTTCCAACGTGCTGTAGATCGTGGCTGCTTTCAGGCGAGGGTCGTCACTTGGTAGTTTCGCGAGTGCCGACTCTTCAGCGTGAACGTGATTGTCGGTTTCCCGGGAGTATCCCCGGCTGATCTCTTCCCCGTTCTGGTCAACGATTACGGCGCCCACGGAGAAGGCGCCAGGACTTGGCGGGCAGTGGTGGGCTAGTTCTATGGCTACTGTCATCCACTCATAGTCCGCAGGAGTCGGCCGAGTCATCTAATCCCCTTCTCTCTCAACCGTGTGATCCGAAAAGCTCCCCACGTGAGAACGTTCCATGCATTGCGTCATGGAAATTTTTCCCTGCAGTGGTTGACACCTTCATCAACGCAGTATCTAGATATTTTAGCTCTCCAATGATGCGTGAGGAGCCAGTTTCGTCGCCGATCGTCAGCGCCTGCAAACCGACTGTAGAAGCCTGCTCCACGTCGCTATTACCTATGTGGGCTATTGCCTCCCATGCCAGGTATACGCCGCGATTCCGACGATAGCTGAGAGGCAGACAGGAGATAGTCTTCTGAAACGATTCAACCGCCTCGCTATATTCGCCAAAAGATGTCAAGCTCCGAGCCCGCCGCACCTCGATGTAAGAATGATCCAAGAAGAGTGCCCACGGAGAAGCCGGGTCTGCTTCGAGCCGTCCAGCCAGGTCCTGAGCCATGGCATAGGAGCGGTCGCAACTTTTTTTGTCCCGCCTCCGTGCATGACCGTGTGCCGCGTAGGTCATTGCAACGGCCGCTATCCGGACGGTCCCCTGGGATGCCATGTTTAAGGCCGCTTCGGCCGCATCGAGTGCTTCCGCTGGATCTTCCATATCACCAGCCAGCTGACTCCTGCGAGCCAGAATGAACGCGATCGCATCGTGATCTCCGCACATGTGCGCCCATTCAAGGGCGCGACCAGACCAGTACACGGCCGCCCGATAGTTGCCGGAGTCCTGATAGAGCCATCCACAGAGGTCGGCGAACTGAGCTTGAACTTGCAGAAGCTTCTCCCGGTTAGCCCCTCGGTAGCTCTGTCGGAGTTGCTGCAGGTTACCAATCTGTTCCTGCACTGACAGAATTACGCTATTCGGTCCGAAGACATTGTCATTGTCCATGAGCGCGTTCTTCATTTGCTGGAGGTGCTCGACCGGATCGGTGTCAAGACCGGGTGTTGCTTGGAACACGGTTCGTGGCGCGAACGAGTTTCCGGCTGCGACGTCAGGCTGGCTGTTTGGGACTCTGCCCAGCGCGCTACCCGTAGTAACCCCGAGACCCCAATGCAAGAGCGTCCGCCGTTTCATGGGATCAAACGGTACCTCTTGCGACGCGTGCACGCTTCGCTGCGCGTAGATATGATCGTCGGCGTGCACCTCGCAAAACCTGTCTGGCGTCTGCCCGGCGGACGCCAACGAGGGAGCTGCAGTTAGCTGTTGGGCGGTGATTTGGGCTCGTGCTCGTCGCTTGGCTTGCTGTTCGGCGAGGTGGGCAGCCTTGGCGTGTAGCAGCTGGTCATAACTGGCGAGCAGCGCACCGTTCGCGCCGACGATTCGATCCGCTATTTCCCAGAAATAAACGTCCGGTAGCTGCGAGCCGGCTTCT
Source organism: Pseudonocardiaceae bacterium (assembly GCA_036266995.1). Lineage (GTDB taxonomy): Bacteria > Actinomycetota > Actinomycetes > Mycobacteriales > Pseudonocardiaceae. The sequence goes on along the minus strand of DATAWX010000192.1, from coordinate 3,238 downwards.
GCATGGGTCACGGTCGTACGGTGACAGGGCACGACCCGTGCTATATCGGCCTGGTAAAGACCAGCCGCCTGGCGAAGGGCCGCCAAGTATCGGCCTAGTGTCCGTTGTTGGTCGGCGAGATGGTCGGGTTGACGAGCCATGTGCTCCTGCCCTTCCGCCCTCCCTCGGGCTGTTGCACAGCGGTGGTAAGCCTAGCTCTGGCGAGGTGCGCGCGGTGTCACCCGCTACCCCACCCGCTAGCCCACGGCCTGTGCTGGTCGCTCAGGACCTCACAGGCTCAGACCTGTCCCGGTCTTGCTGCCTGTAGCCGGATCCTGATCCACACGAGCCCGAAGGAAGTACCGTGCCACAACGACACCGGCGACGAGAACGTGCGGCAACTGGATCCGTCGACGCTGCCGCTGACGGGTTCCCACGGGGCCGGCACGCGACGCGCTGCGGTGGTGACGCGATGGTCGCCCGGGAGGCCCGCTGGTGCCGGTTGTGCGCTCCGATCCCTTCGCGGCGATCGGGTTCGCGCCGGTGAACGACGACCAAACCGGCGCCAGTGCCAAGCGGGTTCGCCGCGACCCGAATCGGCGGGTGATCGACGTCTCGTGCACGGTGCATGGCGGTGCGCGGGGTTTCGCCCCTTTGGTGTGCACCAAACGCGATGACCTCATTGAGCTTGACCCGCACGCGATGGGGTGCGTGATCTTGCTTAATGAGAAAGCCGCCAGTGAATTGATCGATGCACTCGGGGAATGGCTCGGATGAACCCCCCAGTGAGCGATCCCCCAAGATCCCGGTCGGCCGCCGGTTTGAGCCACGCCCCCGTCATGCTCCCGGCGGCCGACCGGTCCCAGAATTGGAGAGTTTTATTTGCGTGGGAAGGGAGACGCGATATGAGTACGTTCATTGATGATCCGCTGGCTTCGGGTAGCGGGCAGTTCGCGCTGTCGGCGCCGTTGTCGTGGGCGGTGCCGACCGATCCGCCGTCCGAGGATGGTTTGCGGCCGTGGGGGTTGCGGCGGATGGGGCCGGTGCTGCGCCCCAGTGGCCGCCGGGAGGGTTGGCGTTACGATCCGGTGCGCCAGCTCGGTGTCGATGCTGACGGCATGCCGCTGGCGACGTTGCAGACCCGCGCGTCGACCACCACAGGCTCGGCTGGTACCGAAGACCCCGGCGATGAGGATTGGACGCCGGATTTCACTCCCGATGCGCCGCCGATGGCTGGACCACCGACCGCGCCGACAACGCCTCCGGTGGATGGGGAAGACCCACCGAGCGCGGAAGATTGGATCAATGACTATTGTCCCGATGATCCTTTTGTGCCGTGACGGTCCTCATCCTGGCCGACGATCTCGATCCCAGCGTCGATGCGATGATCGTGGAGCTGGACCGGCGCGGGGTTCCCGTGGTCCGGCTCAACACGGAGCGGTTCCCGCAGCGGTTGACGCTGGACGCTGAGTTCTGCTCGGGCCGGTGGGTGGGCACACTGCGCACCACCGAGCGGCATGTCGAGCTGGCGGGCATCCGGGGTGTATGGCGGCGCTCGCCGACGACGTTCAGATTCCCGGTGGAGTTGACCGCGTCGGAGCGGCAGCATGCGCATACGGAGGCGAAGCTCGGGCTCGGTGGGGTGTTGATGTCGTTGCCGGTGCGGTGGATCAACTCACCGGATCACGTGGCGACCGCCGGATACAAACCGATCCAACTGTGCACCGCAGCAGTGGCAGGGCTAGCGGTGCCTGCGACGCTGATCACGAACTGTGCACCGGCGGTGCGGCGGTTCACGGCGAACCGGGAGGTGGTGACGAAAATGCTGGGGGCACCGTCCATTCACGAAGCGGGCGGGCGCCGAGTGGCTTACACGGAGCTGCTCACCGCCCAACTCGTAGCGGACCTCGACGGTATCGAGCATACCGCTAACCAATTTCAGCAATGGGTGTCGAAAGATCACGAAGCGCGGGTGATTGCGGTCGGAGAGAAATTGTTCTCCGTCGCCATATACGCGCACAGTGCGGCCGCGAAAGTGGACTGGCGAACCGATTACGCTTCCCTTTCCTACGCTGTTATCGAACTACCAGAGGCTGTCGCTGCGGGTATCCGACAGATCATGCGATCACTGCACCTTTCCTATGGTGCTTTCGATTTCGTGATCGACGGTGATAATCAGTGGTGGTTTCTGGAAATCAATCCGGGGGGCCAATACGGATGGCTTGAGGAACAGGCCGGAATCCCCGTCACATCCGCGATCGCCGACCTACTCACGGGAGGCTGCTCGTGAAAACCTGGCAACAGAGAGCCACGGCACTCGCCGACGAACTCGTCACACAAGGCAAGCTCACCTCGCCCGAGTGGATTGCTGCGGTGCGTTCGGTACCCCGTCATGTGCTGGTGCCCCACTATTACGACTACGATCGTACAGCCAGCAAATGGGTGAGCGTCGACAGTGCGCATGATGACCTAGAGAAGGTTTACTCGAATACTGGACTCTACACGAAAATCGGCTCATCGAATAGTGTTACGCCGCTGTCGTCTACTTCCACTCCGGGATTAATGGCGCGGATGCTGGAGATGCTTAATATCCGGGAGGGTCACCGAGTCTTGGAGGTCGGCACCGGCACCGGCTATAACGCCGCGTTGCTGGCACACCGGCTCGGTGCGGCGAACGTGTTCTCCGTCGACATCGATGCCGAACTCGTCGCACTCGCTCGCGAACGCCTGGCAAGCCTGGGCTACTACCCGACCCTAGCGGCCGTCGACGGTGCCAACGGGATGCCCAAGCACGCACCTTTCGACCGCATCATCGCCACCTGCGCCGTACCGGCAGTGCCCTGGCCGTGGGTGGAACAAGTCACCGATGGTGGGCTCATCCTGGTCGACATCAAACGGGGCATCGCCGCCGGAAATCTCATCCTGCTCCACCGCCACGGCCACTACGCCGAAGGCCGCTTCGATGCCCGCTGGGCGAACTTTATGACCATCCGACGACCACAAGACCAGCAGCCAGGACAGCGCCCCGACCGCAACCGTGACAGTGTCACGCCAAGACCAACCCCCATAAGCGAACCACCGTGGGAGCAACCCACCTGGTGGTTCCTCGCCTCACTGACTGTTAGCCGCCGCTGAGCGTGCAGATGGCTGCGCCGTTGACGGTGCCGATGGTCGGGGTGTGAGTAGGCCCCGTCGGTGGGGTGCCGGACGGGGCCTGGTCGTTGGGGTGGCGGGGTGGTCGTCAGGGTGGCGGTGGGGT
>DATAWX010000191.1:0-38692 GCA_036266995.1 Pseudonocardiaceae bacterium | reverse complement strand
CAATCTAAGTATTGAGTTGTTGCGGATAGGACGAGTGCCGGTTCTGCGGTCTTGCTGTGCGAAACAAGCGCGTGATCGTCGAAAGTGAGCCGTAGCGGTGCACATCTGCACGGTCACGACTCACTTTCGACGATCTTGGGTACCTGCGGCAACCCGGCGACGGTCGATCAGCACAGCTAGCCCGTCGAGGACGCGGTGCAAGCCGAAGCGGTAGGCGTGGTCGGGATCGTGGGCGCTGCGGTGCGCGGCACCGGCTGCCGTGCCGACGCGGGTGGCGAGCGGGTAGGCCCGCTCGTCGAGCACTCGGGCGAGCAGCGGAGCGTTGGCGGCCCACCACTGCTCGTCGTCCATGGCACTGGCGGTCCGGGCGGCGCGGACGTCGGCGAGGGCACGGGCGGATACCTGCACGAAGCTCAGCAGGTGGGTGAGGCAGTCGTCCATCTCGACATCGTCGAGGCCGAGACCTTCCAGCGCCGAGAGCTCATGTTCATACTTGCCGATCAGCCCTGGGCCTAGCGGTGGCCTCAGCGTAGACACGGTCGCTGCCCAGGGATGGGCGTCGAACAGCACTCGGTTCTCGTCCGCGATCGCGATCAGTCGCTGCCGCCAGGGCTGTCCGGCGATGTTCGCGCGGGACATCCGGGTGTAGGCGGAGTCGAGCATGAGGTCCAGCAGCTCGGCCTTGCTCGGTATGTAGGTATAGAGGGTCATCGCGCCGACCCCGAGCGCCTGCGCGACCCGGCGCATCGTCACCGCCTCCAGCCCCTCGCGGTCGGCCAGGTCCGTCGCGGCAGCCACCACGGCGTCGACGTCCAATCCCCGGTGCGGACCGCGTCGCGACACCGCGGCGGAGCTGCGCCACAACAGGTTGAGGGTCCGAGCCGGATCGCCGGCGCTGCTGCGTTCAGAGGCCACCGGAACATCCTCTCGCTTTAACTTAGTACAGTGTACGATGAAGAAACGCCATCGAAAGGAGTGCCCGTGAATATCACATCGTCGGCCGTGTCGCTGAACGTCGATGACGTCGCAGCGTCCAGTTCTTTCCTGGTCAAGCACTTCGGCTTCCACGAGGAGATGGCGGCCGACGGGTTCGCTTCGCTTCGCCGGCAGGACGCGGGGATGAACGTGGTGTTCCTGCGACGTGGCCTGCACACGCTGCCTGCAGACCAGCGCGACGACCATGCAGGTGGCGTCATCCTCGCCTTCGTCGTCGACGACCTCGAAGGGGAGCTGACCCGATTGCAAGGCGAGGGCGTGACCATCACCATGCCGCTGACCGAGGAGGAATGGGGCGAGCGCGCCTTCCAGGTTCGCGATCCCAACGGGGTCATCGTCGCGCTCCTCGACTGGAATGCCGCCGCCGGAACCTAACGGTTATTCTGCAGTCATGAGGGCCGTGCTGTTAGAGGTTCCCGAGTCGATGCTCAACGAGCGCCGCCGGCTGGGTCTCGACGGGCGCGACGAGGAGTGGAACGGAGTTCTGCACATGGTGCCGCCCCCTGGAGGTCCGCATCAGGAGGTGGGCACGGAGCTGTTATTGGTGCTCGGTCCGCTGGCCAAGAGCTTCGGACTCCGCCCTCGTTATGAGACGGGTTTGTTCCGCGCCACGGATGACTACCGGGTGCCCGACCAACTCTATTGCCGCCCCGAGCAGCTCTCCGATCGCGGGGCCGAAGGAGCGGAGCTGGTCGTGGAGATCCGGTCCAAGGGTGACGAGACCTACGAGAAGATCGGTTTCTACGCCGTCGTCGGGGTGCGGGAGATGCTGATAGTGCACCCGGATGGTCGCTGGGTGGAGCTGTTGCGCGCGGTGGGCGACCGGTTGCTACCCGTCAGTGCCGACGCCGGGGGCGGGGTGCGCAGCGACGTCCTCGGCGCGCAGTTCGCCACCGTCGAGGACCGCCTGCGGATCACCTGGCACGACGGCGTCGCCGACGTCTGAGCTCGTCCTGCGGGTGTGACGGGCTCGGGAATCCGTGTTGCGGCTGCCCCATAGGCTGGACGCCATGAACGCACCCGTGCTCACCGCCGTGGCCTGGCCCTACGCCAACGGACCTCGGCACATCGGCCACGTCTCCGGTTTCGGTGTCCCGTCGGACATCTTCGCGCGCTACCAGCGGATGTCCGGCAACCGGGTGCTCATGATCTCGGGAACCGATGAGAACGGCACCCCGATCCAGGTACAGGCCGACGCTGAGGGCGTCACGCCCCGCGAGCTCGCCGACAAGTACAACCGGATGATCGTGGGAGATCTGCAGGGTCTGGGCCTGTCCTATGACCTGTTCACCCGCACCACCACGGCCAACCATCACCTGGTGGTGCAGGAGCTGTTCCTGGCGTTGTACCGCAATGGCTACGTGATCGCGCGCAGCGCGCTCGGCGCGATCAGCCCATCGACCGGACGTACTCTGCCCGACCGCTACATCGAGGGAACCTGCCCGATCTGCGGCTACGACAGCGCACGCGGCGACCAGTGCGACAACTGTGGCAACCAGCTTGACCCGGCCGACCTGATCAAGCCACGGTCCAGGATCAACGGAGAGACCCCGAAGTTCGTGCAGACCGAGCACCTGTTCCTCGACCTGCCGGCGTTCACCAAGGCACTGGGTGGGTGGTTGTCCACCCGGACCGAGTGGCGACCCAATGTGCTGAAGTTCTCCTTGAACCTGCTCGACGATCTGCGCCCGCGCCCGATAACCCGTGACCTCGACTGGGGGGTGCGGGTACCGCTGGACGGCTGGCGCGACGCCCCGATGAAACGGTTCTACGTCTGGTTCGACGCCGTGATCGGGTATCTGTCGGCTTCGGTGGAGTGGGCGGTGCGCTCGGGTGACCCGGACGCCTGGCAGGCCTGGTGGTGCGACCCGGACGCCCGTTCGTACTACTTCATGGGCAAGGACAACATCACCTTCCACTCGCAGATCTGGCCCGCCATGCTGCTCGGCCAGAACGGGGTGGGGGATCGCGGTGGCGAGCCCGGGCCGTTCGGCACGCTGAACCTGCCCACCGAGGTGGTCTCCAGCGAGTTCCTCACCATGAGCGGCTCGAAGTTCTCCACCTCGCGCGGCACGGTGATCTACGTCGGAGACTTCCTGCGCGAGTTCGGCGCGGACACATTGCGCTACTTCATCTCGGTGGCCGGCCCCGAGACCCAGGACACCGACTTCACCTGGGACGAGTTCGTTCGCCGGGTCAACTTCGAGTTGGCCAACGAGTGGGGCAATCTGGTCAACCGCTCCATCGCGATGGCGCACCGCAACGTCGGCGCGGTGCCGCGGCCCTCGACGTTGCAGGCCGCCGATGCCGAACTGCTGGCCGCCTCGAGTGCGGCCTTCGACACCGTCGGAACACTGCTGGAACGCAACCGGGTCAAGTCCGCGATCAGCGAGGCGATGCGGGTGGTGGGCGCGACGAACAAGTACCTGTCCGAGCAAGAACCGTGGAAGCGCAAGGATGACCCGGAGCGCCGGGACACCATCCTGCACACCGCGTTGCAGGTCGTCTCCGACGCCAACACACTGCTCACCCCGTTCCTGCCGCACGCCGCCCAGCAGGTGCACGAGCAGCTCGGCGGTTCCGGCGTGTGGGCTGCCCAGCCGCAGATCCGGACGGTCAGTGAGATCGTCGAGGGCTCCGGACCGGACTACCCGGTGATCACCGGCGAATACGCCGCAGAGCGGGCCCGCTGGACCAGCGTCCCGATAGAGCCAGGCCGCCCCCTACACAAACCCACCCCCCTGTTCACCAAACTAGACCCCGGCTTGGGCCAATCGGGGCCGAGCTGGGCCCCGATTGAAGCCTCGTGAGTGCCAAACAGTGTTATAGCACTTGATGCCACTCACGAGCGGTTTGCCACCGGCGCCGGCGGCGTTGCCCACGCCGGTCGTCGACGCGCATACGCATCTGGATGCTTGCGGGGCTACGGACTCGGCGGGTGTTCGGGCCGCGCTGGACCGAGCGGCCGCGGTGGGGGTCGCTGCGGTGGTCACGGTGGCTGATGACATGGACTCGGCGCGCTGGGTGGTACAGGCGTCGAGCTACGACGGTCGGGTCTTCGCGGCGGTGGCGCTGCACCCCACCCGCACCGCGACGATGACCGACGCTGACCGGGCCGAGCTCGAGCAGTTGGTGCGGCAACCTCGGGTGGTGGCCGTGGGGGAGACCGGCTTGGACTACTACTGGACGCAGCGCGATCCGGCCTGCTCGCCACCCGAGGCGCAACGGGAGGCCTACCGCTGGCACATCGACCTCGCCAAGCGGGTCGGCAAGCCGCTGATGATTCACGATCGGGACGCCCACGGCGACGTGCTGGCGGTGCTCGAGCAGGAAGGTCCACCGCAGACCGTCATCTTCCATTGCTTCTCGGGTGCTGCCGCAATGGCACGGATCTGCGTCGATGCCGGTTATGTGCTGTCTTTCTCCGGCACGGTGACCTTCCGCAACGCTCGCGCGTTACGCGAGGCGGCGGTGCTGATCCCGGATGGGCAGCTGCTGGTGGAGACCGACGCCCCGTTCCTCACCCCGCATCCGTATCGGGGCAGGCCCAACGAGCCGGTCAACCTGCCTTACACCGTCCGGGACCTCGCCGCGTTGCGCGGCCAAGACGTGGCGGAGCTAGCGGCGTCAACCTGCGCCAACGCCGGTCGGGTCTTCGGGTTCGGGCACCAGACTACGGAAAATCAGTTCGGCGCGACCGATACCGCTGGGCGGCCCTGACTGCTCGATCGGCGACACTTCGCGACAGATTGTTGCATGCTCGGCTACGAACCGTTACCGTTCCGTCACTGTCAGCCGGGATGGGGTAGTTCCGGCACGGGGACTGTGGGTCGCTGTCAGGCCCGTCGGGATGAGCCTGCCTTCTTGATGGAGGTAGGCGTCTGCTCTCGGCTGTTCTCGTGCTTCCCCTGCCCGGAACTGCGACGACTGGACATTGGTGACCACTCGTACGTTCGTCAAAGGCGCCGTGGTAGCTACCACGCTGGCGTTGACAACCGGTACTGCCGCGGCTCTCACCATGGACAAGACCATCACCATCTCGGTCGACGATGAGCAGCGGACCATCCACACATTCGCTTCCTCGGTCTCGGGGGCACTGGAATCCGCTGGCCTGCGGGTCGATGAGCAGGACGCGCTGGCTCCCACCGCGAACAGCCCCGTCGAGGACGGCAGCCGGATCGTGCTCAAGCGCGCCCGGCCGATCGCCCTCACCGTCGACGGGACCCAGCACGAGGTCTGGACCACCGCCCTCACGGTCGACAGCGCGTTGCAGCAAGTGGGGATGAGCGCCCCGGATATGGAGCTGTCGTCTGATCGGTCCCGGCGCATCCCGCTGGAGGGCATGGCTCTGGTGGTGCGCAACACCAAACCGATCACGCTGCTCGACGGAGCCCTGCCGCCGAAGGAGATCCAGTCGACCGCACTGTCGGTCGGTGATCTGCTGACCCAGCAGGGCGTGCCGTTGCAGGACCATGACATGGTGACCCCGGCCCGCAACTCGCCCGTCCTGCCTGGAATGACCGTGCAGGTAACCCGCGTGGTCACCGAGGAACGTAGTTACAAGCAGCTCGTCGAGCCTCCGGTGAAGAAGATCAGAGATCCCGCGCTGCCGGTGGGCAGTGAGGTCGTCGAGGATCCCGGCGAGCCGGGCGAGCAGATCGTCACGTTCCGGGTCACCCTGGCTAACGGTCAAGAATCCGACCGCCGGCAGCTCGCCGCCCAGGAGGTCACTCCGCCGCGGCCGGCCCGGATCCGGGTGGGCGCGAAGGGTTCCTCGCAGCAGCGGTACACCACCACGGGGACCACCGTCTGGGACCAGCTGGCCCGATGCGAGTCCGGCGGCAACTGGGCCGCCAACTCGGGCAACGGTTACTACGGCGGCCTGCAGTTCGACAAGGGCACCTGGAGCGCCAACGGCGGTGACAAGTACGCCCCCTACCCGAACCAGGCAACCCGCGAGGAACAGATCGAGATCGCGCAGCGGGTCCGCAACTCCCGGGGTAACTACCACGCTTGGCCAACCTGCTCAGCCCAGGTCGGCTTGGCCTAGTCTCGCCCGTCATGGAGACATGTCGGGGCACGCGAGCGCCTTGTAACCCCGACACTTCTCCATGACGGGATTGCTGGGGCCGGCTGAGTTGCGTGCGCTGGCCGACCGGCTTGGGGTGCATCCGACCAAGCGGCTTGGGCAGAACTTCGTCCATGACGCCAACACGGTGCGCCGGATCGTGGCGGCGGCGGACCTGACCCCCGACGATGTCGTGCTGGAAGTCGGGCCCGGACTGGGCTCACTCACTCTGGGGTTGCTCGACGCGGTGGACCGGGTGCTGGCCGTGGAGGTGGATCCAGCGCTGGCCGGTGCGTTGCCCGCCACGGTGGCTGACCGTGCCCGGGAGCGCGCCGGTGCGCTGCGGGTACTGACCGCCGACGCGCTGCGCGTGCGGCGAACGGAGATCGTCGAGGCGGCCGGGGGTCTGGAACCCACCGCGCTGGTCGCGAATCTGCCCTACAACGTCGGTGTTCCCGTACTGCTACATCTGCTGGCCGAGCTACCGAGCCTGCGTCGTGGGCTGGTGATGGTGCAGGCTGAGGTGGCCGACCGGCTGGCCTCCCCGCCGGGTTCCCGATGCTACGGCGCACCCAGCGTCAAGGCGGCCTGGTTCGCCGACGTCCGCCGGGCCGGTCCGGTGCCCCGTGCGGTGTTCTGGCCGGTGCCCAATGTGGATTCCGGCCTGGTCGCCCTGACCAGCCACCCACCACCCTCGGCAGTGCCAAGGGAAGAGGTCTTCGCGTTGGTGGATGCCGCGTTCGCCCAGCGCCGCAAGACGCTGCGGGCCGCCTTGGCCGGTTGGGCGGGTTCGGCGGCCGCCGCCGAGCGGGTGCTCCGGGCGGCCGGGGTGGATCCCACCGCCCGCGGCGAGCAACTCACCGTCAGCGAGTTCGCGAGAATCGCTCGTGAGTGGCAAACAGTGTTATAGCACTCAACGCCACTCACGAGCACCGTACGCTAGTACGGTGCTCGAAGTCGTGCCGCAACCGGTTACTGTGCGCGTCCCGGCCAAGGTGAATCTGCACCTGGCCGTCGGTGGTCTGCGCGACGACGGCTATCACGAGCTGACCAGCGTATTTCAGGCGCTGTCGATGCTCGACGAGGTGACCGTCGCGGCAACTGACGAGCCCGGCGTGCAGGTATACGGGGAGGGTGCCGCGACGGTACCCACCGACGAGCGCAACTTGGCGTGGCGCGCGGTCCTGCTGCTCGCCGAGCGCGTCGGGCGCCGGCCTTCGGTGCGGGTGGTCCTGCGCAAAGCCATCCCGGTTGCCGGCGGCATGGGCGGTGGCAGCGCCGACGCGGCGGGCACCCTGGTCGCGCTGGCCGCGTTGTGGCGCCTGGATATCAGTCGCGAGGAGCTGACCGGACTGGCAGCTGGGCTGGGTTGCGATGTGCCGTTCGCGTTGTGCGGCGGCACCGCGATGGGCACCGGGCGCGGTGAGTTGTTGGTGCCGGTCCTGGCGCGGCACACGTTTCATTGGGTGATCGCGCTGGATCACCTTGGCCTGTCCACACCGGATGTCTACCGGGAGCTGGACCGGCTGCGCCGCGGTGCTCCCCATTCGTTGCAGCGCCTCGGTGACGTCGAGCCGCTGCTGGAGGCGCTGGCGTCGGGGGACCCTCGGCGGCTCGCCTTGCTGCTCGGCAACGACCTGCAGGCCGCCTCGGTGTCACTGCGTCCTGCACTGCGGCGCACGCTGCGCGCCGGGGTTGACGCCGGCGCATTGGCCGGCATCGTGTCGGGATCGGGCCCAACGTGTGCGTTCCTGTGCACCGACGGCGACGCCGCGGTCCGGGTTGCCGCCGAGCTGGCCGGTGCCGGCGTGTGCCGCACTGTCCGGGTAGCCAGCGGCCCGGTGCCCGGCGCTCGGATCGTGGAGGATCCGCACCCGGTGTCACCTAATCCGGTGCCGCCTAACCCTGGGCCGCCCAACGAACCCATGGCGCACGCCTGATGGCCAACCTGGTCAACCTTGAGGCTGTCTCGAAGTCCTACGGGATCCGCCCGCTGCTATCAGGTGTGTCGCTGGGAGTCGATGAGGGCGATCGGATCGGCGTCGTGGGACTCAACGGTGGCGGTAAGACCACCCTGCTTGAGGTGCTTGCCGGGAGTGAGGCGCCGGACACGGGTCGGGTCAGCCACAACCGGGGCCTGCGCGCCGCGGTGCTGACCCAGCGAATCGAACTGCCCGAGCAGGGCAGTGTGCGCCACGTGGTGCTGGATCCGCTAGGCGTCAGCTCCGAGTACGAGTGGGCCGCCGATCCCCGGGTGCGCGGGGTTCTTGACGGGCTGGGTATTACGGCACTGGGACTAGACCGACCGGTGGCCGGGCTCTCGGGTGGGGAACGGCGCCGGGTGGCGCTGGCCGCCACGCTTGTACCCGAGCTCGACCTGGTGATGCTCGACGAGCCGACCAACCACCTCGACGTCGAGGGCGTGTGCTGGCTCGCCGAGCACCTGCTGGCGCGGCGGTGCGCGGTGGTGGTGGTCACCCACGACCGGTGGTTCCTGGATACCGTGTGCACCCGCACCTGGGAGGTCACCGACGGCCGGGTGGATGGCTATGACGGCGGTTACGCGGACTGGGTCTACGCCCGGGCCGAGCGACTCCGGCTGGCCGGCGCGGCGGAGGACCGGCGCCGCAACCTGGCCCGCAAGGAGCTCGCATGGCTGCGCCGCGGGCCACCGGCGCGCAGCTCCAAACCGCGCTACCGCATCGAGGCCGCCGAGGCGCTGATCGCCGACGTCCCGCCACCGCGGGACAACGTCGAGCTGCTCGCCTTCGCCCGCCGCCGGCTGGGTCGTACCGTGCTGGAGCTCGAGGACGTCACGGTGACCATCGCCGGCCGGCGGTTGCTGGACGCCGAGACATGGCGGGTCGGGCCTGGTGATCGCATCGGGCTGGTCGGGATCAACGGATCGGGCAAGACGACGTTGTTGCGGCTGCTGGCCGGGGAGCTGGCACCCGATGACGGTCGCTGCAGTCGCCGTGTGCAGGGTCAGACGGTGTTCCTCGCGCACTTACACCAGGAACTGGAGGATCTACCCGAGTCACTGCGGGTGCTGGAGGCGGTAGAGGAGGTCGCGTCGCGCATCATGTTGGGTCGCCGGGAACTGTCCGCCTCGCAACTGGCCGAGCGGCTCGGGTTCCCCGCTTCGAGGCAGTGGACGCTGGTGGGGGAGCTGTCCGGCGGGGAGCGGCGGCGGCTGCAGCTGACCCGGCTGTTGATGGCTGAGCCGAACGTGTTGCTGCTCGACGAACCCACCAACGACCTGGACATCGACACGTTGCAGCAGCTGGAGGATCTGCTCGACGGCTGGCCGGGTTCGTTGGTCGTCGTGTCGCACGACCGCTATTTCGTCGATCGGGTCTGTGACACCGTGGTGGCGTTGCTCGGCGATGGGCGGATCACCCACCTACCTGGCGGCATTGAGGAGTACCTGGCCCGTCGCGAGAGCGCCCCGGCTGATATCTCAGAGCCGCAACCTTCTTCGGCAGCGCCGAAAGAAGCCGCGCAGCTGCGGGGCGCCCGTAAGGAGCTGGCTCGGCTGGAACGTCAACTGGACCGCTTGGCAGGGCGGGAAGCGCAGCTCCAGCAGCAGATCACCCAGCAGGCCGCCGATCCCGTGGCCTTCCGCGAGCTCGATGGCGAACTGCGGCTGGTACTCGCTGCGAAGAACGATCTGGAGACCCGCTGGCTGGAAGTCGCCGACGCCGTCGGTTGACCAGCGAGTCACCGGTTGACGCGTTCGCCCAGCACAGCCCTAAGGTGGCCGTTTGTGAGCAGGTTCCTCGACACACTGGTGGCACGCTGCGCGCCGGGTTCGCCAACCTGGTCGGACCGCGGCATGACCACCGGTGAGCCCACCCAGCCGTGCCGTATCACCTGGACAGACGTCCACCGCAAGGCCCTGCGCGCCGCCGGGTACTTGATCGGCACCGCCGCCCCCGGGGTGCACCATGGTGACGCGGTGGCGGTGCTGGCTGGTGACCCCGCGCTGATCGCTCCCGCGGTGCAAGGCGTGTGGCTGGCCGGTGGCAGCGTGACCATGCTGCACCAACCCACCCACCGGGCCGATCTGGCGAGTTGGGCGGCGGACACGATCAGGGTGCTCGGCATGATCGACGCCAAGCTGGTGCTGCTCGGGCCGCCCTTCGACCAACTAGCCCCGCTGCTGGACCAGCGCGGGATCAGCTACCTGATGCTCACCGACCTCGACGATCCGGCCGTCCGACCGCTCAGCGCACCGGTGCCGGTAGGCGAGGATGACACTGCGCTGCTACAGCTCACCTCGGGTTCCAGCGCCGAACCCAAGGCCGTCCGGATCACCCACGGCAACCTCTACGCCAACATGTCCGCGATGGCCCAAGCGGGGGCTCTGGACCCGGCCAGCGACGTGATGGTGTCCTGGCTGCCGCTGTTCCACGACATGGGGATGGTCGGGTTTCTCACCGTCCCGATGGCGCTGGGGCTGGAGTTGGTGAAGGTCACCCCGACAGACTTCATGGCCCGCCCGCTGCTGTGGGCCGAGCTGATCAGCAAGTACCGTGGCACGATCACCGCTTCGCCGAACTTCGGCTACGCCCTGCTGGCTCGGCGGCTGGCCGGTGCCGACGGGCACTTCGATTTGTCCAGCTTGCGCTTCGCGCTCAACGGTGCCGAACCCATCGAACCGGCGGCGGTACGGGCCTTCATCAGCGCGGGAGCCCGGTTCGGCCTACCGGAAACCTGCACGGTGTGCGCCTATGGGATGGCCGAGACCACCCTGGGGGTGTCCTTCGCGCCGTGCGGGGTCGGGATGGAAGTGGACACCGTGGACGCCGATGCGCTGGAGACTCGGCGAAAGGCGGTCCTGACCGACCCGGCCGGCCAGAACATCCGGGCCTTCCCCCGCTTGGGACCACCGTTGCCGGGAATCGAGGTCCGGGTTCTCGCCGAGGACGGACGCCCGCTGGGCGGGCGCGAGGTCGGCCGGCTCCAAATTCGCGGCGACTCGGTGACCCGCGAGTACCTGACCACGGCCGGACCCCTTCCCACTCAGGATCCCGACGGGTGGTTGGACACCGGCGACGAGGGCTACCTCGCCGACGGTGACGTGGTGGTCTGCGGGCGGCGCAAGGACGTCATCATCATGGGTGGGCGCAACATCTACCCGCTCGACATCGAGCGCGCCGCCGGGCTGGTCGACGGGGTCCGGCCGGGCAACGTGGCGGCGGTGCGGATCGATGCCGGCGTCCGGCGGGAGTCGTTCGCGGTGGCCGTCGAGTCCAAACAATCCGGCGACGCCGACGCCGAGCGAATCATGCGCAAAGAGGTCATCTCGCGGGTGCTCGATACGGTGGGCCTGCGACCCGCAGCCGTGGTGGTGCTCCCCCCCGCCGCATTACCCAAGACCCCCTCAGGCAAGCTACGCCGCGCTGCCGTCCGCGACCGAATCGCCGACTACCTGCCCTAATCCCCACCGGAGCCTGCGGGTCAGTGCACCTGGTTTTGGGTGGCGGTGAGGCCCTGGGCTAGTAGCTGTTCTACGGCGTCGGCGCAGCGGTCCACGAGAAACCCCAGCTCGCGGCGCTGGTCGGCGGAGAAGTCACGCAGCACGTAGTCAGCCGGGTCCATCCGGCCGGGCGGTCGACCGATACCGAGACGTACTCGCAGGTAGTCGCGGGTTCCCAGGCATGCCGAGATCGAACGGAGCCCATTGTGGCCACCCTCACCGCCGCCCCGTTTGAGCTTCAGGACGCCGTAGTCGAGGTCCAAATCGTCATGGATGACCACCATGTCGGTCGGCGGGATCTTGAAGTACCGCGCCGTCGCCGCGACCGGCGGTCCGGAGATATTCATGAATGAGCGCGGGCGGGCTAGCACCGCCCGGCGCCCGGCCAGCCGCGTTTCCAGCACATCTGCCCCGGCCTTGTGCGAGGTGAGACGCCCATCTACCCGACGGACCAGCTCGTCGAGCACCATGAATCCGACGTTGTGCCGGTTGCCGGCATAGCTGGGACCCGGGTTGCCCAGACCCACGATTAGCGCGAGCTCCCCGGCGACCCGGTCGGTGCTGGCCTCAATGGTCACGGCGTGGTCGACTAGCCCGGTTGACAGGCTCCGTCAGGCCGGCTCGTCAGCGGCCCCAAGCCCGGTGGGCGCCGACTCCTCTCCGGTGGCCTCGGTCTCGAGATCCGCGCTGCTCGGTGCCGCGACGATGTTGACCACGAGGTACTCCGGATCGGTACGCAGCACCACCCCCGGCGGCAGCGGGACCTCGCTGGCCAACACCCGGGTACCGATCGAGGCGCCCTCAACGGAGACCTCGATCTCGTCGGGGATCGACATCGCATCCGCCTCGACCTGCAGGCTTACCAGTTCCTGGGTGACCAGCGTGTCCGGGGCGGCGTTGCCGGTGACGACGAGGTAGACGTCGACCACCACTTTCTCGCCACGCCGGATGATCAACAAGTCGACGTGTTCGATGTGCCGCCGGATCGGGTGCACGGTGACGGTCTTGGTCAGCGCGAGTTGTGGCTGGCCGTCGAGGTCGATACTGAGCACGGCGTTGCTGCCCTGCTCGCGGACCACCCGGGCGAACTCCAGCGCGGGCAGCGCCACATGCTGCGGGTCGAGGCCGTGCCCGTAGAGCACTGCGGGGATCTTGCCGGCGCGTCGGGTACGGCGGGCGGCGCCTTTGCCGAACTCGGTGCGCGGCTCGGCGGCCAGACGGACCTCGGACACGGTTGGACTCCTAAACGGCTTCGAGTTGGCAGGTTCGAGTTAACAGGTTCGAGGCGCGACGCCGGTGGGCGTGGCGCCGGGAGCAGGCTCTCCCTCGCCGAGGCAACCCGTCGAGTATAAGCGGGCCGAGTTCACCGGCTCGACGCCAGGGTCGGACATCGCGAACCCGAGCGTCACCAGTGCCGACAACCCGGGAGCGCTAGGCGATTCCGTCGAACAGACTGGTCACCGAGCCGTCGTCGAAGACCGCGTGGATCGCCTGGGCCAGCAGCGGCGCGATGGACAGCACCGTCATCCCGGGGAAGCGCTTGTAATCCGGGATGGGCAGGGTGTTGGTGAAGATGACCTCGCGGGCGCCGCAGGTGGACAGTCGCTGGCTAGCGGACTCGGACAGCACACCATGGGTGGCGGCGACGACCACGTCGGTCGCGCCGCCGTCGAGCAGCGCTCGCACGGCGCCGGCGACCGTGCCACCGGTGTCGATCATGTCGTCGATCACCACGCACAGCCGACCCTCGATGTCGCCGACCACCCGGTTGGCGATCGCCTTATTGGGCTCGCGGGGATTACGAGTCTTGTGGATGAACGCCAGCGGTGTGCCGCCGAGGGTCTCGGCCCACCGCTCTGCCAGCCGTACCCGACCGGAGTCCGGCGACACCACGGCCAGCTCACGTCCGGCGTAGGTGTTCTTGACGTGGTCTGCGAGCACGGGCAGGGCGAACAGATGGTCCACCGGCCCGTCGAAGAAGCCCTGGATCTGTGATGTGTGCAAGTCCACCGTCATGATCCGGTTCGCGCCGGCGACCTTGAACATGTCCGCGATGAGCCGGGCCGAGATGGGCTCGCGCCCGCGGTGTTTCTTGTCCTGACGGCTGTAGCCCCAGAACGGCATCACGACGGTGATCCGCTTGGCCGAGGCGCGCTTGAGCGCATCCACCATGATCAGCTGCTCCATGATGGAGTCGTTGATCGGGGCGGCGTGCGCCTGCACTACGAAGGCGTCGCAACCGCGGACCGACTCCTCGAACCGGACGAAAATCTCACCGTTGGCGAAGGCGTAGGCGGACTGCGGGGTGACCGCGATGTCGAGATGCTTGGCCACCTCCTCGGCCAGCTCGGGGTGGTAGCGCCCGGAGAACAGCATCAGGCTCTTTTTCGGGATCGCCGACATCGTGGAAAGGGTCATACTCACTCCTGCCGCGTCTGGCCACCGTAGGCCCGGTCGGGCGGTGGCGCATGCTGGGCCAGCTTCGCTGCGTCTGCAGCCGGCGTTCCCGGGCGCTGCCGGCTCACCCAACCTTCGACATTGCGTTGGCGCCCTCGGGCTACCGCCAGCGCCCCGGGCGGTACATCCTCTGTGATCACCGAGCCGGCCGCGGTGTAGGCACCGTCGCCGACGGTCACTGGGGCCACGAACATGTTGTCGGCCCCGGTCCGCGCGTGCGCGCCCACCGTGCTGTGGTGCTTGGCCACCCCGTCGTAGTTGACGAACACGGTGGCTGCGCCGATGTTGCTGCCCTCGCCGATCGTCGCGTCCCCGACGTAGCTCAGGTGCGACACCTTCGCGCCAGGCCCCAGCTCGGCGTTCTTGGTCTCCACGAACGTGCCGACCTTGGCCCGCTCGCCGATCCGGCTGCCCGGCCGTAGGTAGGCGAACGGGCCGATCTGCGCCGCATCGGCCACCGTCGCACCGATGCCGTGGGTGCGCACCACGGTGGCGCCCGCGCCGATGGTGCAGGCCGACAGGGTCGAGTCCGGTCCGATCGTGGCCCCGCGACCCACCACGGTGCCGGCGTGCAGCTGCACCCCGGGGTGCAGCACGACATCCGGGGAGAGTGCGACGTCGGCGTCCAACCACACAGTGGCCGGGTCGACGACGGTGACGCCGGCTCGCATCCAGTGCTCCAGCAGCCGCCGGTTGTACTCCGCACCGAGCGCGGCCAGCTGCACCCGATCATTGACTCCGGCCACCAACCACGGGTCCGCGCACGGACGCGCACCGACCGAGTGTCCGTCCGCACGGACCAGGCCCAGCACATCAGTGAGGTACAGCTCACCCTGGCTGTTGGCTGGGGCTAGCCGACTGAGCGCATCGCGTAGCACCACGGCGTCGAAGGCGAACACTCCAGAGTTGATCTCGCAGATGGTGCGCTGCGCCGCGGTGGCGTCGGAGTGCTCGACGATGCCGGTGACTGCGCCGGAACCGTCGCGCAGTACCCGCCCGTAACCGGTCGGGTCGTCGACCACCGCGGACAGCACCGTCACCGCGTGCCCGACCCGGTGGTGCTCGGCGATCAGCCCAGCCAGCGTGGCGGTGTCCAGCAGCGGCACATCGGCGTAGCTGACCAGAACCGTCCCGGACAGCCCGGCGGGCAGGACATCCAATGCGGTGCCGACCGCGTGGCCGGTGCCGCGCTGCTGGTCTTGCACCGCCGCGCGTACTTCGCGTCCCAGCGCGGCTGAAAGCGTCTGCAGCTGGGCCGCCACCGCGTCTCGACCGTGGCCGATGACCACGACGAAGTGCTCGGGCGCCAACCCGGCGGCGGCCCGCACCGCGTGCTCCAGCAGGGGTCGACCGGCCAGCGGATGCAGTACCTTGGGGATCGCCGAGCGCATCCGGGTGCCTTCGCCGGCGGCCAGCACGATCGCCGTCGTGAGGCTCCCGTCTGGGAGCATCGGCCCCGTCCTTCCCGACCTGGCTGCAGTCTGTGCCGCTACGGCCCTGACTGGTCGGATCCTACGGGGCCACGAGCCTCGGCGAGCGCCCGCCATCACATTTGTTGTTCACCTGCTAGCCACCCAGGTGGGGTTCGCGGACATCGGTTCTGCTGTGCAGTTCGGGAACTGTGGGGTGCTCCGCCGCCAGGATTCGAACCTGGACCATCGGAACCAAAATCCGAGGTGCTGCCTTTACACTACGGCGGACCAGCGGGCGCCAACCCGCAGGCACATGGTGCCACGGCCGCCACGCCCTTCCCCGCGCAACCCACCCCACGGTGGGGCGGCATCGCCGAGTCGGCGTCTGGCCACGACGGGCGCCGAGCGGATAACCTACGGTTCAGTTACTTATGTCGTGCGCGTCACCCGGGATTGGTCGAGGTTTGGCCGCGGGGTGCGAGCATGACGGTATTGCGGCGTGGCGGCTCTCCGCGCCTGTCGACACGCGAGGAGTACCGGCCGATGACGTTGACCGCCGACGCCGACCAACAACGTACTGGGCCCGAGCCGAACCTTTCGGGTCGGCGAACGTGGGGGCCGCAGGTCCTCGTCTACCTGTTCGTGCTCGCCCCCATGCTGGCTTTGATGATCGCGGTGCCGGTCGCCTGGGGGTGGGGGCTAGGCTGGGTGGACGTCGTGTTGTTCGTGGTCAGCTACTTCATCAGTCTGATCGGGGTGACGGTCGGCTACCACCGGTATTTCACCCATGGCTCGTTCAAGGCGAAGCGGTGGTTGCGGGTGGGCCTAGCGGTGATGGGTAGTACCGCCATGCAGGGACCGCTGCTGCATTGGGTGGCCGACCACCGGCGCCATCATGCGTACTCGGACAAAGAGGGTGACCCGCATTCTCCCTGGCTGTTCGGCACCTCCCCGATGAGTGTGGCCAAAGGCTTCTGGCATGCCCACATGGGTTGGCTGTTCAACCGCGACCTGTCCAACCCGCGTCGGTTCGTACCCGACCTGCTGGCCGACCGGACCATGGTGCGGGTGAGCAAGCTGTTCTGGCTGTGGACCGGGATCTGGCTCGTGCTGCCGGGGATCATCGGCGGTTTGGTGACCTGGTCCTGGTGGGCCGTACTGACCGGGCTGTTCTGGGCCGGCCTGGTCCGGGTCTCGTTCCTGCATCACGTCACGTGGGCGGTGAACTCGATTTGCCACATGGTCGGCAAGCGACCGTTCGACTCCCGTGACAAGGCCGCGAATTTCTGGCCCATGGCGATCCTTTCCGCCGGGGAGTCCTGGCACAACCTGCACCATGCCGACCCGACGTCGGCCCGGCACGGCGTGCTCCGTGGGCAGATCGACATCTCGGCCCGGGTGATCTGGTTGTTCGAGAAGCTCGGTTGGGCGTGGAACGTCCGCTGGCCGACGCCGCAGCGGCTGGCGAAGCTCGCGGCGAGGGCCTAAGTCGCGCTGCACAAGGTGTGGTGGACTCGCCGGACAGCCTACGGAGCACCGGTTACTTCACTGGGTAATTACGTGGTGACTACGCGCATTCAACACGCTGTGGCACGCGACTGCGCCATTCGGGTGAACGTGGATGGTGTTACAGTTACCCAGTAACGACTGGCAGTGGGCGATAGATATACGCAGTGTGGGGAGGGGCGAACCCACTGTACGAGAGGGTGAGTACCGCACGCAGGGACCCGTCGGGGCCCGTTGGCATGCTCACTTCCGTACGCGTCCGCGAAGAACATTCAGTTGTCGGTAGACATCTCGAGTCACGGCAGGGGGCCCGTCTCGATGAAGTTCGTTGCAAGTACCGCCCAACCGGCCGCAACCCTAGCTGGCTGCGAACCCGGAGGTCTCACGACCTTCGGTCCCGATGTTCGCGTAGCTGTGGTGGGCTATGGCTACTGGGGCTCGAAGCACATGCGAGTGCTCAGCAGCATGCCGGGTGTGCAGGTGACCATCGTCGACGAGGATCCCGAACGGATCGCGGAGGCGAGGCGAAGCTACCCACAGGCGGAATCAGCTCTGCATCTCGGCGAGGTGTTGGGACGCGTGGACGCGGTGGTCGTCGCGACCCCGCCGGCGGCGCATGCCCAGGTCGCGCTGCAAGCGCTGCGCCAGGGGCGGCACGCCCTGGTGGAGAAACCGCTGGCCACGACCGTCGAGGACGCGCAGGAGATGGTCGACGCTGCGGCGGCTAACGGCGTACACCTAATGGCGGGCCATACCTTCGAGTACAACGCGGCAGTCTGGAAGCTGAAGGAGATCATCGATTCCGGTGAGCTCGGCCGGGTTCTGTACATCGACGCCGCTCGGCTGAGTCTGGGCAAGTACCAGCGTGACTGCAACGTCATCTGGGACCTCGCTCCACACGACATCTCGATCGCGACCTTCCTGCTCGGCGAGGTGCCCCGATCCACCTGGGTATGGGCCAAGCGGCATGTCGGACACCGCCACGCCGATGTGGCCTACCTGCGGCTGGACTTCGAGAAGGCGGCCACCCACGCATTCGTGCACGTGAGCTGGTTGGACCCGTGCAAGGAACGGCGGGTAACCGTCGTCGGTGAACGTAAGATGGTCGTCTACAACGATATGTCGGACAATGAGCGTATCCGGGTATACGATATCGGCGTCGACCCGACCGATCCCGATGACCATGGTGAGTCGCACGCGATGCCGGTTTCTTACCGAACCGGAGACATCGTCTCACCATTCATTCAGTTCAATGAGCCACTGCTGGTTCAGGACAGCCATTTCATCGACTGTATTCGTACCGGCGCCAAGCCGAACACGTCTGGCGAGCGCGGGCTCGACATCGTCCGGGTCCTGGCTGCCACCGACGTCGCGGAGGCCACCGGGCGCCCGGCCTTCGTCGCCGGCAGCGGCGCCTCGTCCGGCGCGGATCTCGTGCGGGAGGTGGCGTCATGACCGGAATTCCTTTTCTGGACCTCCACGGCGTCAACAACGGGCTGCGTGATGAGTTCGACCTCGCCTGGAAGTCCGTGCTGGACCACGGCCACTTCGTCGGCGGCCCGGAGGTCGACCGCTTTGAGCGGGAATTCGCCACCTACTGTGAAGCGAAGGCCTGCATCGGGGTGGCGAACGGAACCGATGCGCTGGAACTGATCCTGTCCGGCCTGGGAATCGGGCGTGGCGACGAGGTCATCGTCCCAACGAATACCTTCATCGCGACGGCCGAGGCGGTGCGCGCGACCGGTGCGCGGCCGCGGTTCGTCGACGTGTGCCCGGACACCCTGCTGATCGACCCAGCCGCCGCGCAGGCGGCGATCAACAGTTCGACCGCCGCGATCATGGCTGTGCACCTCTACGGCCAGATGGTGGATCCCGAGCCGATCTCAGCGATCGCCGCCGCCCACGGACTCGCCCTCATCGAGGACGCGGCGCAGGCCCACGGCGCCTGGCACCAGGGGACCAGCGCGGGCAGCATGGGCGTCGCCGCCGGGTTCAGCTTCTATCCCGGCAAGAACCTCGGCGCCCTGGGAGATGGCGGCGCGGTAGTCACCAGCGATCTAGCTCTGGCCGACCGGATCCGCAGCATGGCCAATCACGGCCGATCGGTGACCGATCGCTATCTGCACGACCTGGCCGGGCGAAACAGCCGGCTCGACACGCTGCAGGCGGCACTTCTTTCGGCGAAGTTGCCGCGGCTGGACGCGGGCAACTCCCGTCGCGCGGCAGCGATGGCGGCCTACCGCGAGATGTTGCCGCGGGGCTGCACTCCAGTGTCGGTGCAACCGGGTGCCGAGCCGGTGTATCACTTGGCGGTCATCCAGGTCGATCACCGCGGCGAAGTCGGCGCGGCGCTTACCGCGGCGGGTATCGGCTGGGGCGTGCACTACCCGATCCCCTGCCATCAGCAGCCGGCGCTGGCCGGTCCGCAGTCGCCCGTTGGTGAGAAACAGTTGGCGGCCCATGAATTTCCGGTAGCGGAGCGTGCAGCCGGCCGGATCTTATCCCTCCCGATGTCCCCGACGCTGACCATCGAGCAGGTTACGCGGGTCTGCGATGTGCTCGGAGGTGCGCTATGAGCAACATGTCCAATGTTTTCCAATACGGGGCTAGCGAGTCGAATGGACGTTCGATGGGCTACGAGGAGAAGTTGCAGCAGTCCCCCGGGACCGGCTCCGTAGAGACCGGCGTGGTGCCGGCACCACGAGCGGAGAGTCGATTCGACAGCCCCCCTGAAGACCAAGGCGGCGGCTGGTTCTCGACGCGCCTGGTGTTGCTGGCGTTGACGATCATTCTGCTCGGCACTGCCGCGGGGCTGGTCGGCGCGCTGGTGTTGCCGAAAACCTACGGCGCCCGCGCGGAGGTCCTGTACTCCACCGGTGGGGACCAGCAGGGCGGCGGAGATCCTCTGAAGCAGGATCGCCAGTTGTCCACCCAATTGGTGTATCTGCAGAGCCGGGCGGTGTTGGGGCCGGTCGCGCAGAAGCAGGGCCGGGACTTCAAGGATCTCACCAAAGATGTCAGCGTGTCGGTCCTGGACAACAGCAACGTCATCCAGGTCGAGGCGCACGGCGCCACCAAGTTGGCGGCGATGCAGACCCTGCAGGCCATCATGGATGGGTACATGACCCTCATCGGTCAGCCCACCGGGGTGTCCCGCAATCTCACCACCCAGCTGGCGGACGCCCACACCAACACCACCCAACTGCAGACGCAGATGCAGCAACTCACCACCGCTGTGGTCGCAGGAACCGCCACCCAGGCTTCCCTTAATGACACTCGGGCACAGCTCACCGCCTCCCAGGATCTGGAAAAGGCGATCCAGGGTCGGATCGATCAGCTCAAGCTCACCGGCCAGTCCGGACCAGACGCCCAACTGCTGACACCGCCGTACTCGATGCCCGACGCCGTGTTCCCGCAGCCGTTGATCGCGGCCGGAACCGGTGCACTGGTCGGATTGATCGTGGCCGGGGGAGTCGTGGCGATGGGTGCCCGGCGCCGGACCAGGCCGTGAGGACCCGGCTGTGGCCGCTCCAACGGTGACAGCGCTGGAGGATCCAACCCCCACCACGACAGCCCGGAAATCGGCCACCGTCGCGGGTTGGACCCTGGTCAGCAGGGCCACCGGACTGCTGCGTGTCGTGGTGATCGGGGCGGTGCTGGGGCCGACCTACTTCGCCAACGCCTTCCAGGCCGGCTACGTCGTCCCGAACCTGGTGTTCACGATGGTCGCCGGGCCGGTGCTGGCGATGGTGCTGGTGCCCGGCGTGGTCCGCGCCATCGGTGCCGGCGGCGTTGCGCGGGGTCGGGAGGTGCTCGGTGGAGCGGCCGGGTGGCTGCTCGGTGTTTCAGGTGCCGTGGTGGCGCTGCTGATGATCCTGTCTCCAGCGGTGGCCTGGACGCTGACCTTCGGAATACCTGATCCCGCTGCTCGGGCTCGAGGCTTGTGGCTCACCACTGTGCTGATCCTGCTCGTGGCACCTCAGGTTCTGCTGTACATCCTGGCGCACCTGGGAATGGCGGCCCAGCAGTCCCGCGGTCGCTTCGCGTTGGCGGCCGGCGCACCCGCCGTGGAGAACGTCATCCTGATCGCCACCGTGGTCTTGGCCGGTTGGTACTACGGGACCGGCCTCGACGTCGAGCGGGTGCCGGTCGATCTGGTGATCGTGCTCGGGGTGGGCAGCACCGCAGCCGTGGCCCTGCATGCGGCGCTGCAGCTGTTCGGCACCGCGAGGGCGGGATTACTGACGTGGCCGTCGATGGGCTGGCGGCATGACTCCGAGGCCCGCGCGGTCAGCCGCCGGCTGGTGCGTTCGGTCGGTGTGGCGGCGTGGCCGGCCGCGGCGATGTACGTGCTGCTCGCCTTGGCCGGCTCGGTGCCCGGCGGCGTCTTCGTCGTGCAGCTGTCCTACTCCGTCTTTTATTCGCTGTCCTACGTCAGTGCGCGCGCCGTCTCGATGGCTGCGCTGCCTGGGCTGGCCCACGCCGCCCACCGGGAGGACGGTGCGACATTCGGTTCGACCTGGCGGCAAGGTCTGTCCTACGCCGTCATCGCCAGTGTGCCGCTGCTGGTGCTGCTCGCGATGAACGCCGTACCCACCGCGAACATCCTCGCCAACGGCGAGTTGCGGCACGCCGCGTTGATCGGTCCTCTCGCCACCTGCCTGGGGGTGGTGGCGGTGGCCCAGATGGTCGGCGGGGTGCACGACATCGGCCGCCAGGCACTGTTCGCCCGGCTGGACGACCGCATTCCGCGCCGTGCGAGCGAAGTCGCGTTCGGTGTGATCCTGGTGGCTGCGGCAGCGTCGCTACTTCTACCCGCCGACGGATCACGCCTGATCTGGTTGGTGACGGCCATCCTGGCTGGCGAGCTCGCTGCCGCCGGGACCGTGTTGACGCGGCTGCGCCGGGCGATCCGGCCTGAGCGCTTCTTCGAACCCCGAGCGTTGGCCGCTGCGCTGGTGGCCACTCTCGCGTTGGTGCCGGTGTCCGCCGCGATGTGGTGGCTGGCCCACATCGCTGGTGGTGACCAACTGGACGGCGACCGGCTCGCCGACTTCGCACTTCTCGCCCTGGGCGGTGTTGTGGCGCTTGGGGTTTACGTCCTTGTGCTCCGTGTCGCGGTACGACGGATAGGTGGTGGGTCATGACCCGAACCCTCCCGCCCGGCTCGAGTGAATCTCCCGCGTCGGGGTCCAGCCCGGTTCCGACGCGCGGTCAGAGCCCACCAACCCCTGTGGTCAACCGCTGGCTGGGGCTGGGAGCCGCTGGCTGCGCAGTGGTCGGCGGCATCCTCGCGGTGGCAGCCGGGCCGCTGCTCGCGCTCGCCGCCATCGGAGTGCTGCTCCTGGTCGGCCTGCTCGCCGCGGCGGCCTACCGGCCGGTCTTCGCGACCTACGCCTATCTGGGCACCCTGCCCCTGATCGCCGGCATCGACCGCGGCAACCTGATCCCCTTGGTACGTCCCAACGAGGCGCTGCTGGTCGTGCTGATAACTGGCGCGCTGGTCGGCGCTTACCTTCGATGGTGCCGCGGCGACCGGGTGCCGTTGCAGCTGAATCAACTCGATATCCCGCTCGGCATTTTCCTGCTGATGTCGACGGCGTGGCCGCTGCTGTCGATGATCCTGCGCGGGCACACGCCACTGACCTCCGATCTGGCAGCGGTGCTACCCGTAGGCAAGCTCGTCGCCATCTACCTGTTGGTGCGATTCACCATCAGCTCCGAGGACCAGCTGCTCCGGTGCTTCCGGCTGATCATCTGGCCGGGAGCTGTGGTCGCGGTGATCGCGATCCTGCAGACCCTGCATTTCGGCCCGGTCGTCTCGATGCTGCAAGCCGTCTGGACACCCGACAGCAACGCCGCCGCACTCGCCGAGCGGGGCACCACAACACTTGGCTCGCCACTGGCCACCGGGGACTACCTCGTCATCTGCCTGACCTTGGTGATCTGCTGTGGGATGCGGGGGCTGTTGGAGCGCCGAGAGCGGCTGGCATTGGGACTCGTACTCGGTGCGGGTGTGCTCGCCACCGGCCAGTTCTCCACCTGGATCTCCGCAGTGGTGGCGGGCGGGATCATCCTGTGGCGCTTCAGCAGCGTGCGCCGCAACTCGATGCGGCTTCTGTGGTTGGTCCCGGTCGCTCTCGCGGTCGGCGCGCCAGCGCTGATCGGCCGGTTGCAGGGGTTCGGTGAGTTCGGCGTGCCGCGCAGCTGGATCGGCCGCTGGAGCAACCTGTCCACCTTCTACCTACCGCGGTTCGGCTTCATCAACGTCCTGCTGGGGGTGTCGCCCAACTCGGTGTTGCCGGCACCCGAGAGGTGGCGCGATGTCATCTACCTGGAGAGCGGCTACCTGGACTTGCTCTGGATCGGCGGGATCCCGCTGCTGGTCGCATTCGGGTGGCTGTCGGTCGTGGTGCTGCGCAGAACCGGCAAGCTCATGGCCCTGTCGGACGGCCCCTTGGGCGGTCAGCCAGGGGCGCTGTCCGCCGCGGCCTCAGCGCTGTGGGTCTCCTGGTGGTTCGTGGTCATCCTCACCGTTCTCGATCCTCATCTGACCTTCCGAGGCTCCGGCGACTTGCTTTTCGTGCTGTTGGGAATGACCACGGGGAGGCTCAGTGTCCAGCGGAATTGAACAGGCACGCTTACCTGCCCGGTGGGAACCTATTGCCCGGCGCACCGTCGATCTGGTGGTGGTCGTGATCGCGTTGGTGGTGCTGGTGATCCCGATGCTGCTCATCGCGATGATGATCAGGGTGGGGAGCCCCGGCCAAGCGTTCTATCGGCAACGGCGAATAGGCCGGGGGGGCCGACCGTTTACGATGTACAAGTTCCGTACGATGCGGGTGGGTTGCTCCGACTCGCAGCACCGCGAGCTCATCGCTCGGGAGCTGCGGGGCGAGGACACCTCGGTCGGCGGTAGCTGGAAGATTGACAGCGATCCGCGGGTGACCAGGGTCGGCTCGATGTTGCGACGTACCAGCCTCGACGAGCTTCCCCAGCTACTGAACGTTCTGCTGGGGCAGATGTCATTGGTCGGGCCACGTCCTTGCTTGGACTGGGAAGCGGAGATGTTCCCAGCCAAATTCGCCGAGCGCTTCGACGTCCCGCCTGGCCTCACCGGGCTCTGGCAGGTCAGTGGGCGCAGCACGATGGGCACTCTGGAGATGCTTGAACTCGATCTGGCCTATGTGCGTAGTTGGAGTTTCTGGACTGATCTCATGATCTTGTTGCGAACCGTTCCGACGCTGCTGCGGGGGCACGGCGCTCGTTAACTAAAGATCAGATCGTCTTCTGGCAGCTGGGGGGGATAGCAGCCGTGACGGCCGTTGCAGCGACGATTCTTACAATCCCACGACTATCGCGCAGGGCCCGGGCAGCCGTGCTCACAATCCATGTCGCGATGTCGGTCGGGTGGCTTGGGCTCGATGGCGCATTGGTGGCGCTGGAGGTAACTGGACTGTCGACCGCTAACGCCGCCATGCGGGCTGGCATTGCCGACGCGATGGCCGTGATCGCGTGCTGGGTGCTGATACCAGTGGTCTTCGCTTCGTTGGCAAGTGGATTGGTGCTGGCGCTGTCCACCCCGTGGGGCCTGGGGAGGTACTGGTGGGTGCTCGCCAAGTGCGGTATCGCCGGCGCGTTGACCGCCGCCGGGTTGACGTTCCTGCTACCCCAACTGCCTGCGCTCGTCGCCGGCGGCGGTGAGCAGGCGGGGATACAGACGCTGATCGCCAGGGCACTGGCGCTGGTGCTGCTGCTCGCGGCGACAGGGCTCTCGGTGGTCAAGCCGTGGGGAAAGACACCGCGCGGTCGGGCTGGGCAGCCAGCTGGTCGGCGGCCCGAAAAACAGCCCGGGAAGCGGACCGATCACGGCTCGGGAAACGGCCAGGTACCAGCACAATGGTCCAGAAAACGGGACGGCCGAGTGCCCGGACAACAGCCCCGTGTGCCGGTTCAGCAGAAGTAGCGATAGAGCAGGGCCCCGGCCCGCCTGGTGACCTCATCGGGCACCGAGTCGTCGGTGAGCAACTGGGTGAGTTCGCCGAGCATCGCACTGGCCTGGGAACTGCTGCGAGCATGTTCGCCGCCGGCACGCAGGGTGACGATCTGCCGCTGTTCGGTTGCCCACTTGCGCTTGTAGGCGATCAGCCCTGGTTGATCGAGGTCGGACAGGCCCCAGTCGACCAGCCGGGCTCCGCGCTGCACGCCCCAGCGGATCCCGGCCCAGAAGATCGCGTCGTTCGGGCGCAGCGCCAGGTGTTCGTGGCGCGACGCCCCGAACTTGTAGTACAGCGAGTCGCCCCAGGCCAGGAAGACCGCCCCGGCGATCAGCTCGTCACCGGCATGAGCGAGCATGGTCACGATCGCATCGTCGGGTGCGAAGGCCTCCCAGATGTGGTCGAACAATTTGACGGGTTGGGCGAGCAGCCGGTACTTGCGCTTGCGCAGCCCGACGTGCAACCTATGGAACCGGTGCACGGCGTCGCGGCTGGTGTCCGCCTCGACCCGGACCCCCTCGCGTTCCGAGATCACGATGTTGCGGCGGGCATGCTGGGACAGCCGCTGCCGGATTTCCTCGACGCTGCTGGTCAGCGGCGTACCGTGCCACGCCGCCGCGCCGACCCGCTCGAAGCGGGGGTCGCCGGTGGGCACGGCGGTGTCGAAGCATCGCAGGCTCAGCGGGGCAGTGGCGGTGATGTTCCCGTCCACGAGGGCTTTCCAGTCGCCCTGGTCATCGGTCAGTGGCTCCGCCCGGTCGGAGAACGGCAGGCTGATCAGCCGGTCGCCGCGAATGTCGCTGATCGGGACCCAGGCCAGCCCTCCGCGCGGTTTTCCGTCCCAGTCGAGCCGGATGGTGGCGGAGGGGGTGAAACCGTAGGTGGCGCACACCGCGGCGATCCACGGCGGCGATGTAAACACGCTGCCGTGCGGCCCGAGGGCGAGCTGGCGCCAGCGGGGGTCGCTGCGCGGATCGGTGACTACGGTGTCCGGTTGAGGTGCGGGCGCATTCACGGACGCGACGGTACCCGCTGCTGGGGTAGGGTGAATGTGACGCGCTGGAAACGGCTCGTCGCAGTGCGTACATGCCGGGCTGAACAGGGGTGAGCGCTCGATGACCACGCTGTTTGTCGCCACAACCGGTGGGCACCTGACCCAGCTCGACAGCCTGGCGAGCCGGATCCCGCCCAATGGTGATGCGCTGTGGGTGACCCACGCCAATGAGCAGAGCCGGTCGATGCTGGCGGATCGGGACGTGGAGTACGTGCCCTACGTGGGGGTGCGCAACGTGGGTGATGTGCTTCGCTGCATCCCCGATGCGCGGCGGTTGCTGGAGCGTCGCAAGGTGACCAGGGCGGTGTCGACGGGATCCGGGATCGCGCTGGGGTACCTGCCATACCTGGCCGCGCGGGGGGTGGAGTGCCACTACATCGAGAGCGCGACGCGGGTGAGCGGCCCGTCGCTGACCGGTCGGGTCCTGCAGTGGGTCCCCAGGGTGCGTACCTACACCCAGTACCAGAGCTGGGCGGACCAGCGGTGGAGCTATGCCGGCAGCGTATTCGACGGTTACGAAAGCGTCCCTTTGACGCGGGTGCCCGACGCGGTGCTTCGTGTGGTGGTGACGGTGGGCGCGGCGACCCAGTACCCGTTCCGCCGGCTGTTCGAGCACCTCGCGCCGCTGCTGGCAGCCGAAGGCGCGCTGGCCCAGGCAACCGGGCTGCCCGTGGAGGTGTTGTGGCAGACCGGAGACACCCCGGTGGACGATCTGCCCATCCGGGCGACGCCGGTGCTACCCGCGGCCGAGCTGGGCGCCGCACAGGGCAAGGCGGACATCGTGATCAGCCATGCCGGCACAGGGTCCGCGCTGGCCGCGCTCAACGCTGGGCGCTACCCGATCCTGGCCACCCGGGACAGCACCCGTGGCGAGCAGGTCGACGACCACCAGACCCAGTTGGCCACCGAACTCGCCCGGCGAGGCCTGGCCATGCACCGTGACGCCCAAGAGATCACCATCGCCGACATGATCGAGACCCTGGACATCTCGGTGCGACGCACCGCTTCGCCCCCACCGTTCGAACTACGGTCGTGAGTGGGAAACAGTGTTATAGCACTCAATGCCACTCACGAGCGCGATAGCGCCTCCAGGGTGCGGGCCAGTCCTTCGGACAGCGGAGTGGGTGGCCGAAGGCCCAGGTCGCGCTGGGCGCGGGTGATGTCGAGGCAGCTTCGCAACAGCTCGCCGGCGCGGGCCGGCGCGAACTCTGGTTCGAAGGTGCACGGGTCGACTGCCGCCGCCGCCGCGACGGCCTGAGCCAAGTCCAAGACGCTGACCTCCGTGCCGGTTCCGATGTTGTACTCGCTGTGGGCCAGCTCCCCTGCACTGGCCGCCGCTAGATTGGCTGCCACGATGTCGCTGACGAATACGTAGTCGCGGGTCTGCCGCCCATCGCCGTAGACGATCGGCCTTCGTCCTGCCAGCACCCGATCACAGAAGATCGCGATGACACCGGCGTCACCGCGGGGATCCTGCCGCGGGCCGTAGACGTTGCCGTACCGCAACGTCACCACATCCAGGCCGCGCATCCGGCGAAACCAGCGGGCGTAATGCTCCGCGGTGAGCTTGCTCAACCCGTACGCCGAGATCGGGTTCGGTGGTACGTTCTCCGAGGTAGGCACGACCTTGGTCTCGCCGTAGATAGCGCCTCCGGTGGAGGTGTTCACCACCCGGCGCACCCCGGCAGCGTAGGCGGCGGCGAACACGTTCACCGACCCGAGCACATTGACCGCCGCATCGTGGGCCGGCTCTTCCATCGAGACGCGCACGTCGATCTGGGCGGCGAGGTGGAATACCAGCTCCGGACGGAAGGACTGGAACGCTGCCTCGACTGCAGTACCGTCGCGGACATCCAACTCAGCTAGTCGCGCGCCATGCCGCTGGGCGCCTTCCAGATAAGCCTTCGCGCCGCCGCTCAGGTCATCGATGACCAATAACTCGGCACCGGCCTCGGCGAGTGCGTCGACGATGTGCGAACCGATGAAACCGGCCCCGCCGGTTACGATCGTCCGCAACGTCGGGTCAGTCGGCAACGGGCCGCAGACCGGCGGCGCGGGCGACGCTGACGGCTTCGAGGCGGCTGCGCACGCCGAGCTTGGTGAGGATGCTGCGCACGTGGGTCCGGACGGTGCTGGTGGACACCACCGACTCGATGGCGATCCGGCTCACCGGCTTGCCGTTCACCATGTGGAGCAGGACCTCGCGCTCACGCTGTGACAGGACGTCCAGGCGCGCGCTGCAGTCGCGGGCGCGCCGCACGTCGTCGCGCAGCTCGCGCAGCACCACGCCGAGCTGCCGGGGTGGGTAGTAGGCATGACCGAGCGGTACCCCGCGCAGGACTTCGAGCAGGTGATCCAGCGTGCTCTCCTTGGACACCCAGGCGGCGGCCCCGGCCCGGGCCGCGGCGACGGCATGGGCGCAGTCGTGGCTGCCGGTGAGCACGACGATGTGCGCCGGGAGATACGCGGCGCGCAGGCTCCGGATCATCCCGCAGGTCGCGACCGTCGCGGACCCGATCTCGGTGGTGATGACGTCGGGGCGCAGGGTGCGGACCATGTCCAGCAGGCGTGGGTCGTCGGGTGTGGCGCTGCCGACGACCCACAGATCGGTAGTGGTGGACAGCTGGACGGTCAGGGCATCGGTCAGCATCGCGTGACTGTCCACGAGCAGAACCCGCAAGAACGTCACGGGCTCAACTGTGCCCGGCGGCGCATCCGGGCGGCAACACCCGATCTGCGTGACGTTCGCGAACGAGGCTAGTCCGTCGACGATGCTGTCACCGCCGACGACATCGACATCTGGTCGCGCAGCGCCGGGCGCATCTCGACCGCCCGGCGGGCCGGGCTGGTCCACCGCCCGGTGGAGCTCATCCAGGCCCGCGGGAACACATACAGCGCGATCGCGGCATCGAGCACCCGCAGGAACGGGAAGAAGATCCACAGAGCCAGGAAGCGCAGTCTGCGTTCGATCAACGCGACCACACAGGTCAGCGCCAGGTCCGCGCCGGTCACCGCGAGCAGCAGCACTCGCAGGGTCATGTGCGCGGCGACCGCGTCGTGCGCCGACGCTATCCCGGGCCAGAACAGCGCGTCCGGGTACACCACGGGCAAGGCGAGAACGACCACGAGAAACGGCAGCAGCAAGAAGAACATGCTGCTGGTCAGCAGCTCGAGAAGCAGCACCGTGAGCATGGCGCTGAACAGGCTCAGCCGCGGCGGATGCCGGCGCACCGTCTGCCAGAGTCCCAGCCCCCACCGCTTGATCTGGCGGACGTAGTCACGGAGGTTGTCGGGATCCTGGGTCACCGCGACCGCTCCGAGGGAGAACGCCACCTTGCCCAGCCGCTTCTGGTAGATCTCGAACGTCATGTTGAAGTCCTCGATCACCAGGCCGGGCGGGTTCATCTCGATCTGCGGCAGCACATCCGTGCGGTACATGCTGGCGAAGCCGGGCACGATGTGGGTGGCGTTGGTGAACCGCCAGGTCTGGCCGAACTTCAGCAGCCGCTGGCTGATCGCGTAGATACGCTCCCGGTGGCACACCAGCACCTTGCCGACCAGCGACAGGTCGCGGCCATGCCAGTGGGTCCGGACCGCGCCGGCTACTGCGACGACCTGGGGATCGTCGAAGTGCGGCAGAGCGGCGTCGAAGTATCCCGGCTCGATGGTCGTATCGGCATCCAACAGCAGCACCGCGCCGAACCGGGCCACCAGCCCGAACCGCTCGATCGCCTCTTCGAGGGCGCCGGCTTTGCCGACGTTGGTGCGGGTTTCGATGACGTGGACACCGGCTTGCCGGGCCAGCTCGGCGGTCCGGTCGGTGGAGCCGTCGGAGACCACATGGATGTTGCGCCGGGGCACCAGCGCGGCGATCGCCGCGATGCTGGCCTCGATCACCAGTTCCTCGTTGTGCGCGGGGATCAGCACCGCCACGTCCTGCACGGTCATCGACGGACCGGTGCGAGCAGAGCCGCGGCGCTTCGTCCAGGTCTCCTCGAGCAGCCGCGCCAGGCCGATGCTCGCCCACAGCGCGAAGTTCACCCCGAAAACGATGATTGCAACCGACCACCAGGGCATCAGCGGGACGACCCTTCAGCGCTGGGAGAGGTCACGGGCATGATCTTGTGCAGCGTCGCCCAGGTCCGGTCGTCCTCGCCGCCGATCATCCACAGGTAGACACCACGGATCCCGGTGGCCTTCGCGGCGTCAAGCTTGGCCGTGGTGCTTTCGGCGTTCTCGAACCAGACCTCGTGTTCCCGACCCTGGGCGTCGGTGTACTTAAACGACGGTGACTGGCTCAGCCGGTCGTACTGCAAGGTGGCGTGGTAGGCCCGGGTGCGTCCGAAACACTGCAGCCAGCTGACGACCTCGCCCTTACCGTCCACCCAGTCGTACCCGGACACCGGTATCCCGAGCACGATTTTCCGTGCGGGCATCTGGGTCTTGGCATAGTCCAGCACCTGGCGGACCCAGGTGATCGGAGCGACCGGGCCTGGTGTCGAGTCAGCCCAGTGGTAGTCGTAGGCCATCAGCCGGACCTCGTCGGCCGCCGCACCGATGGCTGCGTAGTCCTGCGCGACGTTGCGCTGGTCCTCGCCCGCGTCGGTGGTCTTGGCGAACACGGCTATGGAAAGGATCTTGTCCTTGTCGTGGAGCGCGTCAGCGAGCTGGGTCACGAAGGTGGTGAAGACCTCCCGATCGCCGGCCCGTAGATCCTCGTAGTCAATGTCGATCCCGGCGTAGCCCTCCCGCTGCACCAGTGCGACGACGTCGTTGATGTGCCGGGTCATCGCGGCCGGGTTGTGCAGCATGGCCGCGACCGGCTCGTAGGCCCACTGGCCGTTGGTCACGTTCGCGATCGTCGGCACCAGCGGAACCCCTGATTTACGCAGCTGCTCCATCCCTGCCGCGGTCTCTGCAGCCCGCTCGGGCACCTGGGCGACGATCTGAGCGTTCCCGGTGATCCCGTAGATCCACGGGGAGGCCTCGTTGAAGCTGCTTCGGTTGGCTGCCACGACGTTCGGGCCTTCGGCGAGGTTCCAGAACGGCAGCGATCCGACCACGAGGCTGGCCGGCTTGTCGTCCGATCCGAGCATCCGCGGCACGGTGACCAGCAACGCCACCGCGCCCAGGAACAGCAGGATGAGGAAGCCCGAGCCGCCCAGCACGCCCCTCCTCCCGGGTCGTTTCCTCCCGCCGGCGGTGCCGGTGGCGCCACGCCCCGAGCCGACCCGAGTGTTGGTCATCATCAGCGCACCGCGGCCGGGGTCAGACCCGGCCGGCTCTGCTCGTCGATCACTGAGTGCAGGATGTCGTCCAGGGTCCGGGCCGGCCGGAAATCGATCAGCTTCTGGGCCCTGGTGCAGTCCGGGACGCGTCGCTGCAGGTCCTCGTATCCCGGGCCGATGCCCTCCTCGTAGGTCAGGTGCATGACGTCGCTGGACGACCCGGTCAACGCCAACACCCGCAGCGCGAGGCCGGCGATGGACACCTGCTCGGTGCTGCCGACGTTGACCGCGGTGCCGTACGCGTCGCGCGCCTCCACCAGCGCCAGCAAGGCCGGCACCACGTCGTGGACATGACAGAAGCAGCGGATCTGAGCGCCCGTCCCGAAGATGGTCAGCGGCGTCCCGGCCAGGGCCTGGGCCACGAACCGAGGGATGACCATGCCGTAGCGCCCGCTCTGCCGGGGTCCCACCGTGTTGAACAGCCGGACGATCACCGCCTGCAGGCCGAGTTCGGTGACGTAGGCGTGGGTGAGGCTCTCGTCCACGGCCTTGGCCTCGGAGTAGGACCAGCGGTGCAGCAGTGGCGAACCCACCACCCGGTCGTCGTCCTCGCACAGGCCGATCTTGGTGTTCTTGCCGTATACCTCGCTGCTGGAGGCGATCAGGACCCGGTTGTGGTGCCGGTGCGCCGCGGTGAGGACGTTCTCGGTGCCGTGGATGTTGGTGCGCAGGCTCTGCAACGTCCGATCCCGGATGACGAACGACCCGACGGCCGCGGCGAGGTGGAAGATCGTGTCCACTTCGCCGGCGAGCGAGTCGACCAGCGCCGTATCCAGCACCGAGCCCTCGACATAGCGCAACCGGGGGTGCTCGATGATCGAGGACAGGTTGGCCAGCGATCCGGTGGCCAGGTCGTCGAGCACGACGACGTCGTGTCCGGTGGCCAGCAGGTGGTCGGCCAGGTGCGAGCCGATGAAACCGGCTCCGCCGGTGATCAACGTTTTCATCGGTTTCCTCCGATCGGGTCGGGCAGGATGCGGGAGAGGGCCGGTCTGCGCCGGGCCATCAGCCGGTCGTAGAGGTCATCGATCCGGCGGGCCACCGACTCGATGCCGTAGCGCTCGCCGATGGCGGGCACACCCTCGCGGGGGCGGCGCCCACCGGCCAGCTCAGCGGCGATCTCCCGGCGCATCCCCTCGACGTCGCCGGGTACCTGCCGGGCCCGAGCGGTCTCGATGCCCTCCAGCGCCGGGCAGGTCGTGTAGAGCGCCGGTATGCCGTTGGCCAGCGCCTCCAGCACGGACAGCCCGAAGGTCTCCTGCTCGGAGGAGGCGATGAACAGGTCCAGCGACGACAGCATGGCGGCCACGTCGTGGCGTTCACCGGCGAAGGTCACCAGCTCCGCGACGCCGTGGCGGTGCGCCTCGGCTTCCAGCTCCGGCCGGATCTGCCCGTCGCCCACGATCAGCAACCGGTGCTGATCGTCCAGAAGCGGCGCGGCGGCCCTGATCACTAGATCGAAGCGCTTGATCGGGTCCATCCGGCCCAGCACACCGATGACGTATGCGTCGCGGGGCAGAGCGAACTCGTCGCGGATCCGGCTCCGGGCGGCGGCGTCGTAGGCGACCCGGGTGAAGTCCAGGCCGTTCGGGATGACCTCGATCTTGCGGGCGGCCACTCCCCATTTCCTCAGCCGTTGCGCCACCGCGTCGGACACCGCGATCGTGGTGTCCGAGCACAGGTCGGTGCCCAGGTAGAGGGCGCGCACCCCCAGAGTCATTCGCCGGCGCTCCAGGTGTGTCTCGCCGATGGAGTGCTCGGTGGTCACCACCACCGGCGTCCCCGCCAACCGCGCCGCGGGCCGGCCGTAGATGCACGAGCGGTAGAGGTGTGCGTGCACCACGTCGTAACCATCGGCACGGATCAGGCGCGTCAACCGCAGGAGCGCGGACAGTTCGGTGTTGCGCGTCATTCCCAGATCACGCACCCGCACGCCGTCCCCGGAGATCATCCCGGCGACCGGGCCGGGGTTGTAGAGCGTCACCACATCGGACTCGTGGCAGCTGTGTTGGAGCAGCGACCGCAGCTGCAGCTCCGCCCCGCCCACCCCCAGCCCGGTGATCACGTGGAGGACTCTCATTTGCTTCCTCTCCAGGACACGGTGCGCAGGGTTTGCAGGGTGCGGGCCAAGATCACCAGATCCATCCATGGCGACCAGTGCTCGATGTAGAAGTTGTCGAAGCGGATCCGCTCGGCGATAGAGGTGTCTCCGTGCATCCCGTTCACCGCGGCCCAGCCGGTCAGCCCGCTGCGCATCCGGTGCCGGTCGCCATATCGCGGTATCTGCTGCTCGAACTGCGCCGCGAAGTAAGGGCGTTCTGGCCGTGGCCCCACCAGCGACATCTGCCCGCGTAGCACGTTGACGAGTTGGGGCAGCTCGTCGAGATGCGTGCTCCGCAACCATCGACCGA
The DNA here is from genome assembly GCA_036266995.1 of Pseudonocardiaceae bacterium. Lineage (GTDB taxonomy): Bacteria > Actinomycetota > Actinomycetes > Mycobacteriales > Pseudonocardiaceae. The sequence continues at coordinate 5,021 of DATAWX010000191.1, read as the reverse complement.
GCCGGTTGGTGTGCTCGGGGAGCACCGCCCAGCGGGTGTCCGAGTCCGCGTGGTCGATCATGGAGCGCAGCTTGAGCAGCTCCATCGTCTGGCCGCCGCGGGTGAGCCGGGTCTGGCGGAACAGCGCGGGGCCGGCCCCGTCGAGCCGGACCGCGACGGCGAGCGCGAGCAGCACCGGCGTGACCGCGATGAGCAACGCCGCCGCGGCCACGAAGTCGAAGGTGGCCTTGGCGCCGGCGCCGAGCCGGCCGGCCCCGAGGCGGCGCAGCGGGACCAGCGGTATGTCGCCCAGCTCATCGAGGTAACCGCGGGGCAGTGCAGCGCCCAGCTCGTACATCCGCGGCACGACACAGACGTCCACCGGCAACGGCCGGCAGGCCCGCAACAACGGCACCAGGTCGGCATCCCGGGCAGCGGGGAAGCAGACGATGACGCGTTGGATGCGGTAGCGCGCGACTACGTCGGTCAACTCCGTGAGCTCACCGAGCAGCGGCAGCCCGACTCCGTGCCGCTGCGAGGGCTGGTTGTCGAGGAATCCGCAGGGCGCCAACCCGAGTTCGGAGTGGTTGCGCAGCAGTTGCCCGACCCGCACACCGGTGGCGCCGGTACCCACGATCAGCGCCGGTTCGAGCAGCCGCCCACGTCGGTGCGCGGTCTTCAATGCTGTGCAGGTCCCGACGCGCACGGCGACCAGGGCCGCGGCGGACAGCAGTGCCAGGCGCAGCCCGCCGGGTCCAACCCAGGGCAGCACCGCGAGCAGCGGCATCGCCGCTACCGCCACGGTCCGCGGCAGCTGATCAGACACCCGGCGGCAGATCCGCAGCCGGTGCTGCCCGTCGGCGAGCAGCAGCACGAGCACCACGCAGTCGTAGGCCGCCGTTACCCACCCCGACGCTCCGACCAGCAGGGCGGCCGTGGCGAGCCCGGCGATGTCCGCGATGGGCAGGACCATCGGGATCGCAGCCCTCGGCGCGCCCCGACGCAGCTGTCCCGCTGACGCCGGGGCGAGTGAGGTGGTCACCGGCGGGCTCCCACGGTGGATCGTTGCGCCGGGATGGTGGTCAGGGCGCGGGTCACGGTGCGTGCCGCGAAGTCGGCCCCGTAGACGAACCGCATGACCGGTCCGAAGGTCGGTGCCACGGCGGGTCCGACGAAGTACAGCTCCGGTGCCGAGGACTGGAAGTCCGGGCCGACGTCGGGAGTGCCCGCCAGGGTCCGCACGGTCGACCGCAGCCGGGCGTCGAGGAAGGTCAGCCGAGCCAGGTCGGCGCGGTAGCCGGTGGCGGCCAGCAGGTGCTCGACTGTCACCTGTCTGGTACTCCCGCCGTTGACTGCGCCGTTGACGGCCAGCCCGAGCTGCACGCCCGCTGGCCCAGGGTCCGCTGACCGCACCGAGTGCCCGACCAGCGTGCGGATCTTGCCTTCCACCCGCGACCGCAACCAGAAAGCGCCGGCCGGGCCCAGGGCGGTCCGCGCGGTCTGGACCCGCCGGGCGGCCGGCAGCCGGCGGAACAGGTCGGGTTGGTTGGAGTAGAACCAGGTGGACCAGCCCGAGCCCAGCCCGGCTTCCGGCTCCCGGAGCCGCCGCCGGATCGAGCGCTGGTTGGCCAACGGAGCGCCGTTCCAGACAACCTCTGACGCTCGAGCGACTACGGTGACCCGCGCTCCGGACTCGTGCAGCAGGGCGGCTGACTCCAGCGCGGACTGGCCGGCGCCGAGTACCGCGACCTCGCGGTCGGCGAACACCCCCAGATCGTCGTGTGCGCTGGTGTGCGTGCACAGATGCGCTGGTAGCGCCGCTAGGGAGGCGGGAAGATGAGCGAAGTGCTGCACTCCGGTGGCCACCACGACCTTGCGGGCCAGTGCGGTGCCCCCGTCGGACAGGGTGAGCTGGTAGTTCCCGCCGGCCCGGGTCACGTCGGTGACCATCACCTCTTCCAGGTGCGGAACCTCGGCGCGCTGGAACCAGTCCCCGTAGGCCACGAAGGTCTCCAACGGCACCGGGAGCCCGTAGTCGGCGTAGTCCCGGCCGGTGGACACGCAGAACGCGCGCAACGTGTGCCGGCCGGCTGGGTCGGACAGGTTGGAGGCGAATCCCTGCGACTTGAGGAACATGCCGGCTGGCATCGTCTCGCGCCACAGCTGCATCGGCATCCCGAACTGGCGAAACGGCACGCCCGCGGCGCGCAGATGCGCACCGAGCGACAGGCCATAGGGACCGGCGCCGACGATGGCAACCTCGACCGGATCGTTCATATTCGGACCTTCCGTGTGGTTAGCTGCGTGGTGGTGGCGGACCGAGGTGCGGCGCGCAGCGGGCGGGTCATCGCCCGCCAGCCCATCCACAGGCACATCAGCCCAAACGGTGCGAGATCGTCTTTGGCGAACCAGGCCAGTTCGTCGGCCGCGCGAAGCGATGTCACCCAGGACCGGAAATCCAGGCCGCAGCGCCGGTAGGCCAGCGCGGCGATCGGGTCGTAGTTCTCCACCAGGAAGGTGCGGCCGAGCTGTGGTGAACCCTGCGGCACCGCGCGGCCGGTCAGATCCAGGTGTGCCGCGACGACCACGTCGACGCCCGCGGTGTCGGAGAACAGCCGGAACTGAGCACCGAGGCGCGGGTTGAAGTCCAGCAGTTTGTACCGGCCATCCCGGGGGTCGAAGCGGTAGTCGAGGTCGACGATGCCCCGAAACCCCAGCCGGGTTAACAGGTCAGTGGCCTGGCGGTGCAGCTGCGGGTTATCCACCCAGCGCCCGAGGCTGGTCAGCCCGGCGTGCGCCGGGTAGGACCGTTCCTTGATGCCGACGAAACCCGGCCGGCAGCGCGACTGGCCGTCGCAGTAGCCGTGAAAGAAGTAGTCCTGACCCTGGACGTACTCCTGGAGCATCAGTTCCTGACCGGCGCAGTCTCGCCAGGTATCGGCGAGTTCCGCACCGGTGTGTACGACCGAGGTGCTGCGCAACCCCGTTGCGCTACTGGACCGCCAGGGCATGGCCAGCTTGGCCACCAGCGGGAACCCCACCCGGTCGGCGAATTGCCGGGCCTCGAGCAGAGATCCGGTCAATGCGGCCGCCGGGCACGGCACACCCAACTGGCGGCACAGCTGGTACAGCGTGTACTTGCCGGCCAGCTGGCGCGGCAGGTCACCGGGCGGGTCCGGGAACAAAAACCACTGCCGCAACTCGGTGCCGTGCTCAGCGAGGAAGATCGCGCCGACGTCGTCGGTGGGGATCAGGACGGCCGGGCGGCCGATCCGTCCGGCGAGCCGAACCAGCCCGGCCCGCACCCGTTCGACGTCCTCGGCCGGTGGCCGCCAGATCCATCGGTCGTGAAGGTAACGGGATCGGGCGGCGGGCGCCAACGCGTCCTCATGCACGCCGTAGACGGGCACGCCCAGGCGCCCCAGGCTGCGGATCGCACCCAGCCCGCCGTGGTGCATGACGTTGCGGTCGAGCTTGAGGATGACCGCCGGTGTCGTGGTATCCAGCTCTGCGTGCAGGTGATGGGTCATCCGTGCTCACACCACGCTGCGCTGTGCTGGGGTGTCCAACAGGCCCTCGAACAGGTAGGTCGCGTCGAGTACCCGTGGGCAGTCCGGTACCCAGCTGTAGTCGGAGTCGGGATGGACCACGTGGATGACCGCCAGGTCCCAGTCGGCTCCGGCCGGGGCCGCGACACTGCGCATCGGACCATCGGGAGTCTGAATGACCGGTACCAGCGGGTCGTGGTAACCGACAACGGCGCCGTGCCGCATGAGGCCGTCGATGATCAGCAGCGCCGGCGATTCCCGGACATCGCTGACCCCGGCTTTGTAGCTGGCGCCGACGACGATCACCTTGGCGCCGGCGAGTGGTCGTCCGTCGGCGGCGAGAACCTCAGCGACCCGCTCCACGACGCGGGCCGGACGCGCGTGAATGGACTGCATGGCCTGCTCGATCAGCGGCGTCGGCCGGTTGCGCCCGTGCAGCTGCCACAGCAGGTAGTGCGGATCGCACGGGATGCAGTGCCCGCCGACCCCGGGTCCGGGGAACGCGGCGAGGAAGCCGTAGGGCTTGGTCGCCGCCGCCAGCGTGACCTCGATCGGATCCAACCCGAGCGTGCCGCACACGTCGCCGAACTCGTTGGCCAACGCCAGGGTGACCGCGCGGAAGATGTTCTCATACAGCTTGGTCAGCTCGGCGGCTTCCGGGGAGCTCACCAGGTAGACCGAGTCGGTCAACTGCCCGATCACTCGCGCGGCCTGCAGGGCGCACTGGGTGGTGGCGCCGCCGACCACCCGCGGCGTCTCGCGCTGGAGGTGGTCTGCATTGCCGGGGTCGATGCGCTCCGGGCTGAAGGCGACGTAGACGTCCGTGCCGCTGACTAGGCCGCGGGCTTGGAGAGGTTCGGCGAGCAGTTGCCGCGTGGTGCCGACGAAGCTGGTCGAGGTCAGGATGATCGTCTGCCCCGGGTGGGCGTGCGCCACGACGGTCTGGCAGGCCCTGCGCAATGCGGACAGGTCCGGAACGTGGTTCTCATCCACCGGCGTGGGCACACAGACGATCACCGCCTCGGCCTCGGCCAGCGTGGCGCTGTCGCTGGTCAGCCGGAAGCTGTCATCGCCGCTCGCCTTTTCCAGCCGAGCCCGGTCCAGGTCGCTGAGGTCGACGTCGCCGATTTCGATGGCCCGCAGCCGGTCCTCGCTGATGTCGAAGCCGGTGATCTGCGATGCGCTGCCGTACAGCGCCAACGCCGTCGGCAGGCCGACGTATCCGAGGCCCACAATCGCGACCGCCGGCGAATGTTCGTCCGGCGGAGAGAACGGCACGAGCCGCTTCTCCAGAAGTCGCTCACGCCCGTTGATCGCGAGCGAAAGCCGATGCTCGGCCACAATGCCCCCCGACTGTGGATATGTGCTACTCCGACCGTGGCATTAGCCAGCCGCCCGGTCCTCCGTCATCGGCGGTAGGCCCCCTACGCCACCCGGTGGACAAGGTTGCGCTCGGTGGCTTGCAGCGATTCGGAGCCGAATCGCGATCTGGTG
>DATAWX010000190.1:0-2685 GCA_036266995.1 Pseudonocardiaceae bacterium | reverse complement strand
GGGTGGCGTTGGCCTCACGTTCTGATGCTCAGATTCCGGGCCGGCGGTCGGTCTGCGCTGAGGACTCAACTGGTCTAGCGCCATTTGAAGACCTCCCGGCCCAAGTCTCGGACACCAGTCCACGACACCGGTGCGCAGGGTTGTCAACGGCACGCGAAAACTGACCCCCTGACGGCAGTTGAAAGTTGACCCCCTAGATGATTTTGATCTTGGTCTGGTGCCTCTGGTCTGTGGTCAGTGATCGTGGTGCGCCTCCTCGCCGGCGAGCGGAGCAACACGCCCCAGGTCGCGGTCCTTGAGTCGGTAGCTATCGCCTTTGAGGGCGAGGACCTCCGCGTGATGCACTAATCTGTCAATCATTGCGGCGGCGACAACGTCGTCTCCGAACACTTCTCCCCATCGGCCAAAGACTTTATTAGAGGTCACGATCAAGCTGGCTCTTTCGTAGCGAGAGGAGACGAGTTGGAAGAATAAGTTCGCCGCTTCTGCTTCGAATGGAATGTAACCCACTTCGTCCACTATGATAAGCGGGTAGCGGCCCAGCCGGACCAGTTCGGTTTGCAGTTTCCCGGTGTGATGGGCGGCGGCGAGCCGGTCGACCCACTGGGCGGCGGTGGCGAAAGCGACGCGGTGCCCAGCTTGGCAGGCCCGGATAGCCAAGCCAATCGCCAGATGCGTTTTCCCAGTACCCGGTGGCCCTAAAAATACAACGTTATCTTTGGCCGCGATGAAATCCAACGTGCCTAGATGTGCGATGGTGTCACGTTTGAGGCCACGAGCATGGTCGAAATCGAACTCCTCGAGACTTTTGCGGGCCGGGAACCGGGCCGCGCGGATACGGCCTTCCCCGCCGTGGGACTCTCGGGCGGCGACCTCGCGCTGCAGGCAGGCCACCAGGAACTCCTCATGTGTCCAGGACTCGGCACGGGCTCGCTCGGCGAGGCGAGCCACCGACTCGCGCAGGGTCGGGGCCTTCAACGCTCGTGTCAGGAACGCCACCTCGCTGCCCAGGTCCCGCGATCCAGTGCTGGTCTGTGCGCTGGTGCTGGTCTTGCTAGAGGTGGCCATCACGCCACCCCACCCTCGGTGGTGTCGAAGCTGTCGGGGATGTCGTCGAGGCCCAGGGCGGTGTCGTAGTCGGCCAGACACCGGATTTCCACCTCCGGCTCGGGAGCGGGACGCACCAGCCCGATCCGTTCGCTACGCAGCGCTCGCGCGGCCGCGACATGCTCGGGCGTGGACAGGGTCTGATGCTTGGCCCAGATCCGCTCGTGGTCAGCCACCAGCTGGCCCTCGCAGTACGCCCGCACTCGGGCCAGGTCAGCGACCACCTCGATCCGACGCCCAATCACCGTGGGATGCACCGAGTAGTCGTTGCTGTCCAGGCGCACGTAGTGATCACGGGCCAACCGCGTCGAGGCCCGCCAGCCGGTCAGCGGCGCGACCGGCGGCAGCGCCAGCATCGCCGCGCGGTCGGCCTCGATCCGATCGATCGGGGCGCACCCCAACGCCCGACGCCGCCGCTGGTTGACCAGCGCTACCCAGTCCGACAGTTGAGCGTTGAAATCCGCCGGCGACGCGAACACCCGCCCGGGCAGAAACGAGCGCTCCAGATAGTCATGACACCGCTCCAGCAGCCCCTTCGCCTCGGGGTCCGCCGGGCGCAGGATCACCACCTTCGCGCCCAGCGTGCCGCGAAAACCCTGGCACGCCTCGGTGAGCTCGCTGCGCCGCCCCCGCCAGCGCCCCACTGCACCTTCGCCGTCCCAGACCAGCACCCGCGGCACCGCACCGAGGCGCCGCACATGCCCCCACCAACCTGTGAACAGATCCTGCGCGGTCCGAGTCGGAATCAAGACGGCGGACAACCACCGCGAATACCCGGTGATCATGGTTAATACCGGCAACTGTGTCGCGGTCCGGACCTGCCCATAGCCCACCGGAAGCTGGATATCGGGAAACCAGAAGTCGTTTTGTGCGATTTCCCCAGCAACATAACTAGTCCGACTTGCCGGGTCCGGCGGCAGATACGCCGGGCGCAATTGCGCGACCCGGCCCGACAACGTCCTGATCGACCGCTCCCAACCGATCCGCTCCGCGATCACCGTCGCCGGCATCGTCGGATACGCCGCGAGCAACTCACGGATCTGTGGCTCCACCTCATCCACAATCGACACAGACGGCCCCCGCGAATACTTCGGTGGCCTATCCGCGGCCAACGCGGCTTTTACCGTGTTCTTCGAACACCCCAACACCCGAGCAATCACCTTGATCGGCATCTTCTCGGCACGATGCAACCGGCGAATCTCAGCCCAATCCTCCACGCACAACACCCCTTCGTCCCTCCTAGCTCGGTGCGAGCCAGGATCACGGCCCAGGGGGTCAAAATTCGGTTGCCGCGCGGGGGTCATTTTTCACGTGCCGTCGACAATGTGAGGGTTTCGCCGCGCCGAGATGTGGCTGGTTCACCGGGGCTCCTAGCGCCGTGCGCTGGGGCGGTCGAAGACCAGGGCGGTAGTTGCGCGGGCTCTTAGTACGCGGCGGCGTTCCTCGGGCTCAACCCGTCGGCCGAGAGGCCTCCCGCGGCTCACCCGTCGATCATGCGAGCCGTTCGGCACCGCACCCGTACGCGCCACCTCGGTGGCCGCGCCCGGAGCTAGCTCCGAAACCTGGCACCACCGCGTC
>DATAWX010000189.1:0-4795 GCA_036266995.1 Pseudonocardiaceae bacterium | reverse complement strand
GGTGGCGTCGCGGCTATGACTGGTTGCGTGGGTCGGCGCCGGGTCTGGTGCCGTTGGCGTTGCTAGTGGGTGCCGGTGCCGGTGGCGGTGCGGTGGGGTTTCGCTACCTGATCCTGTGGTTTACCGAGGTGTTTACCGGGCGCGCGGATTTCAGTGACGCCGGTCGGGTCGCCAGCCCGCACTTTCCCGGTTTGGGGCTGTTCTTCGTGATCGTGGTGCCGGTGATCGGTGGGCTGGTGTACGGGCCGATCGTGGACCGGTTCGCGAAGGAAGCTCGCGGGCATGGCGTGCCGGAGGTGATGCTGGCCATCGCCGAACGAGGCGGCCGGATCGGCCCGCAGGTGGCGATCGTGAAATCGCTGGCGTCGGCGTTGTGTATCGGTTCGGGCGGGTCGGTGGGCCGCGAGGGCCCTATCGTGCAGATCGGCTCGGCGTTGGGGTCGAGCATCGGGCAGGCGCTGCGGATCTCCGACGCCCGGCTGCGGCTACTCGTCGCCTGCGGTGCAGCCGGTGGGATCTCGGCGACGTTCAACGCGCCGATCGCGGGGGTGTTCTTCGCCCTGGAGCTGATCCTGCGCGACTTCGCCACCGAATCGTTCTGGGTGGTGGTGCTCGCCTCGATCACCGCGGACGTGATCGGCCAGTCGGCCTTCGGCTCCGCCTCGTTTCTGAGCCTGCCGGCGTTTCACCCCGCCTCCTTGATGGAGTACCTGTTCTACGCCGGTCTGGGGATCCTCGCCGCGGCGGTGGGCGTCGGGTTCACCAGGGTGCTTTATGGCACCGAAGACCTGCTCGACTGGCTGTGGCGCGGACCGGAATGGCTACGCCCGGCCGCCGGCGGCCTGCTTCTCGGGTTGCTGCTGCTGGCGTTGCCACAGATGTACGGCGTCGGGTACCCGGTACTGGAGGCAGGTGTCCGCGGGCAGTACGTGCTGTGGTTTCTGCTCATCCTGCTGGTCGGGAAGATCGTGGCGACCAGCCTGACGATCGGGATCGGTGGGTCCGGTGGCGTGTTCGCCCCCTCGCTGTTCATGGGCGCCATGCTCGGCACCGCCTACGGGCTGGCCGCCCACCAGATCTTCGGAAACGTCGTCGGCCCGGCAGGCGCCTACGGGCTGGTGGGGATGGGCGCGGTGTTCGCCGGCGCCGCTCGCGCCCCGATCACCGCCGTGATCATCATTTTCGAGTTGACCGGTAACTACACGATCATCCTGCCGTTGATGGCCACCATCGCGGTGGCCACCGGAGTCAGCAGCCTACTGAGCAAGGACACCATCTACACCCTGAAGCTGCGCCGCCGCGGCATCGACCTGCTGCGCGGCGCGGCGGTGAACTTGATGGAACTGCTCACCGTCGCCGACGCGATGCAACCCCTCCCACCCGCGCTCGCGCTCGACGTGCCGCTGAACACGGTCATCGACCGCATCGCCGTCGAAGGCCGCGACGCGCTGCCGGTCGTCGACGAACAGGGGGTCTACCGAGGCACGGTCACCGCCCGCGACCTCGAGGACAGCGTGCGAGCCAACGCGCTGGAGGCCACCGCCGAAACGCTGGCCCGGGCCGTGCCCACCCTGCACCCCGAGCAGACCCTGGAACAGGCCCTCACGGTCCTGGTGCAGCAGGACCGGTCAGCACTGCCCGTGGTGACCAGCGACAACGGTGAGGTCCTCGGCTGGCTCACCCACCGCGACGTGCTGGCCGCCTACAACACCCGGCTACAGCGCGGTGTGCGGCAGGCCCAGACACCCGCAGGGACGGCAGTGCTCGCCCCGCCCCCAGCCGTCCCGGCAAGCGGTTCCATCCCCCCGCCGCAGGCGCAGCATTCGGTGACCCGTCTGCAGGACTACCGCCTCGTCGACCTGGAACTCATCGACGACAGCCCCCCAGTCGGGCAACCAGTGGCGCAGGTGCCCTGGCCGCCGTCGTCGCTGCTGATCGGTATCCGCCGCGATGGCGCCCCCTTCACCGCGTCCGACGACACCCGGCTCGAACGAGGGGACCGGCTGACCCTGCTCGTGCCCGCCGAACACACCGACCAGGTCACCGAACACCTCCAACACCGGCCGTCGACCGATACCTGATCGAACACATCTGACACCTGCACCCCACACCGCCGGAAGGAAGTGAGGAGCCGACATGTCGTGGATCAGCGGTAACTGGCCGGAACTCGGGATCGTGGCCGGCAAGGCGACCCTCATCTACGCGACCGCGCTCGTCGGTCTCCGCCTCGGTGAACGGCGAACTCTGGCCCAGTGGTCGATCATCGACTTCGCTACCGCGGTCGCGATCGGAGCGATCATCGGTCGCACCCCGATCGCCAGCACCCAGTCGTTCATCACCGGCGCCGTAGCTCTTCTCACGCTCATCGCGGTGCACCGGTTCGCCAGCCTGCTGCGGTTTCACGCCGTGTTCAGCAAGCTGCTCGATCACCGGGTCCGGGTACTCGTCGAGCATGGCCAGCTCCGCCGCGGCCAGTTGCGCCGCTGCGGACTGACCGACAATGATCTGTTCGCTCATCTGCGGCAAACCGGTGTCCGGCACCTAGATGACCTCCGGTATGTACTCTACGAAGCCAAAGGCGGCCTCACCATCGTGCGAGAAGACGGCGATCCCGACCCCGAACTCGTCGATACCGCCCTCGAAGGTTGCGTGAGCTTCCCTCGCCAACAGCCCTGAGGCGCGGCCTCAAAATCTGTGGATCGGCCGGACCCGATGGATGATCCCGAGGTCGCAGCACGGTCTGTAGGCCGCTGCACTGGTACGCCGGGAACCCTGCTCGGCAGTCGGTACAGACATGTTGTCATGCACCCGGGAGTCCGCTGATGATCGACGACCATCGCACCGGCTTTCCCGAGCGCTCTGCGGCCGCTTGGTGACCTGGCAGAGGATGTTCGGGTGGACAGGGCAGGGGGTACCACGACACGATCACTGAGCTAAGTCGCGGACTTCTATGCTGTTGTCTGTGGTCTTGGCCCGTGTGGCGACGGTCGTGGCGTTGCTGGCCCTGGTCACGGCGGTGCAGCTGATGGTCGACGACCCTGGCCTCGGTGTCACATTCTATGCGTTGATCCCGATAGTGCTCGCCGCGTTTTGGTTCAAGCGTGCAGCGGCCCTGCTCACCGGCGCCGTCGCCACAGCCATCGACCTGGGCAGCGCGCTGATCAGACCCTCGGCGATGCCCAGCGGTGACGGGCTGTGGGTAGCGGCAGCGAATCGTTCCGTCGTCTATTTCGGAGTGGCATTGATGGTCACCTCGCTGCTATGCCGGGAACGTGAACTTCGCACCCGGATGGCCCGGCGCAGGAGCAGCTTGACGAGCTGGAGTCGCTGCGGGCGGCGTTGACCCCGGCCGATATTGGTGCCTGGCCGGGGCTGGAGGTGGCGACCTGTTACATCCCGACTGAGGGGGTCGTTGCCGGCGATTTTTTCCTGGTGACGCGCGGCCCTGCGGGCAGTACCACGATCGCGATCGGCGACGTCATGGGCCCTGGCCTGGAGGCGGCCCGCCACGCGTCCTATGTCCGGGCCGCGTTGTCAACATTCGCCGCGTTTACCGCCGACCCGGTCCGGCTGTTGCAGCTGGCGAACACCGCGCTGCGTGAGCGCGTGGAGCAGCGCTCCAAGTTCGTGACGGTGACCTGTGTGAACATCTCGGCCACTGAGGGCCGGCTCACCTGGGCCTGCGCCGGGCACCCGGCGCCGTGGCGGTTGGATAACGGCGACGTGTTCAAGGGTGGACGCCCGGGGATGCCACTGGGATTGTCCGAATCCGTGGACGCCGAAGCCGGGTCATGCAAGCCGGCTCCCGGCGCTGGGGTGCTGTTGTTCACCGATGGTCTCATCGAGGCCAGAGCGGCTGTTCGCGCCCATGCGGCTCCGCGGGCCCTGTTCGGCGAGCAACGCGTGCGCGAGGTACTCGCCGCCCATCGGGAGGCCTCACCCCAGCAGCTAGTGCGCGCGCTCCGCGCCTCGGTCAGCGACTTCGCTGGTGGCGCGCTGGCCGACGATCTGTGCATTGTTGTGGCTCGCGCCGTACCCGATCGCGCGTTGGCGATCAACGGTGACAGCGGTCTGGACGCGGTCGCTGGTCTGCAGGAGGCGGCGGGAGAGCTACGGCTAAGAAGTCGTGAGGAGCAATGTAACGCTGACCGTGGCCAGCGCGACGGCAGCGAGCGATAGCCGGGCAGCGGGTGAGGGGTTTCGCCGGTCGAAGAGTCCGGTAGCTGCGCCGATGGTGGCAAGCCGTCATGAATGGGTGCCGGTGGTACCGGGGCTCTCATCCCTGACGGTATCCGTGCCCGCCGTCCACCAATCCCGCCGTGAAGATCAACGAGACGTTGCTCCAGATCACAGTGGACGGCACCTACGCCGAGCTCTACTCCAAGTACTTCGAGGCCGCGAACTCCGGTTGAAGGTAAGGGCCGATCACGCAGCCCGCCGTTGGCTGGTGACAGCTTCCTCCCCGACTGCGGTACAACGGTCTGGCGCGCGTGGTGGTCAGGTCCTCGGCCATGCAAGGTTGATCGTGCCGGAGACGTCCGTCTCGACGAGCACCGCGCCGCCAGCCAACTCGGCCAGGAGCGCAGCCTTCACCGAACTCGCTCACCCCATCTGATCGGGACAGCATGGCGGACAATTTGGCATGCTTTCCGCCTAGTACGGCAGCCGCAGTGTGTGATCTCGATCGGCGTGTCGTGACCATGGAGTCCGTCACGGCGTGATCAACTTCGGGTGTGATGTGCTTGAACGACAACGCCATGGCCGCGCCGCCGTCGACAGCTGGTGATCGTCTGGA
>DATAWX010000188.1:0-24378 GCA_036266995.1 Pseudonocardiaceae bacterium | reverse complement strand
GGCGGTCGGCGGGCTTTGGTCAGGCGTCGAGCCGCGGCTCGACGCCTGACCAAAGCCCGCCGACCGCCCAGTTGGCGCCGATCCAGGGCCAGCACGCGGCCTGCTCGGCGCTGTCCACCGGGTAGGCGACCACGTCGATCCCAGCGCCGCGGACGATGTGCACCAAAGCCTGTGCCGCTTGGGACAGGATCCGGGACGGATCGGCGGCTACTTGATCGGACACCGGCTGGGCGATTCGCACCACGCAGACCGAGAGGTCCGCCACGCAGCGAAGCGCGCCGATGCCTCCGGCGAAGTCGTAGAGGCTGGCGCGCACGCCTAGTTTGGCCAGCTCTCGAACGTTGTCCTCGGCGCGTTGGCCACCGACGCCCGCGAGTTCACCGCTGTCCGTGCGGATCGCTGACACCGGCGACCGCAGCTCCAGCTCAGCCGGCGCCAGACCAGTCTGATCCAGAATCGCTGTGACATTCGACAACAGGTCCGGGTGCTGCGCCTGGGACAGTGTGAGGTTGACCACCATCGGCGGTACGCTCGCCGTGAAGCGCTGCCGCCAGGAGACGGCCTGCTCGGCAGCAGTGCGCAGTAACCACTGACCGACGTCGTGCGCGACGCCGGTGCGCTCCGCGGCCTGCACGCACTGTGTGTGGTGCAGCACGCCGAGCTGTGGATGTTGCCAGCTCAACGCGGCCTCGACGCCCACCAGCCGTTCGTCATCCAGGGTGACCACAGGCTGGTACATCACCGCCAGCTCGCCTGTTTCCAGAGCGCCGGGCATCCTCGCGGCCAGCCGGAGCTCCGCGCGGTCGGCGGCATCGACCTGGGTATCGAACAGGGCCCACTGCCGCTTGCCTTGGCCACGCGTCCGGCGCAGCGTGGCGCTGGCGGCGCGGATCAGATCGTCGGGCGTCGTTGCGGCGACCTCGCGCTGCACGACGCCGATGCTCGCGGTGACCGCCACTCCGCTGTCGTCGATGTAGAACGGCTCGGCGAGCTCGGTGTTGATGATCTCGGCGAGCGTACCGATGTCCAGCGCTGAGTCTCCAGGCTCGATGAGGATCGCGTACTCGTCGGCGCCGAGTCGGGCGACCATCGCCTGCCGGTCGGCGACCGCCCCTTCCAGCCGCCTGGCTACCACGTCCAGCAACAGGTCACCAGCCTGATGTCCGAGGCCGTCATTGATCGTGGAGAAGCCGTCCAGATCGAGGTGCATCAGCGTGATCAAGGACTGCGGTTCGAGCCGCGCGAGCACTTTCTCCAGGTGGGTGACGAGATACTGCCGATTCGGCAGACCGGTCCGCAAGTCATGCAGGGTCTGATGGTGCAACCGCTGCTCGAGCAGTTGCTGGTCGGTGATGTCCTCGACCATCGTGACGACGTGCCGGGGTGCCGGCTCGGTGTCGATCGGCGCCGAGCCGGCCAGATAGACCCACCCGGTCTCGCCATCGGCGCGGCGCAGCGGCAGGCGTGCCCGGAACCGCGGCTCCCGACCCGTCACCAGGTCCCGGTAGTGCTCCTCCACGATGGGTTGGTGACCTGGTGCGGGCAGATCGCTGAGCCGACGTCCGAGTAGGTCGCCAGGGGAGTAGCCGAGGATCTTCTCCAGTGCCGGGTTGGTTTGGACGATCTCGCCTCCCGCATCGCTGATCGCGATACCCACCGGGGATAAGTCGAACACCTCCCGGAATCGGGCTTCGCTGGCCTGCAGGTCCCCCTGAAGGTCTTGCCAGGCCCGCGACAGTGCCCGCCGGACCTCTTCGTGCTGTTCGCAGACGAGGCCGTGCAGCGCCCACGTGTAACCGGCGGCCAGCGCGCCGAGCAGTTGGATGATCCGGTCACAGCTCGCCTGCGCCCCGGCAGCGCGCGCGGCGGCGGGCAAGGCCTCACCGAGCACGTCGAAGGTCCGGGACAGGGTCTGCGCATCAGTGAAGCCACCAGCGACGAGTCGCCCACCCACGTCGGAAGCGGCCTGGGTGTCCACCGCGGCACTGGACAGTGCGGCCACCAGCCGCTCGGCCAGATCAGCCAGGAAGTCCCGGACTTCGGGCGGCGTCATCCGCACGGATGAGGTCGCGCCGATCGCGCGGGCCCACTCCAGGGCGTGTTCAGCCGGCGACGGGCGGGTATGGCCCTGATCACCGGATCTCGCTGTGTGGTCCTGTCCCAAGTCGTCGGCCTACCGATCAGCTACCCCGCGGCAGGCATCACTTTACAGCCCTTCGGGCCTCTGGACGCCCTACTCAGCTCTGGTCCGTGGGGGTGAGCCAGAGTGCTCCGGTCGGCGGCAGCCGGAGCACTGTGGAGTAGGGCAGTCCGTGCCACGGTGTCTCGGTGGCGATCACCTCGCCGAGGTTGCCGACCCCGGAGCCGCCGTAGCCTTCGGCGTCGGTGTTGAGCACCTCGCGCCAGCGCCCTGGCCGGGGTAGCCCGACCCGGTACTTCTCGTGCGGGTTTCCGGCGAAATTCGCCAGACAGGCCAGTACCGAGCCGTCATCGCCGATGCGAAGGAAGCTCAGCACGTTACCCCAGGCATCGTTGGCGTCGATCCACTCGAAACCGGCTGGGGCGTTGTCCTGGCTGAACAGCGCGCGGTGTGATCGGTAGGTGGCGTTGAGGTCCCCGACCAGTTGCAGCACACCCCCGTGCAGCGGATGGTGGCGCAGATTCCAGTCCAGTGACCGGTTCTCCGCCCACTCGGCGGGCTGCCCGATCTCGCCGCCCATGAACAGCAGCTGCTTGCCGGGGTGGGCCCACATGTAGGCCAGCAGGCAGCGCAGGTTGGCGGCCTTGTTCCAGTCGTCGCCGGGCATCCGGCTCCACAGCGAGCCCTTGCCGTGCACCACCTCATCGTGCGAGAGCGGCAGCACGAAGTTCTCGCTCCAGGCGTACATCAGCGAGAAGGTCATCGCATTGTGGTGATAGGTACGGTGCACCGGATCGTGGCCGACATAACCGAGGGTGTCGTGCATCCAGCCCATGTTCCATTTGAAGCCGAAGCCCAGACCGCCCACATGCGTGGGACGGGTGACGCCGGGCCAGGCAGTGGACTCCTCAGCAATCGTCACCACCCCGGGATGTCGCTTGTAGACGGTGGCGTTCATCTCCTGCAGGAATGCCACCGCGTCCAGATTCTCCCGGCCGCCGTACTGGTTGGGCGACCACTCACCGGCCCGGCGTGAGTAGTCGAGATAGAGCATCGATGCCACGGCGTCGACGCGGAGCCCGTCGAGATGAAACTCGTCGAGCCAGTACAGCGCGTTGGCCACCAGGAAGTTGCGGACCTCCTTGCGCCCGTAGTCGAAGATCAAAGTCCCCCACTCCGGGTGCGCGGCACGCTGCGGGTCGGGGTGTTCGTAGCAGGCAGCGCCATCGAAGCGTGCCAGCGCCCACTCGTCGCGCGGGAAATGCGCGGGCACCCAGTCCATGAGCACCCCGATGCCGGCCGCGTGCAGCGTGTCGACGAAGTAGCGGAAGTCGTCAGGGGAGCCGTACCGCGACGTCGGAGCGTAGTAGGAGGTGACCTGATAACCCCAGGAACCGCCGAACGGGTGCTCGGCCACCGGCAGCAGTTCGATGTGGGTGAATCCGGTTGTGCTCAGGTGTTCGACCAGTTGGTGGGCCATCTCCCGGTATGTCAAGCCCTGCTTCCACGACCCGAGATGTACCTCGTAGATGCTCATCGGCTTGGCCGCCGGCTGACCCTGTGCCCGCTCGGCAAGCCACTGGGCGTCGCTCCACTCGTGAGTCGACGGGCTGGCGACGACCGACGCGGTGTTCGGCGGCACCTCGGTGGCGCGGGCCATCGGGTCGGCCTTCTCGTGCCAGTGCCCATCGGGACCCAGCAGGCGGAACTTGTACCGGGTCCCGGAACCGACGCCCGGTAGGAAGATCTCCCACACCCCGACCGACCCCAGCGAACGCAGCGGGGTGGCCACCCCCGACCAGCCGTCGAAGTCTCCGCACACCCGGACCCCCCGGGCGTGCGGTGCCCACACCGCGAACGAAGTTCCCGTGACCACGCCGCCGGGTGTGGGGTAGGTCCGCGGGTGCGCGCCCAGTACATCCCAGAGCCGCTCGTGGCGACCCTCCCCGATGAGGTGCAGATCGACCTCGCCCAGCGTAGGCAACCAGCGGTACGGGTCGTCGCTGACTTCGCTGTGGTCGCCGTATCGCACCCGCAGCCGGTAGTCACCAGGAGCGGGCATCATGCCGTGGAACAGGCCCCCGATGCTCTGCTCCAACGGGTACTCCCCGCCCTCGGTGAGCACGGTCACCTCATCGGCATGCGGGCGCAGCACCCGGACTGCGGTGCCATCGGGGTGCGCGTGCGCGCCGAGCACCGAATGCGGATCATGGTGCTCGCCGGCCAGTAGCCGGCGAAGCTCGTCGGCCGGTGGTGCCGAGGCGGCGCGGTCTGGCGCGTGCACGGTCACGTCCTTACCTCGGTTTGTCATGCTCCTAGTGTGTCGGCTTTGGGGCGCATCCGCTGGGTGACCCCGCCATGTTTCAGACCGTCAACAGGCAAACCGGGTACTCGGCGGCGCTAGCGAGCTTGGCCAGGTCTTTCGGATCGGAGGTGAGCACCGCCGCGTTGTACTCGATGGCGGCCACGATCACCGCTGCATCGACGACGTCGGATGTGCGGCTGCGGGCCAGCAGGAGCCCGACCTCCTCAGCGGTCTGTTCGGTGAACGGCAGCACAGTGCACAGCCAACGCACCATTCGCAACGGATACTGGCGGGTACGGTCTCGCCAGACCTGGGCGAGTACCACGCTCGGCAGATAGGGGCGATAACCATCTTCGAACGCCTTGACGCAGCTGCGAAAGGTTTCGCCGCAGGGATCCGTCTCGATGTCGACGAGCGCCCCGGCGTCGAGCAAAAGTCGTCGCTGTGGGCTCACCCGGCTCACCGTTGAGGCCCGGCGGGAAGCTGTCCCCGCAGCCGCGCCAGTGCGGTCATCCGGGCGGCCGCCTCATCGGCGGTTTCCCGCTGCCCGACGCCGGCCTTGTCGAGCCGGGCGCGGGTCTGCGCCATGGCGGCCTCATCAGGTTCGCCGTACACCTCGATGTACTCCGCGAGCACAGTGCGGGCCTCGGCCAGCCCGGCAGCTTCTTCGGCGGCCTGGGATAGCCAGGTCGAGAGCGGGATTCCCAGGGAGCTAGCGGCGCGCTTTGCCCGCTCCAAGACCTCGGAGTCGAGCGAGATACTGATCTTTTTGACGGCCACGAGACCACTCTATCAAAGGAGTAGCACCACAGTATGACCTGCGAGATGCACTACACGTCGTAATCGCCGTCTTTGACGCTGGCGATGAACACGGCCCACTCGTCGTGGTCGAAGACGGCGGTTCCGGCCTCCGGTCGCCGGTTGTTGCGCACGGAGACCGTGTCCCCGGTGAACTTGGTCTGCACACAGTTGACGTTGTTGTCCGACCGTCGCGGCAGGAACCACTCGCCGACGATGCGCGGCATGGCGCTAGCTCTCCTCCGGCTCCCTGAGGATGGCCTGGATGAACTCGGTGCTCTCTTCGTGGCCCAAGGCTTTGGCCCGGAGCAGATCCATTGTATGCGCGGCGTCGGACACCTCATCTTCCCGGTCTTGCACGGCGCCGCGACCGTAACCATCGAAGTGCAGCATTCGCGGCGCGGGCGTCGGGAAGTCGTAGAGCGTCACGGTCAGGCCCATGAAGGCATGCACCCCGGAACCCAGCGGCAAGACCTGGACCACCACGTTCTCCTGCAGCGCGGTCATGGTGGTCAGGTGCTCGAGTTGTTCACGCATCACGGCCTCGCCGCCGACACCGGATCGCAGCGCACCCTCACCGAGGACGCACCACAACCGAAGCGGCGGCCGGTGGGAGCGGCTCAACGCGGCGCTGCGCTCAATCCGCAGTTTCAGGATTCGCTCGCGGACCTCTGGCGGCTGAAGGTTGTTCCAGCGGAGTAGGGCCTGTGCATAGCCTTCGGTCTGCAGCATGCCGTGGATGACCTCGCCGGAGTAGAAGATCGCCGAGGTAGCTTGGCGCTCCAGGTCAAGGAATCGGCGGTGGCTAACGGGAATCGTGGCCCAGTCGCTGCCCCGCGGTCGGCGTTTCTGGGACTCGCGGGCGAATTCCATCAGGTCGTCGCGCTCATCGCCGCTGATGCCGTAGCGGTCGAGCAGCGCCGCCAGCTCGATGGGTTTGGCGCCGGACCGGCCGGTCTCCAGGTCGCCGATCTTCGATGTGGTGCAGCTGAGCACCTCGGCGGCCTGCTCCCGGGTCAGGCCGGCCTCCTCACGCATCCGGCGCAGTGTCGCCGCGACCTGGACGCGCTCGGTGTTCATCTGCCGCTGCGCCACGGAGCCCTCCTTGCGCGTAGTTGCGTACGTAGTTTACGGTCTCGCTGTACGGAAGCTATGTAGCGCCGTGATCGTACTCGACGAACCGGGCTCGGGGAGGGCATGACATGACCTACATCAGCAGCTCGTCAGTGCACATCGGCGCGTGGGCAACCGTGGGCGCCGACAGCGAGATCACCTACCACGTCCTGCCGGCCGCTGACATGATCGAGTTCTCGATAGGCGGCCGCAACGTCCTAGACCTCGAAATGACCCACGACGGGCTGCGGCGCTGCATCGCAACATTCACCGACGCGCTCAACGCGTTCGACGAGGCCACCTGCCTTCCGCATTCAGCGGGCTCAGCGGGGTGAACGAGGTGCGAATAACCCCGCTGAGCCCGCTGAATGCGGAAACGAGCGGCGGGTGGTTACGGGTGGGCGGCAGTGAGGCGGGCTATGGCGGATAGCGGGATGGGTAGCCACAGCGGGCGGTTGCCGTGCTCGTAGGCGACCTCGTAGACGGCCTTGTCCAGCTCGAAGGCGCGCAGCAGAACGGCCTGCTTGCGGGGGTCGGGGGCGGCTTGGGCGTAGCCGTCACAGAACGCGTCCTGGTTGCGGGTGCTCCACGCCAATGCGACCGCGGCGAGCTGCTCGGAGTCGGCCTCGCCCAGCGGCAGGTGATTGGCGGCGTAGTCCAACGAGCGCAGCATCGCGGCGACGTCGCGCAGCGCGGACGCGGGGTCGAAGCGGGCCGCGAGCGGCGCCATCGGCTCGCCCTCGAAGTCGATCAGAACCCAGCCGGTGACGCTGCGCAGCACCTGACCAAGGTGCAGATCGCCATGTATCTGCTGCACCGGCAGGGGGCCCTCGAGACCGCGCACCGCGTCAAACGCCGCGCGCAGCTCGTCGGCGTACGGCGCCAGTTCAGGCACCTGTTCCAGGACTCCCGCAAGCCTGCGGTGCATACCGTCGGCCAGCACGTCGAGATATCCGGCCGGGGCCGGGGAAGCGCCCAGCGCGGTGGCCAGGTCGGCATGCACGGTGGCCACCACGTGGCCCAACCGGCGTGCCTCGGAGGCGAAATCACCGCCCGCATCGGCGGGGTCGATCGTCTCCGTCGGGCCGTGTGCGCCCTCGGTGAGCATGCTCTCCGCCAGCAGGTCCCGCACGCTCGCGGTGGCCATCGCCCAGCCATCGGCGGCGTTGCGCAGGTACCCGGTGAGCATCCCGAACGCCGCTGTGTCGACGGTATCCAGCGGACCTTCGATGCTGCCCAGTGGTGCGGCGATGTGCTGGCAGCCCACGCCGGCCAACGCACGGTGCAGCTCGAGGTCCCGGTTGCGCCCCGCCGCGACCTTGCGGAACAGCTTGAGGATGTAGGTCTGCCCGTAGACCAGTGAGGTGTTGGACTGCTCCGCCCCGACCGGGCGGGAGCGCTGCTCGGTATCCAGCGTGACGCCGGGCTCGGTGGTGAAGCGCAGCCCGTGCACCTCAGCGCCCTGTGCCATCAGGTCCAGCAGCACGGCGGTGAGCTCAGGATCGTGCACCGCGGAGTACACCGCCTGATCACCGGAGGCGGCCACCCAGGCGTGCCCGAGGCTCTCGGGCAGGTCGGTGCGCGCCCCGAGCAGCAGTTGGTAGTGGTCCCGGGGAAGCTCACCCTGGTCTACCTCGACCACGGCGTGTACCAGCCGCGGAGCATCCCCGGAGAGGTCGGTAGCGCGCACCGGGATGACCGCGTGTACCGGACGGCCCTTGCCGGCGAACCAGCGCTGTTCGGGTAACACCGTCGCCAGCGAGTCGGCGATGTCCGCGAGCAGATCGGCAGCACTGATCATGCGTCACGCCCCGATGTCCGGGAGGATGATCTGGAACCAGTAGAAACCGTGGCCGGGCAGCGTCAGCAGGTAGGGGAGCTCACCGATCGGCGGGAAACGCACGCCGCCGGTCAGCTCCACGGGGATGCCATCGATGTGCTCGGACAGGTCGAGCTCCACCGGCTGCGGGAAGCGGGACAGATTGTTGATGCAGATCACGAGATCGTCACCGGTGTCGTGGTTGCCGACGTGGTGCCGGCGGTAGGCCAACACGCTGGGGTTGGACGAGCCGAGCTCGGTGAAGTCGCCCAGCCCGAAGGCGGGGCGGTCGCGGCGCACCTGGATCATCCGCCTCGTCCAGTTCAGCAGCGACTGCGTTGAGGCCGACTGCGCCTCGACGTTGATCGCCTGGTAGCCGTATACCGGATCCATGATCACTGGCAAGTATATGCGGCCCGGATCGCAGCTGGAGAATCCCGCGTTGCGATCCGGAGTCCACTGCATCGGGGTGCGCACCGCATCCCGGTCGCCGAGCCAGATATTGTCCCCCATTCCGATCTCGTCACCGTAGTACAGCACGGGGGAACCGGGCAGCGACAGCAGTAGCGCGGTGAACAGCTCCAGCTGGTTGCGGTCGTTGTCCAGCAGTGGCGCCAGCCGTCGGCGGATGCCGATATTGGCCCGCATCCGAGGATCCTTGACGTACTCGCTGTACATGTAGTCGCGCTCCTCGTCGGTGACCATTTCCAGGGTCAGCTCGTCGTGGTTACGCAGGAAGATGCCCCATTGGGCGCCGGACGGGATGGCCGGAGTCTGGGCCAGGATCTCCGAGATCGGGAACCGGGACTCCCGGCGGACCGCCATGAAGATGCGCGGCATCAGCGGGAAATGAAAGGCCATATGGCATTCGTCACCACCCACCGCCGGATCGCCGAAATACGCCACTACGTCAGCAGGCCACTGGTTGGCCTCGGCCAGCAGCACCCGGTCGGGGAACTCGTCATCGACCACCTTGCGGCAGCGCTTGAGGAATTCGTGGGTACGGGGCAAGTTCTCGCAGTTGGTCCCCTCCTCCTCGAAAAGGTAGGGCACCGCGTCCAGCCGGAAGCCGTCGATACCCAGGTCGAGCCAGAAGCGCAGCACGTCGAGCATCGCCTCGCCGACCGCAGGGTTGTCGTAGTTGAGGTCGGGCTGGTGGGAGAAGAACCGGTGCCAGTAGAACTGGCCACGCACCGGGTCATAAGTCCAGTTCGACGTCTCTGTGTCGACGAAGATGACCCGGGCTTCCGGATAGCCGGTGTCCTTGTCACTCCAGACGTAGAAGCCCCCGTAGGGACCCTCGGGATCACGGCGGGACTCCTGGAACCAGGGGTGCTGGTCGGAGGTGTGGTTCATGACCAGGTCGGTGACCACTCGAATGCCCCGCTTGTGCGCTTCGTTGAGCAACACCACAAAGTCATCGACGGTGCCGAACTCGGGCAACACGACCCGGAAATCGGAGATGTCGTATCCGCCGTCGCGCAGTGGGGACGCATAGAACGGTGGCAACCACAGACAGTCGATGCCCAGCCACTCCAGGTAGTCGAGCTTGGCGGTCAGACCGATCAGGTCGCCGGTCCCATTGCCGTCGTGGTCGTGAAACGCCCGGACCAGCACCTCGTAGAAGACCGCTCGCTTGTACCAGTGCGGGTCGGTGGGCGCGGCTTTCGCGTGGTCGAAGTCGTCAGCCTGCGGTTCTACCAGATAGCCGTCGGGCTGCACGGCCTCACCAGTGTGCGGGACTCCCTCCAGGTCGGGATTCGGCTCGGTGCGGAGATCGGCAGACGACATCAGCAGGTGACCTTCGTGGGAGGGTGAGCGAGGGTTGTCGTGTAGGCCGGCAATGCACAGCGGGACTCCACCAGTCGTACCGGTCCGAGCCCGGCAACGCAAAAGTTCGGCTACCGTCGGGGAATGCCGGAGGCGGCCCGGACGTGATCCGGACGTGATCGGAAGGGGTGGGCGACGATGGTGAGTGACCGGGTGCCGGTGCGACGGTTGCCGGCCTGGACCTGGGCCGAGCAGCTGCCCACCTGGCGCGACGCCCGCCCCGGGCTGATCGAGGCGGCGCTGAAACGGGCGCAGGCCCGGCCGTCTGGCAACTGGTACGTGCTCGCCGCGAGCCGGGAGATTCGCGGCGATCGACCGTTCGGGCGGACCATCGCGGGGGTCGAGGTGGTGGCCTGGCGCACCGCCGACGGCGCACTGCACGCCGGCCCGGGGGAGTGCCCGCACCTCGGCGCACCGCTGTGCCGGGCCGCGGTGACGAGCGGGCAACTGGTGTGCCGCTGGCACGGTCTCGCGATCGGGGCGCGCGGCGTGCCGGGGTGGGACCCGTTCCCGGCGCACGACGACGGGGTGCTGGCCTGGGTGCGGTTGGACGCCGTGGGTGGGGAGGATCCGCTGCCGGCGCCCGTGCTGGCCAGCCGCCCTGACCCGGAGACCAGCCTGGATGCGGTATACACCGGCATCGGGCGCTGCGAGCCGGAGGACGTGGTCGCCAACCGGCTCGACCCCTGGCACGGCAGCTGGTTTCACCCGTATTCCTTCGTCGGGCTCCGCGTCATCGAGGAGCCCAACGAGGAAACGGACCGCTTCGTGATCGAGGTCGCTTTCCGGCTCACCCGGCGCTTCGGGGTTCCGGTACGGGCCGCGTTCAGCTGTCCGGAACCGCGCACGGTGGTGATGGACATCCTGGAAGGCGAAGGCGCCGGCAGCGTGGTGGAGACCCACGCTGTCCCGCTGGGCGTCGACGACGCCGGGCATCCACGCACCGCGGTGATCGAGGCGACCATCGCCAACTCATCCCGCCCAGGATTCGCCGTGGCCCGTCGCGGCGCGCCGCTGATGCGCCCGGCGATGCGCTGGGCGGCCGCCCGGCTGTGGCGTGACGACCTGGCCTACGCCCGACGTCGCTACGAACTGCGCACCACCGGCCGCTGGCCGGGCTGAGCCTGGCTCTAGCCGAACCGGGCCGCGACGGCGCGCAGCGGGGCCAGCCGGCCGCGGACCGGCACCGTCCACAGCGGGTGCCCGCGTAACCCCCACTGTCCAAGCAGGGCGTCGGCGGCGAGGAAACCGCTGGTCGCTGCGCGTTCCATCAACGCAACGGGCAGGTCGACCCGGGTCAGGTCCCCGGCGAGCACCACGTTCGGATCGGGGGTGGTGACGATGGGCCGGTCAGCGAAGGTCCCCGGCGCGAACAGCGGGCAGTCGGCCCGTACTTCGTGGCGCTCGTCAATGATGCCCGCGGTAGCGGTTTCCGGGTAGACCCGCCGCAGCTCCTCGACCAGCTGGCGCTTGGCGTGCTCCGGGTCTCCGGTCAGCGCGTAGGCGTGCAGTTCCACCACTGAGCCCCCGGTCCGCCGGGCCCAGCGGGCCGCCTCACCCTCGAACCGTTCCAGCACGCTGACGTTGTCCAGCGGCCCGAACCCGCTGGTGCCGAGGAACCCGGGCCGGTCCGGGTTCACCGGGCGGTCCAGCCACAGCCGGGATACCAGGAATGGTGGGGCGGTGCGCAACCGCGCGATCTGCGCCCGCCAGGACGCTTCGCCGAGCTCGGGTGAGGCGGCGAGGACCGCCTGCAACCCGGTCACATCGGCGGCAAGCACCACGGCATCGACTTCCGAGGTGTCCCCGCCGGCGTGGACGGCGAAGCGACGCTCGCGCCCGGAGGTCACCTGCTTGACGGCCACGCCCGTGCGCACCAGTACGCCGGTCTCCGCCAGGTAGGCACCCATCGGCTCCCACAGCGCCTGCGGGAAGGGTTCGGGGGTCACGTCGAAAACCAGGCCCTCGGCCGAGCCCAGGAAATAGATGTGGAACATCGTGGCCAGTTCGGCCGCCGACAGATCCCGGGGATCGGCGAAGAAACTGCGGGAGAACACCGAGAACGCCAGGTGCCGGGCCGCATCCGGGAAGCGCACCCGCTCCAGGAAGGTCATCGCGTCCTGGTCGTCCAACCGCTGGTAGACCGCCGGCACCGACACGTCGACCAGCGGCAGCGCCGCCACCGGATCGATCCGGGTGACCAGGTCGCGCCACTGGAATGTGGGGCTCGACAGCGCGAAAGCCAGCGCGTTCCACGGTGGCGTGCGCGGCAGACCCTGGAAGGTGTCACGGTGGCCGTCGGCGTCGATCAGCGGGTAGTCCGCCATCGGCACCAGCGCCCGGTCCAGCGGATCGGCCCGGCGCAGCAGCGCCCGCAGGTTGTAGTACTGCCGGAAGAAGGCGTGAAACCCGCGGCTCATCGTGGCCGGGGATCCATCGGCCAACATGATCGGCCAGCCGCGCAGTCGGCCGCCGAGCTGCGGCTCCCGCTCCAGCAGCTGCACCATCACGCCGCGCTCGGCCAGTGCCACGGCGGCCGCGATGCCGGCGATCCCACCGCCGACGACGGCGACCCGGGGAGGTTGCCCGTCTGGTCGTGGCCGACCCGCCCGTGGCGGGTGCAGTACGGCCCGCCGGTCCCGGCCCGGCCGTTGCCCGTTGCCGCCGCGTCCGGCTGCTGGCATCACGTCGGCCGCCGGGCCACGACGGTGTGCACGATGCCGCGTTCCCAACCCGGCATCGTGGCGATCCGGATGTCGACCAGGCCGTGCCCCCGTAACCGGGCGGCCAGCGCGTCGACGGTGTCGAATCGCAGCACGCTGCGCCACAGGTACCGGTAGAGCCCGGCCCGACCGGTGACCACCTTCCCGGCTGGGATGATCACGCTCCAGCACACCGCGGTCCAGATCGCTGCGCTACGCCGCCGACCGTCCAGTGCGTAGTCGTGTACCGCCAGCGGCGCTCCGGGCGCCAGCTGATCGCACAGCCCGGCTAGTACCGGGTCGGGGTCGGGCAGGTTGCGCACCAGGTACGCGGCGAAGATCCCGTCGAACGGTCCGTGCACCCCGGCGTCGGCCAGGTCTTCGGCCCGGGCGTGCACGAACGACACCCGTGCCGGCCAGTCGGCCTGCCGGGCCTTGGCGAGCATGCCCGCCGATGCGTCCACCGCAGTGATCCTGGCCTGCGGCGCGGCCGCGAGCAGCGCCAAGGTCGACGCGCCGGTGCCGCAACCCAGATCCAGCAGGTGCAACCCGGCGCCGCCGGCGCCGTTCACGACGCCAGGAATTCCCATCCGGTGAGCAGAGCGGGACAGGTTGCTGTAGTAGCCTGGGCTCGCGCCGACCAGCCGGTCGTAGCTTGCCGCGGCAGCGTCGAACTCGCTCGTTACGTTGATCGCCACGGGGGCAGCCTACGGCCATTGGTGACAGACACAGGGGACTGTTACGTACTCACCAGAACGTGCGCCACCGCCCGCCAGGGTTGGAGCTCGACGAAGTTGACCTGCCCCCACCGGTAGGTCTCGCCACTGACCTCGTCGTGGACGACGAACCGGTCCTGCGGGTCCAGACCCAGCGCAGGCAGGTCCAGCGAGACCATCCCACTCACCGTGCTGAACGGCTCCAGAGTGACCACGCAGATCACGGTGTCCCCGGTGGCGGGATCGGTCTTGGAATACGCCAGCATCGATGGATTGTCCACCTGGTGAAACCGCAGTGTGCGCATTTGCTGCAGCGCCGGATGCGCCCGCCGGATGGCGTTGAGCCGAGTTATCCACGGTTCCAGGGATCGGCCCGCAGCCAGCGCGCCGGCGAAATCCCGCGGGCGTAGCTGGTATTTCTCGCTGTCCAGGTATTCCTCACTACCCGGCGCTACCGCGGTGTTCTCGAACAACTCGAAACCGGAATAGACTCCCCAAGACGGTGAGAGGGTGGCGGCCAGCGCGGCGCGGATAGCGAACATGCCGGGTCCGCCCTGTTGCAGCGATGCGTGCAGAATGTCCGGGGTGTTGACGAAGAAATTCGGCCGTATCTCGTCCGCTCTGGATGCCAGCTCCGTCGCGTACTCGGTGATTTCCTGTTTCCCGGTGCGCCAGGTGAAGTAGGTGTAGGACTGGGTGAAGCCCAGCCGGGCCAGCCCGTAGAGCCGAGCCGGGCGGGTGAATGCCTCGGACAGGAAAAGCACGTCCGGGTAACGGTCCTTGACCTGCCAGAGCAGCCACTGCCAGAAGTCCGGCGGCTTGGTGTGCGGGTTGTCCACCCGGAAAATCCGCACCCCGCGCTCTACCCAGCACAGCATCACCCGCAGCATCTCCAGATAGCTACCGCGGGGTTCGGAGTCGAAGTTGAGCGGGTAGATGTCCTGATAGCGCTTGGGCGGGTTCTCCGCGTAGGCGATAGTGCCGTCCGGGCGGGTGGTGAACCACTCCTGGTGTTCCTTGGCCCACGGGTGATCCGGTGCGCATTGCAGCGCGTAATCCAGGGCGACCTCCATGCCGAGCTCGCCGGCCCTGGCGACGAAGGCTTCGAAGTCTTCCACCGTGCCCAGCCGGGGGTGCACGGCGTCGTGTCCGCCCTCCGCCGACCCGATCGCCCAGGGCGAACCGATGTCGTCGGGTCCGGCATGCACGGTGTTGTTGGGGCCCTTGCGGTTCACCTCGCCGATCGGGTGGATCGGCGGCAGGTACACCACGTCGAAGCCCATCCCGGCGATCCGGTCCAACTCACCGATGGCGGTCGCGAAGGTTCCGTGCACCGGCTCGCCCTGGGCGTCCCAGCCGCCGGTAGACCGCGGGAAGATCTCATACCAGGAGCTGAACAGGGCTCGGGGGCGATCCACCCACACCTTGTGCGTCCCGCCCTTGGTGATCAGATCGCGCAGCGGGTCGGCGGTCAGAATCTCACTCACCGGCTCGCCGAGCGCAGGTCCGACTCGCTCGTCGAGGGGCAGCCCGACGTCCCGCAACGCCGCCGCCCCGGTGGTCAGCACCTCTCGGTAGGTCGGCTGACCGGGCCGGCGGGCCGCGCGCTCCAGCAACCGGGCACCCACGATCAGGTCATTCTCCAACTCGGGCACGGTCTGGCCGGCGCCGATCTTCACCTCGATCGCGTGCCGCCAGGTCACCCACGGGTCGGCCCAGCCATCCACCCGGAAAGTCCACAGACCCACCTCGTCAGCTACCACGGTCGCGGTGAACTGGTCGAGGCCCGGTGGCCCAGGCTGCATCCGAGCCTGCCTGGCCGGTCCGTTGCCGGGACGGCGCCAGACCACCGTGGCACCCACCGCGTCGTGGCCCTCGCGCCAGACCGTGGCGCAGACCGGAACGTGTTCCCCGACCACAGCTTTGCTGGGGTACCTCCCGCATGAGACTGCGGGCGTCACATCATCGATGGCGATCCGACCACTCACCGCTGCCGCCCCTTTTCCCTCGGTCCTAGCCCCGGCCCCTAGTCTGCCGGGATCGGTCCTCCAGTGCGCGCCGGGTGTGACACTCATGACCACCCGCGCTGCCTCGAGCGTCCGCGACGGCCGGATAAAGTCCGCCCATGAGAGCACTGCGACGGTTCACCGTCCGCGCCCAGTTACCGGGACCGCTGGCCCCGCTGGAGACGCTGGCCACCAACCTGCGGTGGACCTGGCACCCGCCGACCCAGGACTTGTTCGCCTCGCTGGACGAGCACACCTGGAACGCTGTCAACGGGGATCCGGTGCGGCTGCTCGGTGAGATCCCCACCCGCCGGCTCACCGCGCTGGCCGCCGACGAGATGGTGGTGGCCCGCACCAAAGCGCTGGCTGAGGATCTGCGTCGCTATCTCGACGATCCCCGGTGGTACCAGCAGCGCGCAGCGGACCTACCGGCTGCGATCGCCTACTTCTCCATGGAGTTCGGCGTCTCCGAGGTGCTGCCGTTCTACTCCGGCGGCCTGGGTGTGCTGGCGGGTGATCACCTCAAGGCCGCCTCGGACCTGGGCGTACCCCTGATCGGGGTGGGGTTGCTCTACGGCTCGGGCTACTTCCGGCAGTCGTTGTCGCTGGACGGTTGGCAGTTGGAGCACTACCCAGCGCTGGATCCGCAGGGTCTGCCGCTGCGCCTGGTGGCCGACGCCACCGGAGCGGCGCTGCTGGTGGACGTCAACATGCCCGGTGGACGGGTGCTGCACGCGCGGATCTGGCGGGCGGACGTCGGGCGCATCCCGTTGCTGCTGCTGGACTCTGACATCGAGGACAACCCGGATGACCTGCGCGGGGTCACCGACCGGCTCTACGGCGGCGACCAGGACCACCGGATCACCCAGGAGATCCTCGCCGGGGTCGGCGGGGTCCGTGCCGTGCGGATGTTCTGCCGGCTCACCGGCCATCCCGAGCCCGAGGTGTTCCACACCAACGAGGGCCACGCCGGGTTTCTCGGTCTGGAACGGATCCGTGAGCTGATCACCGATGACGGGCTGAGCTTCGACGAGGCCCTGACCGCGGTGCGCGCCGGCACCGTGTTCACCACGCACACCCCGGTGCCCGCCGGGATCGACCGCTTTCCGGTCGACCTGGTGCGCCACTATTTCGTCGGATCATCAGACACCTCCACGCTGCTGCCCGGTGTCGACGTCGACCGTGTGCTGGCACTGGGTGCCGAGGACCACCCCGGGACGTTCAACATGGCGCACATGGGGTTGCGGCTGGCCCAGCGCGCCAACGGGGTCTCGAAGCTGCACGGCGCGGTGTCCCGGGCGATGTTTCGCGGGCTGTGGCCGCAGTTCGACGTCGAGGAGGTGCCGATCGGATCGGTCACCAACGGGGTGCACGGCCCGACCTGGGCCGCACGGGGACTCGCCGCCGTGCTCGGCGAGTCCGACGATGGCAGTGCGGCCCTGGCGGCGCCCGACTCCGTCCTGTGGGAGCTGCGCGGGATGCTGCGCGCCACACTGGTGGAAGAGGTGCGCAGGCGGGTCCGGGCCGCGTGGTTGGAGCGCGGCGCCTCCGCGCCCGAGCTGGGCTGGACCTCGCGGATCTTCGACCCCCAGGTACTCACGATGGGTTTCGCCCGCCGGGTGCCCACCTACAAGCGGCTCACCCTGATGCTGCGCGACCCCGAACGGCTCCGGGCATTGTTGCTGGATCCGCAACGCCCGATGCAGCTGATCATCGCCGGCAAGTCGCACCCCGCTGACGACGGGGGCAAGGCGCTGATCCAGCAGGTGGTGCGGTTCGCCGACTCGCCAGACGTGCGGCACCGGATCGCGTTCCTGCCCGACTACGACATGTCGATGGCCCGGTACCTGTACTGGGGCTGTGATGTGTGGCTGAACAACCCGCTGCGGCCGTTGGAGGCGTGCGGCACCTCAGGGATGAAGTCGGCGCTCAACGGTGGGCTGAACCTGTCCATCCGGGACGGCTGGTGGGACGAGCTCTACGACGGCCGCAACGGCTGGGCCATCCCGACCGCAGACGGCGTCGAGAACCCGGAGCGTCGGGACACTCTGGAGGCCAACGCGCTCTACGAGCTGATCGCGACGCAGCTCGCCCCGGAGTTCTACGACCGTGGCCCCGACGGTGTGCCGACCAGCTGGGTGGCCATGGTGCGCCACACCCTGGCCACGCTGCGCCCGCAGGTTCAGGCCTGCCGGATGGTGCAGGAGTACGTGCAGCGCCTGTACGCGCCCGCCGCCAGCTCGGCCGCGGTGGTGTGCACCGATTCCTTCGCCGGGGCCCGTGATCTGTCCCGATACCGGTTGCGGGTGGCCGCCGCATGGCCTCGGGTACGAGTCGCGCAGGTGGACATTTCCGGCCTGCCGGCCACCCCGGAGCTGGGCTCGGAGATGACCGTCCGCGCGGCGGTGACCTTGGGCGGGCTGCAGCCGTGCGACGTCGACGTCCAGGTCGTGGTGGGTCGCGTCGACGACGGAGATGAGCTGCGGGACTCAATCGTGGTGGCCATGCAGGCGGTCGGCGACGCCTCCGATGGGGAGGGCCAGCGATTCGAGGCGACGTTACGGCTGCCGCACGCTGGGTTGGTCGGCTACACCGTGCGCGTCCTGCCCCGCCACCCCCTGATGGCTGCCCCCGTCGAGTTCGGCCTGCTCCAACTGGCCACCTGACGGGGCTTGATCGCGGTTTGTGTGCCGAGGACGACAAACCGTGTCGTTCTCGGCACACAAACCGCGATCACGGCGGTGGGCTGTTCCCAGCAGCGGGGTTGTCCACAGCGTGGGCGGTGTCCACAGGGCGGGTGCGCTGACGGCGCCGGGTGGGTGCTGGTTGGTCGAGACTCGGGCCGGTGTTGATCGACGAACTCGCGGATTCCGGCGGCGGGGTACTGACCCGGGACCAGGCGCTGCGCGGCGGGCTGACGCTGCGGCAGGTGCAGTACCGGGTCCGCACCGGACAGTGGGTCACCCTTCATCCTGGGGTCTACCTCGTCGGCCGACGGGAGCCCGACCAGCAGGCTTGCACGCGGGCAGCCGTGGCGTGGGCGGGTCCGGACGCCGTGGCGAGCGGATTGACGGCCGCGTGGTGGTGGGGGCTGCGGGACTGGGCGCCGGGCGCCGCTGAGGTGACCGTGCCCCGGACCCGATCCCGCCGTCCCCAGCCAGCTGTGCTGCTGCGCCGCCGACAGCTTGACCCAGCGGACCTGGCGGTGTTGCGCGGGCTGCCGGTGACCGCGCTGCCGCTCACTGTCCTCGACGCGGCGGCGGCGCTGGGCAGCGACTCCGGACGACCGCTGGTGGATCGGGCGCTGCAGCGCCGACTGTCGTTCGGGCAGCTACATGCCGCGTACTGCCGATCATCCGGCAGGCACGGATCGCCGTGGCTGGGGCAGATGCTGCGGCAGGCGGCAGACGGCGCGAGCTCGGATGCCGAACGGGTCCTGCACCGGCTGCTGCGAGGTGCTCTGATCGACGGCTGGGTGGCCAACCACCTGGTGGTGCTGTCCGGGATCGAGTACTGGATCGATGTCGCCTTCGTGGCCCGCCGGCCCGCCGGCTCGCCGTGGAAGTCGATGGCTGGGCGTGGCACTGCGACGTCGACCGGTTCGCCCACGACCGGCGCCGGCAGAACGCGCTGGTGCTGGCAGGGTGGACCGTGCTGCGCTTCACCTGGCACGACCTGATGTCCCGGCCGCAGGCTGTGGTAGCTGAGATCCAGGCCGCCCTGCGGAGTTGATCGCGTTTTGTGTGCCGTAGACGACACTGGATGTCGCCGCAGGCACACAGATCATGATCACCGTCCACGGCCGGCGGCTAGTGCGGGACTGCTCGGAACACCAGGACGCTTCGCGCTGGGACGGTCATCCGGGTACCCGGGCGCCTGCTTCGTGGGTGCGCGGGCACTCCGTCGGCGGACCCGGTGTCCAGCACCGGCTCGTAGCGCTGCCCGTACTCCTCGCCCGGCAGCGTGATCATCATCGGATGCGCGCCAGCGTGCAGCACCAGCAGCCACGAGTGGGTGGCCGGCGGCGGCGGGTGGGACCGCACGTCCGTGCCGTCGATCCACATGCCCAGGGTCTGAAGATCGCCGTCTCGCCAGTCGTCTAGCTCCATAGGGTGCCCGTCGGGACGAAACCAGACCAGGTCAGGCGCGCCGCCGGGAGTGGTGCGGCCCTCGAAGAACTCCGGTTGGCGCAACGCGGGTGTCGTGGCGCGCAGCTCGAGCAGGCGGCGAGTGAAAGCGGTCATCATCTCGGCGTCCGAATCCGCCGACCAGCACAGCCAGGAGGTTTCGTCGTCGAGCCGATAGGGGTTGTTGTTGCCGCCCTGGGTGCGCCAGCGTTCGTCGCCGGCCAGCATCATCGGGGTGCCGGTGGACAGCACGAGGGTGGCCAGCAGGTTGCGTGCCTGACGCTCGCGCAGGCTGCGCACCGCCGGATCCTCGGTCGGCCCCTCGACGCCGCAGTTCCAGGAGCGGTTGTCGTCGGTGCCGTCGGTGCCGCCCTCACCGTTGGCCTCGTTGTGTTTGTGGTTGTAGGAGACCACGTCGCGCAGCGTGAACCCGTCGTGCGCGGTGACGAAGTTGATCGATGCCCACGGACGTCGCCCGCTTGCCGCGTAGAGGTCCGAGCTGCCCGCCAGCCGGGAGGCGAGCTGGCTGACGTTGGGTACGCCACGCCAGAAGTCGCGCACAACATCGCGGTACCTACCGTTCCACTCGCTGAAATGCACCCCGAACCCACCGACCCGATAGCCGTCGCGAGTGGCGTCCCAGGGCTCGGCGATGAGCTTGCGGGTGCGCAGCAGCGGGTCGGAGGTGATCGCGGTGAGCAATGGGGCCCCCGGGTCGAACGAACCACCCCGGGGACGCCCGAGCACGCTGGCCAGATCGAATCGGAACCCGTCGACGCCTAACTCGGCCGCCCAGTACCGCAACGCGTCGGCGACCAGCGCGACCACCGTCGGTGATCCACTGTCTAGGGTGTTGCCGCAGCCGGTGAGATCATGCTCGAGGTAATAAGCGGGTGCGTCCAACCCCCGGTAGGCCAGGGTGGGCCCGTCCACGCCAGCCTCGCAGGTGTGGTTGGCCACCACGTCGACGATGACCTCCAGGCCCGCGGCGTGCAGCGCGGCCACCATCGTGCGAAACTCCGCCACCTCCTCGCCGGGCACTGCGGCGTATCCCGGATGCACCGCGAGCAGGGCCAGCGGTGAATACCCCCAGTAGTTCGTCATTCCAGCCTGAAGTAGTGGCGGTTCCGGGCAGAACGCGGACACTGGCAGTAGCTCCACGGTAGTGACGCCCAGATCGGTGAGGTAGGAGATCACCTCGGGGTGGGCTAGCCCCAGGTAGGTGCCACGGTGCTCGGGTGGCACCTCGGGATGGGTGCGGGTGAAACCGCGCACGTGCAGCTCGTAGAGCAGGGTCTGCTCCCACGGCACGTCCGGCCGGGTGCCGGTGTCCGGACCGCCACGGGCCGTGACCACCGATACCGGGACGCTGCCGCGCGAGTCGATAGTGCTGCGCTGGCCGGCCGGATCGCCGTCATGGCCCAGCGCGGCCCGAAGATCGGTCACGCTGCCCTCGATCCGCAGCGTGTAGGGGTCGACCAGTAACTTGGCGGGGTTGCACCGCAGCCCGCGCGCCGGGTCCCACGGTCCGTGTACCCGGTAGCCGTAGCGCTGCCCGGGCCCTACCCCGGTCAGCAGCCCGTGCCACACCCCGAAGGTGCGTTCCGGCAGCGGCACCCGCTGCTCTTCGCCATCCGCGGACAGCAGGCAGACCTCGACCGACTCGGCGACCGAAGAAGCCACCGCGAACCGCACGCCTCCGCCCTCGGCGTGCGCGCCGAGTGGGAATGGTCGACCAACTTGCGGGCGGCTCATGGACGGTCATCCTGCCTGCCCGGTCCGATATTCAGCCCGGCTGTGCCGATCAGCACAATGGCGGAGTGAACGCGGGGGATCAGCTACCACCCGAGAGCCTGACCGATCTCGTGGTGCGGATGGACGGCGTGGGCGTTCGGCGCGGCGCCGCCACACTGCTTCAGCGGGTGGACTGGCGGGTGGAGCTGGACGAGAAGTGGGTCGTTCTGGGACCCAATGGTGCCGGCAAGACCACCCTGCTCAGGGTGGCCGCGACCGAGCTCTATCCGACCTGCGGGCTGGTGCATGTCCTCGGGGAACGGCTTGGTCGCACCGACGTTTTCGGGCTCCGCCCGCGGATCGGGTTCTCCTCGGCATCGCTGGCCAGCCGGATCCCCGGTGACGAGGTGGTGTCCGACCTGGTGGTCAGCGCCGGCTACGCGGTGCTCGGCCGGTGGCGGGAAAGCTATGAGAACGTCGACAGCTCGCGAGCCGCCGGGCTGTTGGCGGCTCTCGGCGTGGCGGGGATGGCGCAGCGCCGCTTCGGCACCCTGTCCGAAGGCGAGCGCAAGCGGGTGCTGATCGCCAGAGCGTTGATGACCGACCCGGAGCTGCTGTTGCTCGACGAGCCTGCGGCTGGGCTGGACCTGGGCGGACGGGAGGATCTGCTGAGCCGGTTGGCCGTCTTGGCCGCCGATCCGGACTCTCCCGCGACGGTGCTGGTGACCCACCACGTTGAGGAGATCCCCCAGGGGTTCACCCACGCCATGCTGATGCGCGACGGTTCGGTAGTCGCCCAGGGCCTGCTTGGCGCGGTGCTCACCCAGGAAAATCTGTCGAAGACCTTCGGCGTCGATCTGGTGCTGCGCCGCTTCGGGCAGCGCTACTTCGCCTACCGCCGCTGAGCGGGGCAATCGATACCGCCGCTGAGCGGTGCGGGTAATTCAGCCGGTAGCGTCGAACCTATGGCGGTGGATGGCGAGTTCGTCAGGCTTGACGTCGACGGCGGCATCGGCACGATCCGGCTGAACCGGCCACCGATGAACGCGTTGAGCCGCCAGTGTGCCCAGGAGATCCAGTTCGCGGCGCAGCAGGCAGCAGATCGCGCCGAGGTTCGGGCGGTGATCGTCTACGGTGGCGAGAAGGTGTTCGCGGCTGGGGCCGACATCAAGGAGATGGCGACGATACCGGCGGCTGAGGTGTCGGCGCAGGTGGCGGCGCTGTCCGGGGCGTTTCGGGCGGTGGCGGACATCCCGAAACCGACCGTGGCCGCGATCGTGGGCTTCGCGCTGGGTGGTGGTTGCGAACTTGCGCTGTGTTGTGACCGGCGGATCGCCGCGGACAACGCCAAGATCGGCCTGCCGGAGATCCTGCTCGGGATCATTCCGGGCGCGGGCGGCACCCAGCGGCTTCCCCGATTGATCGGCCCGGCCTGGGCCAAAGAGCTGATCTACACCGGCCGCATCGTCGAGGCGGCGGAGGCACTGCGGATCGGCCTGGTCGACGAGGTGGTCCCGGCGGACGGGCTGATGGCCGCGGCGGGCCGACTGTCCGCCGTGATCGCGGCCAAGAGCCCGCTCGGGCTGCGTATCGGCAAGGAGGCGCTCAACGCGGTCGAGTTCATGGACATGGAACCCGGCTACGCGGTGGAGCAGCAGCACAGCACCCGGCTGATGGCGACCGCGGACGCCCGCGAGGCGACCCGGGCGACCCTGGAGAAGCGCCCGCCGGTCTTCCTGGGCCGCTGACCGCCCGCCCGGCCCGGTCGCCTGCGGAATGCATGAGACGTCATGTTACGTTGGGGGAAGTCAGCATAGATACCGCGAGCCCTGACGGCCTCTCAGCCGTTCATGCCAGGCTCGCGGCGGGCGGCGAGTTCCGGGAACGTGAAACCGAGCTTTACGGGATGATCGTCATGGACCTCGCGCTGCGAGCGTTCAGCTAGCCACCCGGGCAGGGAGACCGGGCTGGAGTTCCGCGCGCCGGGCGAGACCCGTCACCAGGAACCCGTCGCGCTCTTTCTCGCGGATCACGCTCCAGCCCTGCACGTCCCGGTAGTAGCGGACCAGGCCGGGCTCGGTCGTTCCGCGGCGCACCCAGGCCCGGCCCGTCCTGGCCGCGTGGCCGAGCAGCGTCCAGGCAATGAGCGCCCCGATCCGCTGTCCCGCCTATGCCGGATCGGTCACGGTGGTCGCGAGGAAGAAGGCAGGCTCGGCCCTCTCCTCCTCGGTCCAGAACCACGGCGGTGACTCCTCGAAGACGCTCGTGCACCCGACAACGGCGCCATCGCCCTCACGGGTGAGCACCCATGCCGGAAACGCAGGGTCCGCTGCCTGCCCCGGAGCCGCGTCGCCGCAGCCCCTTCGGGCCTCCCCCGGGGAGGTCTGAAGGGGCAGACAGCAGCACCGCGCCCGTGGTCTAGGCATCGATGGATTCGCGGGGCGCCAGCATCTGTGCCATGGCGGGCAGCACGCCTGGCGCGACGCGGCAGTAAACCCAGGTCCCGCGGCGTTCGGAGATGATCAGTCCTGCCTCCCTCAGCTTCTTGAGATGGTGGCTGACCGTGGGCTGGGAGACGCCCACGTTCTGGATGTCGCATACCGATGCTTCCCCGGTCTGGTTCGCCGCTACCCGTGAGAACAGGCGCAGCCGGACGGGGTCCGCCAGTGCCTTGAACATGCCTGCGATTCGTTCGGCGTCGGCGGCCGAAAGCTCCGCCGCCCCGAGCGGCGGACAGGGAAACACATCGGACTCCCCGATGAGTTCCGTCGGATTCGTCATGAGCTAATACTCACGTATCCCAACGGTCTCTTGCCACCGATCTGGCGATACCGTGACATCACCTATACCTAGGTTTCTGTCAGGCGGCGTAGATATTAGGGGGAATTGCGGATGCTCTTTCCTGCGGGCTCCGGCCCATATTCGCCGGTCAGCGCCGGTTTCTAGGTATATTTCCGGCAGTGCCGCCGGTGTGCCGCAGATTCTCCTGCGTAGCCGAGGGCTCTGTGGACGGTGTTCCCCGGCTCTAAAGCCCCGCGAAAGCTCCGTGTACGTTCCTTCTGATAGGTGTGCATGCACGGCGTCAGGG
>DATAWX010000187.1:0-12190 GCA_036266995.1 Pseudonocardiaceae bacterium | reverse complement strand
GGAGTGGAACTCATAGAACGCCCGGCGCGCCGGGTCCATCTCGGTGTGGTTCTCCCACGCCTCCGGGATCATCATCAGCACCGCGTGCGGCATCGAGCGGCCGCCCAGGTGCAGCAGTTCGAGTACCTCGTCGAAGGACGCGGAATCGCTGGCATCCGGGGTGGCGATCGGGTACAGCCGATCCAAGTCGCCACCGCCGGCGGAGCCGGCAATCGGACCGGGGATGAGGTCGGTGGCAAGCCGGCTCTCCCGGGCGCGCATCCAGTTCCGGTTGCCGCGCAGCGTGTTGATCTCACCGTTGTGCGCGACGAACCGGTACGGGTGCGCCAGCGGCCAGGACGGGAAGGTGTTGGTGGAGAACCGGGAGTGCACCAGTCCCAGTGAGCTGGTGACCCGCTCGTCGGACAGGTCGGGGTAGAAGCTCACCAGCTGTTCCTCGGTGAGCATTCCCTTGTAGACGATCGTGCGCCCGGACAGGCTCATGTTTCATAGGCGGGGTCGTACAGACCCGCCGCCGGACGTCCACAGAGTCGACGGCTCGCCCCTGCAAGCAGGTCTCGCTGTCGAGGGTTCGACCCTGCAGGCAGGTGATTAGCGCTCACGAGCACCTCCCGTCGTCTTGACCCATGCCGAGGTCGCTGATCGTCTAGACTGGCTCAGAGTCGCACCACGACTTCGCCGTCCTCCACGGCTACCTGGTAGGTCTCAATCGTCCATTCGCCGGTGGTGCATTGCCCGTCGACCAGCCGGAATGCGTGGTTGTGCAGCGGGCACACCACCTGCACTTCGTCGATGAGGCCGTCGGCGAGTGGACCGCCGCGGTGCGGGCAGATCGCCTGGAGCGCTTTGAGCCTGCCGCCGCGCGGTCGGAACACGGCCACCTGCTCGTTGCCGACGGCGAAGGCGCGTCCTTCACCGACCGGTATCTGGTCTATCGGGCCCAACCGCCATGACCCCGGCCGCTGGCCGTTCAGCCCCCCAGGCTCCCGCTTGCTCATCGGACTGGCACCTTCGGCAAGTCGACCAGCGGTAGCGCGTCGTGAAATTGGCCCGCTGTTGCCGGTTGCCGGTGCTCCTGCCATGGGTCCCGGTAGGCGTCTACCGAGTGTTGCATGGCCTCATCGAGGCGACCGGCGATCCCGTCCCGGTCCTCGACGACGATCGCCCGCAGCTCGGCCAGCCCGATGCGGGGCACGAAGTCGTAGCTGCGTTCCAGCCACTTGGCGTTCTCGCGGTAGTACTGGATGAACCGTCCGGTGATCGTGACGGCCTCGTCGCGGTTGTCCACCGTGGCGAGTAGGTCGCCTTTGCGGACCGTGGCCCCGGCCGCACCACCAATGTAGATCTCCCACCGGCCTCCCTCGACCGCGACGATGCCCACATCCTTGACGTAGGACTCGGCGCAGTTGCGGGGACACCCGGAGACGGCGAGTTTCATCTTCGCCGGGCTCTCCAGACCCTTGTAGCGCTGCTCGATGTCGATGCCCAGCTGCGTGGAGTCCCCGAGGCCGAAGCGGCAGAAGTCGCTGCCCACGCAGGTCTTGACGGTCCGGAAGCTCTTGCCGTAGGCGTGCCCGGAGGGCATGCCCAGATCGGCCCACACCGCGGGCAGGTCCTCCTTGCGCACGCCGAGCAGGTCGATGCGCTGACCGCCGGTGAACTTGACCATCGGGATGTTGTAACGCTCCGCGACGTCGGCGATCCGCCGCAGCTGCGCAGGAGTGGTGACGCCGCCGGCGATCTGCGGCACCACCGAGAATGTCCCGTCCCGTTGGATATTGGCGTGCACCCGGTCGTTGATGAACCGGCCGTCCCGCTCGTCGACGTACTGCTCGCCCCACATCATCCGCAGCAACGAGGTCAGCGCCATCTTGCTGCCCGCGTGCTCGACACCGTCCTGTGCGAGCGCAGCGAATACCACCGACGGCGAGCGCAGCCCGCGTTGCCGGATCTCGGCCATCAGCGCTGCCTTGTCCATCGGGATGCACGGCACGTAGTAGGCCTCGGTCGGGTCGGTCTCCAGGTCGTCGCCCAGGGCCGCTTCGACGATGCCGGCGACCAGGTCCTCGCATGATCCGCATCCCTTGCCCGCGCGGGTGCTAGCCATCACGCCGCCGACGGTGCGTTGCCCGTCTCGCACACAGGCCACCAGCTGGGCCTTGCTCACCCCGTTGCAGTTGCAGACCTGCGCCTCGTCGGCCAGCTCCGCCGCGCCCACGTCCGGAGGGGGAGCGCCGATGTCGAACAACAGCTTGATCCGCTCTTGTGGCAGCGGCACCCGCCGGTCAAAAGCCTGGGTCAGCGAAGCGACCTTGCTGACGTCACCGAGCAGCGTGGCACCCACCAGCACGCCGTCGCGGATGATCACCGTCTGATAGATCCCGCGGCCGGGCTCGCTGAACTGGACGAACTCGTCGTCGGGTCGCTCCGGCTCCTTGAGCCCCATAGCCGCCACGTCCACGCCCGCGACCTTGAGCTTCGTCGCGAGCCGCGAACCGTGATAGGCCGCCCCCGGATCAGCGCCGGTGATGTGATCAGCCAGCACACATGCCTGCTCCCACAGCGGCGCGACCAGCCCGTAGACCTCGCCGCGATGCTGCACGCACTCGCCGACGGCATAGATGTCGTCATCGTCGACCGACCGCAGCTGATCATCGACCACAATGCCGCGCTGCGTCTCCAGGCCCGAGACCATGGCCAGCCCGATGTTCGGGCGGATGCCCGCCGCGATTACCACCATGTCGACGTCCAGCGTGGCCCCATCGGTGAAGGTGACGCCGGTGACCGCGCCGTTGTCCCGATCGCCGTCCTGCCGGATCGCGGTGGTGCGGGTGCCGGTGTGCACGGTGAAGCCGAGCCGTTCCAGCGAGCGGCACAGCACCCGACCGGCCTGGGCGTCCAGTTGATGGTTCATCAGCCCCTGCGCGGCGTGCACCACGTGCACGTCTAACCCGTGTGCCTGCAGGCCGCGGGCCGCCTCCAGGCCGAGCAGGCCACCGCCGATCACCGCGGCACGCTGCTTGCCACGGGCATAACGCATCATCGCCATGGTGTCGTGCAGCGTGCGGAACCCGAACACCCCCTCCGTCAGCGTCTTGTCATCCGCCCATAGCCGCTCCATGGGCGGCAAAAAGGAGCGGCTGCCGGTCGCCAGCACAAGCTTGTCGTACCGGACGATCGACCCGTCGTCGGCGTAGACCCGGTGGGCGAACCGGTCGACGCGCACCACCCGCACGCCGGCTTTCAGGGTGATCCCGTTCTCCCGGTACCACTCCCAAGGGTTGAGAAAGAGGTCCTCGTCGAGCAGTTGCCCGTCGGGGTCAGCTCCGCGGGCCAGTAGCTCCGACAGCAGGATGCGGTTGTAGTTGCCGTGCGGCTCGTCACCGAACATCGTGATGTGGAACATTTCACTCCCGCCACGGGTCAAGATCTCCTCGACGGCGCGGGCTCCCGCCATGCCATTGCCCACCACCACCAATTCCTGCATGGTGTTCACACCTCCACCAGGCCGAGATCGACGACAACCGTCCCCGCGCAGCCCTCGGGGGCGGCGACGTGCAACTCGATCTGGGTATGGCTGATCAAGTCCTCCACCAGTCGCAGCGGCACGTGGGTGCCGTCGCGAGCGCCGATCGGGAAGTAGCGCATCGGTTGGCCGTCCCGCACGAGCACAATCGCGATCATCTCCTCGGTGCTGTTCCCGCCGCGGAAGTAGAGGGCCTGGCTGGTCACGCCCGGAGGAACGGTGTAGGTCAGGGCGGGATCAATCGGGACGGGCTTGCCCAGGCCGTGCCCTTCGAAGGGGTAGATGCCCTGCAAGAACCGCGACGTGGTGTGCATGCGATCTCCTCTGGTCCGCGACTTTCAGGGGACTGGGTCACTGGGGTCTCCCACTGTGCTGACCGCGACTGCGCAGACCTTGAACTCCGGCATCCGGGAGACGGGGTCCAGCGCAGGGTTGGTCAGTGCATTGGCGGTGGCCTGCCCACCCCAGTGAAAGGGCACGAAGACCGTGTCGGAGCGGATGTCCTCGGTGATCCTGGCGCGCAGCACGGCGCTGCCACGCCGGTTGTGCAGCCGCACGAAGTCGCCTGGACCGACGCCGACCCGCCGGGCGAGTTCCGGGTGCAACTCGGCGTAAGCGTCGGGCTCCGCAGTGGCCAGTGCGCGCACCCGCCGGGTCTGCGCCCCGGACTGGTAGTGCGACCGGTTGCGGCCGGTGCTGAGGTAGTAGGGGTACTGCGCGTCCGGTACCTCCGCCGGGTCGCGGTGCTGCACTGGGTGCAACCGGGCGCGGCCGTCGGAGGTGGCGAAGCGGTCGGCGAATAGCCGCAGCGTGCCAGGATGCTGCTCGTTCGGGCACGGCCAGAACACGCCCTGCTCGGCGGCGATGCGGTCGTAGGAGATGCCCGCGTAATCCGCCAGGCCGCCCGCGCTGGCTGCCCGCAGCTCGTCGAACACCTCACGCGGCCGGTCGGCGAACCTGACCCGACAGCCCAGCCGCTCCGCCAGTGCGCGCAAGATCTGCAGGTCGGAGGGGACCC
The DNA here is from genome assembly GCA_036266995.1 of Pseudonocardiaceae bacterium. Classification (GTDB taxonomy): domain Bacteria; phylum Actinomycetota; class Actinomycetes; order Mycobacteriales; family Pseudonocardiaceae. The sequence continues at coordinate 7,646 of DATAWX010000187.1, read as the reverse complement.
CGGATGGCGGGTCCAGCGCCTTGCGGCGCAGCAGTACCCGACCCTCCAGGTTGGTCAGCGTGCCGTCCTCCTCCGCCCACTGCGTGCACGGGAGCACGACGTCGGCCAGCGCCGCGGTCTCCGACAGCACGAAGTCGCTGACCACCAGGCAGTCCAGCCCAGCCAGCCGCTGCGCGACGTGGGCGGCGTGCGGCGCGGAGACGGCGATATTGGAGGCGAAGACCAGCAGCGTGCGTACCCCACCGTCGGTGCCCAGCCGGTCGAGCATCTCGTAGGCCGACGTGCCCGGGCCGGGCAGGCTGTCGGGGTCGACCCCCCACACCGCGGCGACATGCTGGCGGGCCTGGGGATCATCGAGGCGCCGGTAGCCGGGCAACTGGTCGGCTTTCTGCCCGTGCTCTCGACCCCCCTGCCCGTTGCCTTGACCGGTCAGGGTTGCGAACCCGGAGCCGGGCCGTCCGGGCAGGCCCAGGGCCAACGCCAGGTTGATGAACGCCAGCGTGGTGTCGGTGCCGTTGCTGTGCTGCTCGGCCCCCCGGGCGGTGAGAACCATCGCCGTCGATGCCTCGCCGAGTAGCCGCGCGGCCTCATCCAGTTGGGCCGCCGGAACGCCGGTGATCCGCTCCACCCGATCCGGCCAGTACGAGCGCACCACCCGGCGAACCTGCTCGAAGCCGCAGGTTCGTTCGGCGATGTAGTCGGTGTCGATGTAGCCGTGCCGAATCACCAGGTGCAGCAGCCCGTTGGCCAGCGCCAAGTCGGTGCCAGGCACGGGCTGCAGGTGCAGCTTCGAGCCGCGAGCGGTGGCAGAACGCCGGGGGTCGATGGTGATATGCGTCGCGCCGCGGCTACGACCCTCGTCGAACCACTGCATCGCCGGCGGCATGGTGTCGGCCGGGTTGGAGCCGACCAGCAGGACGACGTCGGCCGCGGCGATGTCAGCCAGCGGGAACGGCAGGCCCCGATCGATACCGAACGCGCGGGTGGTCGCCGCGGCGGCCGAAGACATGCAAAACCGGCCGTTGTAGTCGATCTGGGAGCTGCCCAGCGCGACCCGGGCGAACTTACCGAGCTGGTAGGCCTTCTCGTTGGTCAACCCACCACCGCCGAAGCAGCCCACCGCGTCCCGGCCGTACGTCTGCTGGGCGCGGTACACCGCACGGGTGACCCGGTCCAGCGCGTCGTCCCAGGTGGTGGGCTTCAGGGGCCCGTCGCGCCGGTCCCGGACCAAGGGCTCGGTCAGCCGCTGCGGGTGGTCGAGCAACTCGGCCGCGTTCCACCCCTTGCTACATAGTCCGCCTCGGTTGGTAGGGAAATCCTGCTGGGGTTCCAGGTGGACCCTGTCGGGAGCGACCCGCAACGTGATGCCGCACTGCAGCGAACAGTACGGGCAATGCGTCAGCGTCGACGGGCCATCCACACCTCCACCATCCACCGACCTCGTTTCCGCGCCGTTGTCTGCCGGTTACGGCTGGCCTGGCAACCGGGCACGGATATGACGTGCAACGGCCCGGTCAACCCCGTCCGGTCCGTCCCCGGCTACGTGCCGACCGTCAGCCCACGTCGATCACCGTGAGCACCCGCTCCAAAAGGTGGAGGTCCGCCCTGTGGCGACCCCCGACTTGGACTGCCTCCAGCTTCACCAGGTCGCTAAGACGACCCAGCGATGGACGGTCACCCACCTCCATCGGGTACTACATCAGCGCCTCGTGGCCCAGCGAAATATGAGCCAGATCCAGATCCAGTTTTCACGTGCCGTCGACACCCAGTCGATGGGTGGGATTCTGGGCTCCAGCGCCGGCCACAGCATGTGGGTGAGGGCCATCTCTTGGCGGGGGTGTTGGTCCGCCGAGCTCGTGTCTCCTGCAGGGAGGTTCCCTCGTCAGCTCGGACCTCCAACCGACGCCCAATAACCGAGAGTCGACACGCGATGACGGGGTGGTAACACCGGAGTCACGTCGGCGTTACCCTCGCCTCCTATCGTCCCTGAGTGACCGTAGATTCGCTAACTGTTGAGCTGCGCCGGGCACTGGCCCGGCTGGCCAGAACTCCGCGGCTACTCGTGGCCTGCGACTACGACGGCACTCTTGCCCCGATCGTCGCGGACCCACGGCGGGCCGCCCCGACACCGGAGTCGGTGACCGCGTTGCGCTCACTTGCCGCGATGCCAGCGACCACCACCGCGGTGATCTCCGGGCGTGCGCTGCGTGATCTGGCGGTGTTGTCCCGGCTGCCGTCCGAGGTCCACCTGGTCGGCAGCCACGGCTCGGAGTTCGACGTCGGCTTCGTGCACGACCTGACGCCGGCCCAAAAGGAACTGCACGAGAAGCTGCGGATCGAGCTGGCGGCGCTCGCCGACGGGAGGCCCGGGGTCCACCTCGAGGTCAAGCCGGCAAGCATCGCCGTGCATCTGCGGCAGGCCAGCGCCGAGGTCGCGCAGGAGATCCTGACCGCGGTGATCGACGGACCGCGGCGCTGGCCGGGAGTGACGACCACCGAGGGCAAGCGGGCGGTCGAGCTCTCCGCGGTGCGCAGCGACAAGGGCGCCGCGCTCGACGCGCTACGCCACCAGGTCGGGGCTACGGCGGCCGTCTTCCTCGGCGACGACGTCACCGACGAGCGCGCCTTCGTCCGGCTGACCGGCCCGGACATCGGCATCAAAGTGGGCGACGGGCACTCCGCAGCCGCTCATCGGATCCTGGACACCACCACTGTGGCCATGGCATTGGCCTTCCTGGTCGAGGAACGCAAGCTCTGGCTCTTCGGCGAAGACGCCGTCCCGATAGAGCGACTGTCGATGCTGTCCAACGGCCAGTCCGTCGCCCTGCTCACCCCGGATGCCCGGATAACCTGGATGTGCCACCCGGAGCCGGACTCGGCGGCGGTCTTCGCCGATCTGCTGGGCGGCCCACCTGCGGGCTACTTCTCCATCCGGCCGGAGCGAAACAGTCTCCCGCTGGGCCAGCGGTACCTGCCGGGCACGATGACGGTAGAGACCCGCTGGTCACAGCTGCTGGTCACCGACTACCTCGTCCACCTCGACGAGGTGAACCGGACCGACCTGATCCGTGCCGTATCCGGGCGCTCCCGGGCAGTCGTCGAGTTCGCGCCGCGGCCGGAGTTCGGCCAGGTCACGGTCCGCCTGGAGCGGGTGCCGGACGGGCTGCGCGTGCTCGGCACCTCGGATCCATGGGTCTTGCGCGCGCCCGGCGTCGCCTGGGAGATCACTACCGACGGCACGTTCCCGACCGGGCGCGCGGTACTCGATCCGGACGGTGGCGAGATCCTGCTAGAACTCCGCTGCGGCACCGACGACCTCGGGCCGTCGCAGATCGAGGAATCCGAGCGGCGCCGGCGGGCGTCGGTGTGGTGGTCGGCATGGCTGGCGACGCTGCAGTTGCCTCGCGTGCAGCGCGAGTTGGTGGCCCGCTCAGCATTGACCCTACGCGCGCTGTGCCACAGCGAGACCGGAGCGATCCTGGCCGCGGCCACCACGTCACTACCCGAGCAGATCGGCGGCGTACGGAACTGGGACTACCGCTTCTGCTGGCTGCGTGACGCGGCGATGACTGCGCGGACGCTGGTGGCGCTGGGCTCGACCGGAGAGGCGGAGGCGTTCCTGTGCTGGCTACACCGGGTCCTTGAGACGGTGTCCGGCCCGGAACGGCTGCACCCGCTCTACACGGTCCGGGGAACCACGCTCGGACCGGAGGCGGTGATCGATACCTTGCCGGGCTACGCCGGTTCGCGGCCGGTCCGGATCTCCAACGCGGCCAACCAACAGGTGCAGCTCGACGTCTTCGGACCGGTCGTCGAGCTGATGGTCGATCTGACTCAGCGTCGAGGTGAGCTGACCGACCCGGATTGGCGGATGGTGCAGGCCATGGCAGAGGCGGTGCTGCGCCGGTGGCACGAGCCGGACAACGGCATCTGGGAGGAACGCGGCCGCCCGCGGCACCAGGTCTACTCGAAGGTCATGTGCTGGGTGACGCTGGACCGTGCGGTGCGCCTGGCCGCCCGATACGCCCGGCCCGCCGACCCCGCCTGGGCCCCGTTACGTGAGCAGATCGCGACTGAGGTGCTCGACCGCGGGTGGAACTCCGAACTGGGCTGCTTCACCACCGCCTACGGCGGCACAGACCTCGATGCCGCCACGCTGCACATCGGGCTGTCGGGGTTGCTTGCGCCCGACGACGAGCGCTTCCAGGCGACCGTCACGGCGATAGAGGCGGAGCTGCGCAGCGGCTCCACCGTCTACCGGTACAACCGCGACGACGCGCTGCCCGGTGGCGAGGGTGGCTTCCACCTGTGCGCATCGTGGTTGGTCGAGGCTTACCTGGGCTGCGGGCGGCGCACCGAGGCAGAGGAGCTGTTCCAGCAGATCGTCGACGCGGCCGGACCGACCGGGCTGCTTCCCGAGGAGTACGACCCGATCACGGAACGCTCACTGGGCAACCACCCGCAGGCCTACTCACACCTCGGCCTGATCCGATGCGCGATGCTGCTCGACGCCATAAGCTGACGCACCGCTCGTCGCGCCCGTACAAGCGGGCCAGAGCGGATCGTGCGCAACGACGAAAGCAAAGGCGCTGCCCGAAACGCATCACTGATGTTCCCCGATGCCCCGTCGCCCCCTGTCACAGGGCGCATTGGCCGACGGCCAGCGACGGTGGCCTGAACCTGATCACGACGAGGGGCCGGAGGAGAGCGTCACCATCGGTATTATCGACACCCCCGAAATCCGACCGATCCGGCTGGAGCGGACGGTGAGGCATTGGCATCGCTGCTGCGGCATGTGCCTCACCGAGGAGTGAGCGAGGCAGAGTGCCTGACGTGACCCCCGCCGCGGCTGCGACTACTCGCCCGCGACCCAGTCAGGTCGCCTGCTGCTGAGGCAACACTTGCTGTCGCCGCGGGCGGACGAACTTATAGTGCCCCAGTCCGCCCAGCGGTCCCGGGCAGCCGCGGTGAGCTCGCCGAGGGAGCGGGCGATCCGCTCCAGGTCCTCGACCAGTGTCAGGATGTCCTCATCGGTAGCGGTCATCGGCAGAGCAGTCGCGATGGCCAGCGCTGCTGCTGCAGCTTCAACTGGCGTATTGCTCGTCGGCTCCATGACATCTCGCCATCCGTAGTTCGGCTCAGGCCGTGCACTACAACAGAGTTGACCTCCCGGCTCCCTGATACACCCGCTGCGCGCGTGATCTAAGATCATCTGCGACTGAGGCTGGCGCCTTCAGACGGAGCCGGCGTGGGCGGCCACAACACGCCAGCCGCGGGTCGGCGCTAAGCCGGCTCGCCGATGCGACTCAAGTGGCTGAAGTACCTCGATCAAATGCACCAGCAAAACTAACTACGGGACCCGTCCGGCAAGATGTACATCCGGGGATCGTCACTGCGTGCGTTACCGTCCGTAGGTATTCACCCTGCCATAGTCCGAAACGATCTCGTGGCACCACGCGTGTGGGTGGCGGCCGGCCGGGGTGAATGGGAGTGTGCTGGCCCTGCCCGGCCGCCAGGCCCACAGTGTACGGATGCCATGGTCCGACAGTTTAGAAGATGATTGCAACTGTGTTAAGTCATTTCCTTTGGTTCGATCTTACCGCCTACTGACAGATCTGAGGGCTTGTAATGAGCGTTTCGAGTGGCACCGAGGGTTCGGTTGCTCACCGAACGTCAAAACGCCGCGGACTTTGTAATCCACCAGTGTCTGCGCTAACACTGTGTACAGTTTGAGGTTTCCGGCGGTTGGATTTTTAGGCTATTCCGGTGATGTATAGTCCGAAAACCCCGGCGAGGGATTACGCTAGCTATGCGTCAAAGCTGAGATCCGCCTCACGAAAGAACCCGCCGGGCAGCCCCCCTCCTGGTCGGCGGATCCGCGTCGCAGTGGGACACGCCGCGTTCCGCTGCGACGCGGCAATTCCGCGTCTGAACCCTATTTTCGAGACGTGTCGCTGACGGTTACCGGCGCTCCACAATCTCGCGACCACCCAGCCTGGGGACGAGATCCATTCCGGCCGTCCGAGCTGTCCATACTGCCGTTATCTGTCCGGTGGTGGCGTCGCGGGTAGAACAGCAGACGACGATCTGGTGAACGCTGGACCAACCAACACCCGTACCGGGCCGTGTAGCGGTACTTCCCCTAATAACCAGCCCATCTGTCCGGGCATAAGATCCACGCGTAAGTCGCGTGACCTTTCGGCGCTCTCGGGCATCCGCCAATGCCGGACAATCCTCGCCGCGGCGACGACGTCGAGCAGCGCTGTCGAATCGGTCAATGATCTTGCATCGATTCCGAGGTAGAGCTTTGAGCGCTCTCACTTTGTTCGACAACGGTCCACTCTGCTTCTGGCCACAACGCTATGGCGTGGTTGAAGTCGGTCAGCGCCTCGTCATAGCGGCCCATCAGTCGGTAGGTTTCAGCTCGGCTGGCGATCGCCCACTGATCCTGCGGATTCAGTTGAATGATCTGGTTGAAGTCGGCCAGCGCTTGCTCATGGTGGTCCATCAGCCGGTAGGTCTCGCCTCGTTCGGCGATGATCCAGTCGGCTTCTGGTCGTAGTTCGAGAGCCCGGTTGAAGTCGGTCAGTGCCTCGTCATAGCGGCCGGCCAGCCGGTGGATTTGACCTCGGTGGGCGATGGCCCAGTCTGACTGCGGGTTCAGTTCGATGGCCCGGTTGAAGTCGGCCAGGGCCTGCTCATGATGGCCCATCAGCCGGTAGGTCTCGCCTCGTTCGGCAACGGCCCAGTCCGCTTCTGGCTGCAACTCCAGAGCCCGGTTGAAGTCGGTCAGTGCCTCGTCATAGCGGCCCATGAGCCGGTAGGTCTGACCTCGACGCCGGATCAGATCGTGCAAGGTGACCGAACGCTCGTCCATAAGATTCTCCTGTGCTTGCCATAATCGCATACGCAACCGACCAGGCGCTCTCAACGCTTGACAGATGATTAGACAGCCAGACGCACGTCTGGACGTCGGTGCCATCGGCACCGAACAAGACGTCTCATTTTCGACCCAAAAGCGTTACACCGCCTTACAAAATCGGCTTGGTTGGGCACGCCGTCACATTCTACCCAAGCTAGTTATCGGACAACGCCGATGTCACAGCGCCTCGTTGCCACGTTCGCCGGTTCGTACCCTGGTCAGCGTTTCGACGGGGGTGATCCAGATATTTGCTGTGCATCCTTTCCTGGGCGCTAGCTTTCTGATGATGTGGGTGAGGTCGGTGGTGTCGTGGTCGGGGACGATGAGATCGATGCGGACGTGAGGCAGCAGATCGGTGTGAAATCGTTGACCGCGGTAGACCTGGTTTCGGCCGCCGGTGAGGTCGCGTTGGAAGACTTCGGTGATGGTCAGGCCTGTGACACCGAAAGTGTTTAGTGCTTTTTTTATCGCGTCGAATTCAGATGGGGTGACGACGGCGGTGATGAGTTTCATGGTCACCCCTTCTCGGGGCTGGGGTGATGCGGCCAGGCCAGGCTAAGTGCGCGGCGTTGGGTTGGGCGAGGTCGGCTGGGTGTGGTGCGCCGCGGAGGCGCTTGCTGGCACGGCTGGTTGGCGGGCGCCGTCGGTGCGGATGAGGGTGTCCAGGGGGTAGGCCTCTTCGTCGTGGACGGCGAGATCGCCGGTTTCCAGAGCCTCGTCGGAT
>DATAWX010000186.1:0-23017 GCA_036266995.1 Pseudonocardiaceae bacterium | reverse complement strand
TGCGCCCATCTCCAAGCAGAACGCCGGAGGCTACGAACTCATCGCCACCGCGACGCCGACCGACGCCCGCGGTACCACGAGCATGGGAGGCCAGGCCTCGGTCTCGGACCAGAACAACGCCTTCGCGATGGCGCACAGCGCCCTCGACGGCGACGGCGACGTGATCTCCGAGGGCGTGGCCGGAGTGCATGCGCTCACCCTCGGCGGCATCCTCGACATCGCGAACTTCTCCTCCTACGCGAGTCTGGCCGCCGGACCGGACGGGAAACCGACGCCCAGGACGACCACGTCGTTGGGAACCATCACCTTCGCCGAGTTGAGCTCGGGGCTGACCGGGAGAGGTTTCACGGTGGCCGGTTCGACCCCGACACCGATCAGCACCGACGGGTTGGCTGCGATCAACGAACGCCTCATGCCCGCCGGGATCACGCTGACCTACCTTCCCGAGATCTACACCTACACCGACGGCACCGGCAGCACCGGCCCGACCGTGAACCCGAACAAGACCGTCTCCGGCCTGACCTCCGGCGCGGTGCAGATTTTCATCACCAACACCTCCGACCGCGGGACGACCACCGAGACCATCACGATCGGCCGGGTGTCGGTCAACGCGACCACCAGATCGCCGGCCAGCGACAGCTCCGGTATCGACATCGGTGCAGCTGGGACCGGATTCCACACGCCCCGCGCGGGCGCGGCAGATGCCGACCCCGGCGTGGGCGCCGTTGCTGCGCATCCGCCCGGCTCGGGTGCAGCCCTCGACGTGGCTGCCGCCACCCCGCCTGGGGGTACCGTCGAGGCGGGCACCACCACGCCGGTGACAACCTTCCTCCCGGCCGTCGCCTCGAAGGTCATCAGCGACGGAACCACATCGTTCGAGAGCTCCTACCTGCTGCTGGTCGGCGTCGCGGTGGCACTGTTGGCCGGTCGGGTGGTCCGGATCCTCGCGGCCCGGCGGGGCTAGGCGCGGATCGACCCGATCGCCTGGTTCCGGAACCAGAAGTGCGGGCAGATGTATTCTGACCAACCGTCAGAAATGGAAAACGTAGATGCGCGCGCCTGCCACCTGGATGGACCGTCAGGGGCCGGGCTGTGGACCTCTGTCCGACCTCGAGTTGCTGGTCGGTGGCACCCGGAACATCCTGCTGCGTTTTCACTCGGGCGGCGACGCGTACTTCGCCCAAGCTCACGAGATCACCGGCGGAGCTTGCCAAACCTCGGCGTGTGCGGTCAGCAACTGGGTTTGACGCCGTTGGGGGCGCTGAATCGATTGTTGCTCACTCCCCAGACGAACATGCACGGTGCCAGATCGGGCAGCCCGCCCTTGTGGTAGCTGAACGGTACGGTCAGCCCGCCGAGAGTCTCGTTCTTGACCTGCCAGAGTTGGTTGAAGATGTCGGCCGGGCCTGGATCATCGGGCAGGTTGCGACCGATGAGGCTCAGCAGCTGGGCGGTCGACCAGGCCAGTGCGGAGACGCCGCTCTCGCCGATGGTGGGACCGTATTCGGCCATGACCCGCTCGTAGGCCTGGATCGCCGGGAAATCCCTTGCACCCAACGATGCGGTAGCTCCAGGGATCAACGCGGCGGACAGTGCCGGGATGGTGGGCATCTCCCTTGTTGCATCCAGGCCCAGCAGCAGGAATTTGGGTTTGAATCCCTGACTGGCGCAATCCTGGGAGACCCGCGCGGCCGAGGCCGTCTCCAGGAGCAGGAGGACGCCGTCGATCCCGGCCTCCTTCATCCGCAGGCACTGGCTGGTGTAGCTGGGGGCGACGATGGAGACCTGGTAGGTCTGTGCGATGTAGCCGCCCACCTCGGACTTGGCTGCCTGGTCCTTCTCGAAGGTGCACAGTTGGCTGATCTCCACGCAGTACAGGACGGCAAGTTTGCGTGTCCCACCGTCGACGAGCATCTTCAGGCCCTTGATCATCTGGACGGAGAACGCCGGCGCTATCGGAAACGCCACCGGCGAGGTGTACCAACCCGGGTCGATGCCATCGCCGCCGATCATGGCGATGTTCTTCTCCCGCATGTACTTCTCCACCTGGGGGTAGGAGAACAACAGCACGTTGTTCGCCATCGCGATTACCTTGTCGCTCTCCACCATCCGCTTGGCCAGGGTCAGCGACGTGGCCGGGTCGCCCTGATCGTCCCCCACGACGATCTTGACCGGGTGGCCGTCGAGTCCACCGTGCGCGTTCGTGTAGGCCGCCCACGCCGCCAAGGTTTTGGGAGCTGCTTCGGTGACGGCCCCGATGACACCGGAGAAGGCACCGAGTGTGCCGATCTTCACCACCGACTTCTCAGCGCTCGCGCGGACCAAGGGGGCGGCCCCGGCCGCCGGCGCGGGTCGAATCACAGGCGCCCGACCGGTCCCGATGGTGTTCGAGGGCGCTTTGGACGCGGAGGATGTACGAACCGGAGTTGTGTCGAGCGACCCCGCTCCATCCGGTGTCACGGGGGCGGGTCGAGCGGGCGCGACTGCCGGCTTGGCGACCGCGGCGGTCGGTGTCCGCGCCAGGCCGGTCTCGGCCCGCGCCGACCCGAGGCCGACGGTACCGGTCGACGGGCCCGGACTCGCGCTCCCGACCGACGAGGCCTCCTTGAAGGAATTGAGGATGGCTTCGTCGGACTCCCGGGTCCCGCAGGCAGCACTGGACAACACCAACGCAGCTGTCACCACGAAGGTGCACAACCGGCAACGAACCCGGCGTGAGAGCGACGGGACAATCAACATGGCGGGCCCATCTTCAAGCGATCGGTTGTCGCTGGTCCCAGTGGACAACACCGAACGATCCCGTGCCATGGGTACTCGTTACGCAATTTCGGGCGATCCGGGCCTCTCGCCTCACCGGCAAGCACCCACTCTGCTGCTGTGCGGGTCCGAACAGGATCGGCCGGCTGCAGGTTCGGCCCGTTTCGGGCTCACAGCGCGCGGTCCCCCCCGAGGATGTCGAACACGTCCGGGTGCCAAAGGTGGCCGGTCTCGTTCAACGCAAGGATCCCGCGGCGGCCGTTGCGCGAGACAGCCACGCGGCTCACACTCGAGTATCCGTAATGGATCCAGAACGTCTGAGTCAGGCCGACGATGTCTCCTGTGTAGGCGTTCAGGACCCCGCCGTGTGTCACCGCCAGGACTCGGCGGCCCGGGTTCGCGCAGGCCAACTCGGCGAAGGCTGCGACCACGCGGGCCCGGAACACGACGGGATCGATCCCGTCGGGCAGATTGCCCTGGAGCATAGCCCGCCAGCGCTCGTCGTTCACCGCACGCATGTCCTCGGCCGATGTGTAGTCACCGCCCGTGTCCCAGTCGAACTCAGCCAGCCCCGGCAGCGTCGTCGAACCCAGGCCCAGCCGCTTCGCGACCGGGCCAGCTGTCTGCACGGCCCGCCGGGACGGGCTGTGCACGATCAGGTCGATCGCGCCCAGCCCGCGGTGTTGAGCCAGCGCCCGCGCCTGAGCCTCGCCGCGCACGGACAGCCCCGGATCGGCCCGGTCGCAGGACGCCGTCGCAGTGTCCGGTTCCGCGTGACGGACCAGAACGAACTCCACAGTCCTCCCTTCAACGACCACGTTGTGAGCCCGTCCAGCCCATCACCGCAGGTCCCGGTCGGTCACGCGTAACGGCTACTTCGCTCCCGCGCGCTCCACCCGGACAGCGGCCTGCAGGCCTCGGACAGACATGCAACGCCCGGTGGGGACTTCACCGTTGACACGACGCGCCGCAGCACCTCGACCACCGGCAGCTTGCGGTTGTCCGGCCCGGCCCGGCGGCCGCCCGGCTCGCGTAGCTGGTACGCATGCCGGCTGCCCGCCGCCGCGATCTACTGTCCTGCAGGACATGCGCAGGGGAGGAGACGCGATGGGTGCTGCCGGTCAGGAGGGTTACACCTCGGCGTGGATCGATGACGAGCTGCGCCTGCTCGGAAAGACCGCAGCGCAGTTCATCGAACAGAATCTGGTGGCGGCCCGCGAGAAGCACGAGGCCCAACGCCACGTCGACCGTGACCTGTGGCGCCGGGCCGGACAGATCGGCCTGCTGTGCTGTTCCATCCCGCAGGAGTACGGGGGCGGCGGTGGCCGGTTCGCCCACGACCTGATGGTCTTCCATCAACAGGGCCTGGCGCTGGACCTCGGGTGGGGCAACGGCGTGCACAGCGGAATCGTCGCCCACTACATACTCGCTTACGGCACCGAGGAACAGCGCCGACGCTGGCTGCCGGCGATGGCTTCCGGTGAGCTGGTCGCAGCGATCGCCATGAGCGAGCCTGGCGCCGGATCGGACCTCAAGGCGATCTCGACACGCGCCGTACGCGACGCCGAGGGCGACTACCGGATCTCCGGGTCGAAAACCTTCATCACCAACGGCTCCCAGGCAGACCTGGTCGTCGTGGTCGCCAAGACCGACCCCGACGCCGGTGTCCGCGGCATCTCACTGCTGGTCGTGGAGACCGCGGACTGCGTCGGGTTCCACCGCGGCCGGGTGCTGGACAAGGTCGGCCAGCACGCCGCCGACACCGCCGAGATGTTCTTCGACGAAGCCCGGGTTCCCGCCCATAACCTGCTCGGCGGAGTTGAGGGACAAGGCTTCGTCCAGCTCACCACCCAACTGGCCCAGGAACGGCTGATTGTCGCTGTTGTCGCGGTGGCGATGACCGAGCGGGCCGTCGCCGACACCGTCACCTACACCAAGGCGCGCAAGGCCTTCGGGCAGCCCCTGTTCGACATGCAGAACACGCGCTTCGAGTTGGCCGAGTGCGCCACCTCGGCCCACATCGGTCGGGTCTTCGTCGACTCCTGCATCCAACGCCACGAGGCGGGCACCCTCGACGCGGCGACCGCGGCGATGGCCAAGTACTGGCTCACCGACATCCAGTGCCAGGTGATCGACCGTTGCGTCCAACTGCACGGCGGGTACGGCTACATGCTCGAGTACCCGATCGCGCGGATGTGGGCCGACTCCAGACCGCAGCGGATCTACGCCGGTGCCAACGAGATCATGAAGGAGATCATCGCCCGGTCATTGTGAGCGCCTCGGACAACATGAGCGAGGAACTTCGGCGGACGAACCGTCACAGGCGTCCGGTGTAGGCCTCAAGGATGCTGTGGCCCACCGCCACCGTGCGTGTCTCGCCGGCCTGGCGGACCACGCCTTCGCGCATGCGATGTCCTACCGGCGCCCCGGCCAGGACAGGCCAGCACCCGCCCCTCGGCGCCGGCTCCCAGACCCAGCGCTGGTCGGCAGCGGTGAAAACCGCGCGCCCCGGGAAGGCCGGATCACCTTCGACCTCGACGTTGGCCTCGACATCGGTGCTGACGAGCCCGGCGGTGTCGGTGGACTGCACGACCAGCGCGGAGAATCCGTCATGACCCCAGAGCAAGTCGCCGGCCTGCACCGTCCCGTCCTCGAACTCGGTCACGAACTGGCACCACGCCCGCTGCAACCGATCGGTGTAGGGGCTGGGGAACAACTCCCGACCGGCGGGCATGTGGATCGCCTCGTGGAACAGCGCACCACGGACCGGGTGGCCCGCGACGGTACCTGTCACCAGGAACGGCCGCACGGTGCAGACCAGCGGGACGTCGACATCCACGATCGCCAGACGTGTCGCGCGCCCGACGGGTCGCCCGGACACGCGCACCAGATCGCCCTCGGTCCACTCCAGGTCATCGGCGGAGGTCATCAGCAGGGGTGCGCCATCGGGTCGGCGGAAACCCCAGTGCTTCCCGAAGCAGCCGGACTGTACGGGCCCGGAGTAGGCCTCGGCGAACTCCTCGGCGAGCACACCGAAGGGTTCGCGATCGGTGTTCAGGGCGCGGAATCGCCGTGTCCGGTCCGGGAACAGACTGCGCACCATGTTCCAGCGTCGGCCCGTTTCCGGTGCCTGCAGGATTGCGATCAGGTAGTGATAGCCCAGCGGCACCCCGCAGGCCGGCGCGAAAAGCGAACCCGGATGCGCCTCGATCAGTTCTGCGCGAGGAAGGTAGGTCTTGGCCGAGGTCTCACCCGATGCCCTCATCCAACTAGCCCTGTCCCTCGTCGCCGTCGGGGTCCGACCCGATGCTGACCGTTCCGGTGCTGCCGTCGACGGTGATCGTGGCGCCGTCCGGGATGCGTTGCATCGCCGAACGCAACTGGACTGCGGGAAGGCCGTACTCGCGGGCCAGGCAGGAGGCGTGAGCGAGCACGCCGCCGGTCTCGGCAACGATCCCGGCAATCAGCAGGAAGACCGGTGTCCAGCTCGGATCGGTGGAGTTGCAGACCAGAATTTCCCCGGACTGGATCCGGCCGATCTCGGAAAGACTCTTGATGACCCGCGCTGTGCCGGTGACTGTGCCGTTGCTGGTCGGCATACCGCGCAGCACCCCGGAGCTGTCGTCCTCGTCCCCGCCGCTCAGATCGATCGGTGTGTAACCGTCCAGATACATCGGACGTTGAACAGTCTTGTTCAGCACCGCTTCGAAGTTCGCCCGGCGGGCCTCGATCTTGGCCCGCACGAGCTTCATGTTCGACACCCCTCGTAAGGTCTCCTGCAACTCCTCGCGGCCGAGGAAGAACAGGTCGCGATCGGCCAGCACACCCCGCGCCACCAGACGATCGTTCAGCTCCAGGGCGGCGCGTTTGGCCCCCGCCATGATGTGGTCCCCCCAGTAACGTTGATCGTCGCGGTAGACCAGGAACTTCATGATGAAGCCGTGCAGGATCTTGAACGCCTCCACCTTGACCGACCCGAGCGTGCTCCTGGAGATGCCCGCGATCGCCTGCGCGACGGCCTTCTCGCGCCGCTCGTCGGCCCCGCGTTCCCCGACCTGCGGGTCACGCAGCTCGGCTGCCAGCAACAGAGCCTGCAGCGCCGGATAGTCGATGGAACAGTCCTCGAAGCGGCGCGTGTAGTAGATGTCGCGGTCCTGGTGGCCGCGATGGTAATTCTCCTCGGCGAACTTCCGGTATCGGTCCAGCCAGGCGCGGCCCTCCTCCGATTCGCCCACCTCGGCGAAGAACTCCGCCCCCGGATGGCGGTGGAAGACCGCCTGCAGGGCCGCGGACTCGCGCAGTAGGCACGCCAGCTCCCACAGGTCCCGATTCTCCACGGTCGTCTTCGTGGGGACCTCGGTGCCCGTGATCAGATCGGCCAACAAGGTCGGGCTCGCCTCACGGCACCAGTGCTGCAGCATGTGCGCCAAGGTGGCCAGGGACAGCGCGAAGAAGTACAGCGCGACCGGCCACACCTCGATGACGTAGCCGGCCTCCAGTTCGGCACATTCGTCCAGGTAGCGGATCAGTTCGACATCCGGCAGCGTGCGCATCTGTTCGGTGCTCAATCGGTCCATCGGACCACCACGGGTACCGTTCTGGAACTGCTCCCAGGTGTTGGACCAGGCCAGCAGTCCTCGTTGCTTCTCCAACAGTTGGATCCGGGCCACGACCTTGGCCACATTTATCGGCCGGCTCGGTGCAGCCAGCACCTCCGCGTGGTGCCTCGGGTCGACGTTCTGCAACATCAGGGGCCGCAGCTGCGCCGGGAACAGGTGCCTGGCGATGGACTCCCAGCCGGCGGTGTTGTTGTACGGGACACCCTTGTAGTACTTCCACTCCGGGACCCCTCGCGCCTCGGTGAGCCCCAGCAGCTCCACGGTGCTCCAGTGGGCCATCGACATCGCGTAGCAGCGCATCGAGTAGAACAACGGGGTCACCGCGCCGGTCAGGTACTCATCGGCCGGGGCGCGGGTCCACAGCGTGTGAGGTCGTTCGGGGTACTTCTGCCAGCGTTCGTTCTCCAGATCTGCATCCCAGGAGAAAGCGACCCCGGTGATGGGGCGGGCCTGCAGCAGATACAGCTCGCCGCCGGCGAAGCCGAACTCCAGATCCTGCGGGATGCCGTCGTGGTAGTCGGTCACCCGCCGGCCCAGGTCGCACAACGTTCGCAGCTGTACATCGGACAGGCACAACCGACTGGCCTGGGCTGCCGGCAGCTCCACCTCCACGGTGCCCCGACCCGTCGCCGGATCACGGACCACCTGGATCGTCTTGCTGCCGCAATGACTGTGCAGTACCGCGTAGTCCCGTCGACGTACGACGAACTCGTCGGGTTCGACGCGCCCGGACACAACCGCCTCGCCCAGGCCCCAACTGCAGTTCACGACCATCTCGTCGTTCGCGGTGTTCATCGGATTGCCGGTGAACAGGACCCCGGAGATCTCCGAGTCGACCATCCGTTGGACCACCACCGCCATCGCCACATCCAAGTGGTCGAATCCCTTGCTGTTGCGGTAAGCGGTCGCCCGCGCCGTCCACAGCGAGGCCCAACAGTTTCGGACCGCAGCCAGGACGTCCTGCTCGCCGAAACGGTCGAGGAAGCTGTCGTGCTGACCGGCGAACGAAGCCTCCGCAAGGTCCTCGGCGGTCCCCGAGGAACGGACCGCGACCCGAACCTGCTCGCCCAGATCCAGGTAGGCCGCCCTGATCGCCTCGGCCAGATCAACCGGTATCTCGCAGTCCTGGATGCGCTCCCGGACCTGCGCGGTGGCCGCCTCCAGCTTGTCCGGGTCCGCGTGGTCGAACCCGGCGGCCGCCTCCTTGAGAACCTCCTGCAGGCCGTTGACCCGCAGGAAGGTCCGGTAGGCCGCCGTGGTGACCGAGAAACCGCACGGCACCGGGAAACCGGCCCCTGTCAGGCGCCCGAGGCTCGCGCCCTTACCTCCGACCGAGGCCGCATCGGTGGACTTCTCCTCGGTGAACGAGATCACGTATGTGTCAGTCATGCGCTCGCTGATTCTCCGCTTCTGCTTCACGAGGTCGCCCGGCAGCCACGCCCGGATCAGTCCTGGACTTTGGCCGCATCAGCTGAACGGGGCATAGCACGGGTTGGTGGCCAGCACTCCACCGTCGACCGGCAACGCGACTCCGGTGACATACCCGGCCTCCGGGGAGGCCAGGAACGCGATCACCGCAGCCACTTCGTGGGCTTCGCCGAACCTGCCCATGGGCACGTTGCGGACCAGTTGAGCGAAACGCTCAGCGCTGCCGCCGGGGCGGTTGTCGATCATCGGGGTGCGGATCGGCCCGGGCAGCACGGCGTTCACGCGGATCCGATCCGCAGCCAGCTCCACCGAACTGTTGCGCACGACGCTGAGCACCGCGGCCTTCGACGTCGCGTAACCCCACAGCCGGTGGGCACCGCCGAAGGCCGTGATCGAGGAGGTGACCACGATCGAGCCGCCACCCCGGGCGCGCAGCGCCGGTGCCGCCGCGCGGATGCCCAACACGACACCGCGGACGTTGACGTCCATCACCTGGTCGAAGAATTTCAGCTCGAGTTCCTCCACGGTGCCCGACACCAGCAGGCCGGCGTTGAGGACGACTGTGTCCAGCCCGCCCAACTTCTGCTGGGCAGCATCGACCATGGCCCGGTTCACGCCTTCTTCGGTGATGTCCCCGCACAAGCTGATGTCGCCGATCTCAGGGTCCGTCAAGTCGACTGCCACCACCCGGGTGCCGCAGGACATCAACCGCTCGACCGTCGCCCGCCCGATCCCGGAGGCCGCCCCGGTCACGATCGCGACTGCTCGATCGGTCATCACGCTCCTGTCCTGCGGCGCTGCCGCGCCCGGGGATACCGGCAGACCTGACGACATCACAGCGCTCGCTCCGGGTCATGCGTATCCCCTACGCGGCCTCGGAGCAGTCCGACCGACACCTGCACCACCCTCGCGGGCCGATGCTCCCCGGGAACACCTGCACCGAAGGCTTGGTGTTTGAGCCCAAGCTCAGCAGACTCTGACGCTGTGAGAACCGAGTGGCCGCTGGTGGGCCGTGGCCGCGAGCTCGCCCGCCTGACCGAGCTGATCGCGGGCCGGGACCAGGCCGCGGTGGTCGCCGGCCCGGCCGGGGTCGGCAAGACGCGGCTGGCCCGCGAGAGTCTGCGGTTCGCCGAATCCGCAGGATGGGCGACCGCAGTGGTCACTGCCACCCGCGCCGCCGGCGGCATCCCGCTCGGCGCCCTGGCCCCGCTGCTGCCCCTGGACAAGCAAACACCTCTGGGCGCGGTCGATGACCAGGCCGATCTGCTGCGGCGCTCGGCGCGCGCCCTGGTCGGCCAGTGGGGCGGGCGGCGGCTGGTCCTGATGGTCGATGACGCCCATCTGCTCGACGCGACCTCCGCCACGGTCATCCACCAGTTGGCCGCCGGTGGAGACGCGTTCATCCTGGCCACCACCCGCTCCGGCGAACCGGCCCCGGATCCCATCATGGCGTTGTGGAAGGACGGGTTGGCCGAACGGATCGACCTGGCGGGCCTGGACACCGACACGATCGGGGAGCTCCTGGGTCAGGTGCTGGACGGCCCCTTGGACCGGGCTCTGGTGGCGCAGATGACCAACGCGTCGCAGGGCAACGCACTGTTCCTCCGCGAGCTGGTGCACGGCGCCCTGGAGGACGGCTCACTACAGAACGTCGGCGGGATCTGGCGGCTGGTCCGCGAAATCGTTCCTTCGCTTCGGCTCGTGGAGTTGGTCGAGGCGCGCCTGCAGGGGGTCAGTGCCGCGGAGCGCTGCCTGCTCGAACTGCTCGCGTGGGGCGAACCCCTGGGCCGCAACGAGATCACCTCGCTGGCCGCGGCCGGTGTCGCCGACACCTTGGAGGTCAAGCAGCTGATCTCGGTCGGGACCAGCCGACGCCGCCTCGAGGTCCGATTCGCCCACGGGCTCTACGCCGACGTGATCAGGATGCGCACCTCCGCGCTGCGCGTCCCGGCCATATCGTCGATGCTTGCCGACGCCGTCCAGTCCACCGGCGCCCGTCGCCGCGAAGACCCGTTGCACGTCGCGACCTGGCGCCTGGAGGCCGGCGGCGGCGCTGCGGACCTCATGCTCGCCGCTGCCCGAAGCGCACGCTGGCACTACGACTTCGCCCTGTCCGAACGCCTCGTGGACGCCTCGCTGGAAGCCGCGCAAACCATCGACGCCCTTCTGCTCAAAGCACAGCTGGGCATGCTCCGCGGCGAAGGCAGGCAGGCCGAGAAGTTGCTCAGCGCCCTGGCCACACAGGTCGACCCCGCCGATGAGGTCACCCAGGCCAAAGTGGCCTTGCACCGGTTGGACAACGCCAACCTGATGGGCGCGGTCCAGCAGGGCCTGCTGATCGCAGACGAGGTGCAACCACGCATCAAGGATGCTTCCCTGGCCGACGAGATCGCCTCGAAGCGGGCGTTGCTGCTGATGTCCTGCGGTCCGCGCACGACAGCCGAAGTCGCCCTTCCACTACTGGAACGCGCCGAAGGACGTGCGCTCGTCCTGGCCTGCCTACCGGCCTGCTACGCGTTGAGCCGCATGGGTCGCCTCGAGGCGACAGTCGCGGTTGCCGAGCGAGGCCGAGCCGCTCACGAACAGCTGGACCAACCCATGGAGTTCTACGGTTGGTACTTCACGGTGCTGGAGTGCTCGGCACTGACCGGATCGGGCCGTCTCGCGGATTCCGAGGCCCGCATCGTGGAGGAGTACCGCAAGGCACTGGCCGAGCGATCGAGCGAGGCCCAGGCCTACTTCGCGCTGGAATTCTGCAAAGTGCTCCTCGAACGAGGTGATGTGCACGCGGCAACGCGCTGCGGCCTGGAGGCTCTCGCCCTGTTCCGTGAACAGGGCCGACAAGTCATGGTCCAGGCCTCGATGATCTGGCTGGCGCAGGCCTATTCCCTGGCCGGGGCAGCACAGCCGGCCCGGGACATGCTGATCGAATTCGACAACTCGGGGCCGACCCAACCAGCAGCTGACTACGAACGTGCCCGGGCCCAGGCCTGGATGCTCGCAGCGGCCGGCGATCTGCGCGCCGCCTGCTCACATCTGGAGGCCACCGTGGAGACCGGGGCTCGGCTGGGCCACCTCGTCGGCTCCGCGGCCGACCTCCACGGCCTGGCCCGACTCGGTCGCGCCCGCGACGCCACTCACCGACTCGAACGCCTGGCCGAGACCGTAGAAGGCCCAATGATCGGGGTGCGGGCGGCCCACACCCGCGGACTTGCCACCCAGAACGGCCAAGCCCTCGAGGAGTCCTCCCACCGGTTCGAGGAACTGGGCGCATTGTTGCTCGCCGCCGAAGCCGCCGCCGACGCCGCGGTCGCCTGGCATCGACGATCCGCCGACAACCGACGCACAGTTGCGGCTGCACGTCGATCCGCCGAACTCGCCGGCCGCTGCCGCGGCGCACGAACCCCGGCCCTGGATGCGGTGCAGGCGCGATCCAACCTCACCCAGGCCGAACGCGAAACTGCCCTGCTCGCCTCCGGCGGGCTGTCCAACAAGGAGATCGCAACCCGGTTGCACCTGTCCCCGCGAACCGTTGAAGGCCAACTTCAACGGGCCTACGGCAAGCTCGGCGTCTCGAGTCGAGGCGAACTCGCCGAGGCCCTTCACTCAGAACCGGGCTGTTGACCGGCACGGCGCCGGCCCGACCTCACACCATGCCACCCGGGACCCGCACGCCGCCTCCCATCGCCGGGAACGTTGCGCCTACCTCGCGATTCGACTGCTGCGTCCGGTCGATGGATCGCGGAACCTGCGCCGGTTCCAGTCTCTGCCGGGCATGGGCCAGCAAGGCCTCCTCGTCCACTGGCTGCGTGAGGTCGACCACGGCGTGCACCACCACCTGGCCGAGTTCACCATCGAAGACCCCCACCACCTGACAGGACCGCACAGCCGGGTGTTGCCTCATCACGGCCTCGACCTCGGCCGGGTCGACGCTGATGCCGCCAACGCGAATCATGTCGGCGAATTTAGATCGACGCACCGCCGCAGTCATGCGTAGGCGATACGGAGGTTCAGGTGCCGATCCCGCCGCCACCCGAGGGCCGCGTAGCCGTTACGCATGACCACGAACGAAACCTCTGGTCGACTGCCTTTCGGCGTGAAGCAGGCGGGAGGACGATGCTGCGAAGGGTGCTCGTGGCCAACCGCGGGGAGATCGCAGTGCGTATCGTCCGCGCGTGCTTCGACGAGCGGATCGAAAGCGTCGTGGCCGCAGCTCGTGGCGACAACCACACTCTGGCCGTGGACTTGGCCGACCACCACCTGATCCTCGAAGGCCACGACGCCGCCCACACATATCTGTCGGTGCCACAGATTGTCGCCGCCGCCCTGCTTAGCCGCTGCGACGCCATTCACCCAGGCTACGGATTCCTCTCCGAACGCCCCGAACTGGCCCAAGCCTGCGAGATTCACGGGCTGAGCTTCATCGGACCCTCCCCGCAAGCCATCCGGTGCGGCGGGGACAAACTCCAGGCACGTGCCCTGGCCGCCTCCCTGGGGATCCCCGTGGGGGCCGGCTCCGGCGAGGTTGCCGAACCGGCCGATGCACTCGCCGCGGCCCCGGCCATGGGATACCCGGTCCTGCTGAAGGCCGCGGCCGGAGGTGGGGGCCGTGGGATGGCTGTCGTGCGCTGCGCCGAAAAGCTGGAATCAGCCTTCGCCAGGGCACGGCAGGAAGCATCGGCGGCTTTCGGCGACGGCAGGTTGTATCTGGAGCACTACGTCCAGAACGCCCGACACATCGAGGTACAGGTCCTCGCCGACAGCCACGGCGCCCTGGTGCACCTGGGTGACCGCGACTGTTCACTGCAGCGACGCCACCAGAAACTCCTCGAGGAGGCCCCCGCAACCTGCGTGCCGCACCGGGTCAGGGCCGAGTTGGCACAGGCCGCGCTCTCGTTGTGCAAAGCGCTGAACTACGTCGGCGCAGCCACGGTCGAGTTCCTCCTCGACCAGGACACCGACACCTATTCCTTCCTCGAGATCAACACTCGTGTCCAGGTTGAACATCCCGTCACCGAACAGGTCACCGGCATAGACATCGTGCGCGAACAACTGCGCATCGCCGGCGGGGCGCGGCTGGGGTTTCGCCAGCGCGACGTCAAAACCAGCGGCCACGCCATCGAGTGCCGCATCAACGCCGAATCCGCGCGGGAAGGGTTCTTGCCCACTCCCGGCCAGATCCTGCGCTGGGTACCACCGACGGCGCACGGTGTCCGGGTCGACACCCACTGCTTCCCCGGCTACATCGTGCCCGCGACCTACGACTCGCTGCTGGCCAAACTGATCGTGCACGACCTCGATCGCGCGGCCGCAGTGCAGCTCCTCAACCGCGCGCTGGCCAGGTTCGACATAGCCGGCATCGAAACCACCCTGGACTTCCACCGCGCCGTCGCCCGCCACCGCGACTTCTCCAGCAACCGGATCAACACCGACTGGGTCGAATCGAGCTTCATCCCCTACTGGAGGGCCGGATCAGGTGGCTGAGATCGAGTTCGTGGACCAGACGATGCGGGACGGACAACAAAGCCTCTGGGGCCTACGCATGCGCTCGGGCCACATCACCGCCGTCGCCGACCAGATCGACCGCGCCGGGTACCGGACCGTCGAGATCATCGCCGGGGCGCCCGAACGCCTGATCCGCGAGGACAAGTGGGAACGCGTCGACTGGCACAAGAAGTGCCTTCCAAACTCCAAACTGCGCTGCGCCCGGGTCGCCAAGATGGCCGGCGGCATGGGCATCGCCCCGCACTGCATCCAGGACCTGACCATCCAGACCTTCGCCCGACACGGCATCGACAGCTTCTGGGTGCTGGACTGTCTCTACGACATGCCCGCCCTCAAACGTGTCCATCAGGTGGTGGCGGACACCGGCTGCGAGATCGCGGCGACGATCATGTTCGGGATCGCCCCGGTGCTGACCGATGAATGGTTCGCCGACAAGGTCCACCAGTTCATCAGCTGGGGACTGGCCGACACCGTCTACGTCGAGGACGCCTCCGGAATCCTCACACCCCAACGCACGGCCACCTTGATGCGGGCGATCGTCGACGCGGCGGGGGAGATCCCGGTCGAGATCCACTGCCACAACACCACCGGTCTGGCGCCGGCCAACTACGTCGAGGCGATCAACCAGGGCGCACGAATCGTGCACACCGCAAGCAGGCCCTTGGCCAACGGGCCATCACTTCCCTCCACCGAGATGACCGCGGAAACCCTGGAACTGCTCGGACACTCCCATCACCTGGACCTCGGCACACTGCCCCCCGTCGCCGCCCACTTCGAACGCGTCGCACGCCAGGAAGGGTTCCCCGTCGGCGCCCCCGTCGAGCACAACGTGGGCCCGTACCTGCACCACCTGCCCGGCGGCATGACGGGCACGCTGAAGGCTCAACTCGCCGACCACGACATGTCCGACCGCTACACCGAGGTGCTACGCGAAGTCGCCCGGGTCCGCGGCGAACTCGGACACCCGATCTCCGCCACCCCCTTCTCGCAGTTCCTCGGCATCCAGGCCGTGCTGAACGTGACGACCGGCGACCGCTACAGCATCGTCCCCGACGAGGTCATCCAATACGTGCTCGGCCACTTCGGGGACCCACCGGCCCCGTTCGACCAGAACGTCAAGGACCGCATCCTCGCCTGCCCGGCCGCCAAGAAGTTCGCGGACTGGCAACCACCCAACCCCAGCCTGACCGAGATCAAACAGCAATACGGATATCCCGGGATAACCGACGAGGAACTGCTGACCCGCTACTACGTGACACCCGAAGACATCGCCGCAACGCGGGCAACGCCGTTGAAGACCAACTACGAGTTCCTCGACGACATCGACGTCGCCCGACTCACCCGAGCCGTCATGCCCCGCAAACGCGTCGGACACTTCCACGCCGCCATCGACGACATCGAAGTTACCTTCAACCGCGCGGACCCAGATGCGGGCACGCCCGCGTGAGACCGCGCGGACGGAGCTAGTCCACGCGGACCGTGAACAGCACCTGACCCTTCACCACGGCTTCACCGTTACCGACATGGATCGCACTCACGACGCCGTCCAAACCGGCCACCACCGGATGCATCAACTTCATCACCTCGACGATGCACACCGTCGTGCCCGCCTCGACCCGATCGCCCACCTCCACGAAAGGAGCGGCGCCAGGCCCGGGTGAACGGTAGAAGCAGCCCAACGACGGTGCGACGATCGCCGGACCGACCGCGGCCGTGGCTGCGACCACGGTCCCTTCCCCGCTCGCACCGACCCGAGGCACCGTCACCGCATCGCGTTCGGCGCCTCCCACCACGGTGCCCGAGGGCGGGTCGGCACGCGGAGGCGAACTCACTGTTCGGCCCGTGGCCGTCCCGACCGCGCCCCGGGCGACGACATGGAGTTCGAAGTTGTCACCCGACAGATGGATCTCGTCCCAGTCAGAACAGTCGAAAGCCTCCAGCACCTTCTCCACGTCACTCAGGCCGTAGCGCACAACCGCTCCCACGTTGAGCTCCCGCGATGCACCAGGCTGAGCAGACCGCTACTGACCACCCGGCGTAGAACCGACGCACGCCCGTGCCCCGAGCACCGTCCACGACGCTGCCGGTCACTGGGCACTGAGCTCACGTATCCGGGAAGCTCCACCAGGGTCCACGCCCATCCCGTGCAGCTCGCGATTGTGGGCGTGGCCGACCTCGTGCAGGGAGAAGGCCGACTGCAAAGCCGTCCATTGACCCTGGGCGTCCAGGGACTGGTTCACCGACTGCTTGGCAAGTTTCAGACCGATCGAGGGCATCCGCGCGATCCGCATCGCCATCGCCAGGGCGGCCTCCTGAAGCTGCGCGGAAGGCACGATCTGGTTGACCATCCCCAACGCCTTGGCCTCCCCAGCAGTGATCGCACCACCGGTGAACAGCAGCTCCTTGGCCTTGCGGGCACCCAGGTCCCAGGTGTGCACGAAATACTCATGTCCGTTCAGGCCGAAGGCCACCACCGGGTCGGAGAAAGTGGTGTCCTCGGCCGCGATGATCAGATCGCAGACCCACGCCAGCATCAGCCCACCGGCGATGACCTTGCCCTGGGTGGCAGCGATGGTCGGCTTGGGAAAGTTACGCCAGCGCCAACACAGGCCCAGGAAAAGCTCCTCCTCCATGGCCATCCAGCCCTCGGCTCCCGGCTGGGTGAATCCACCCCAGCAGCTCACCGGCGGTTGGTCACCCCACGCGGCCAGGCGCTGATCCTCGCTGGTCACCACGAATGCGGCGCGTAGGTCGTGCCCCGCCGAGAACGACGGGCCCTCACCGGCCAGGATCACCACCTTCACCCCGTCGTCCTGGGCGGCGAGGTCGAAAGCCGCGTTGAGCTGGTACAGCATCCGCGGATCCTGCGCGTTACGTGCATCGGCCCGGTCGAGCACTATCCGCATCACGTGCGGCGCCGGGTTCTCGATGCGCACCCGAGAGGGCTCCTCATCGGCGTTGCCGCCGGCACCGCCGGCCGCGAACAGCTGGGTATCGGTCATGTGTCCTCACCGGGTCGATCGGCCCTCACCGGTTGCCCCCGGCGAGTCGATGGCTCCGATTCCACCGCGACCACGGCCCGATGTCAGGGGTAGCCGCTACGCAGTTTCCTCCCCATCGTTGCCCACCACGCGCCGCAACCCACCTGATCGAACACGATGACAGCACCGAGCAGGCGCCCCGAGGGCCGCAAGCTCGGCGAGGATGACCGCGACATCGGCGGCGGCTCGGTCGGCGATCTTGCGGGGCCCCCGGGGCGACGCCTGCACCCTCCCAACTGGATGGCGCGCCCGAGGCGCGCATTTCCTGGGAGCGGGATCATCCGCGTAGTCGGTACGCGTGACTCGAGCGGCCCAGCACGCTGTCATGACCCCATGCCTGCGACCCGACTCGACCGGCGTCCTGTCGACACGTTCGACGGTGCGATCAACCTCGTCGACCTCGGTCGCGGCCCCACCCAGCCGATCCAAATCCAATACAGGTGCCGCGTGCACCCGTGGGCGCAACCCGCCCCCACACCGTGTACTGCGAGGAGCGCTTGATGCTGCTTCACGACTACCTCACCTACTGGGCAGCCGCGGTCCCGGACAAGACATGTGTCTACGACGAGCAGAACAGCTGGACCTACAGACAGATCGACGAATGGTCCGACCGTGTCGCAACGGTGCTGGCCGACCTCGGGGTCCGCGACGGCGGCCGGTTCGGAGTACTCGCCAACAACTGCGCGGAGTGGCTCCCGATCTACTTCGGCGCGTTCAAGTGCGGGGCCGTACCGGTCCCGCTGAACTTCCGCCTGCACCCCGACGAGTGGCGATTCCTGCTCGCGGACTCCACCGCAACAGCGGTCCTGGTCCAGGACCGCTACGTGGACAAGATCGCCACCGTGCGGGCCGCACTGGACCATGTCAAGTCCTGGGTGGTCATCGACGGTGGGGACCCGCAATGGCAGTCACTACCCGCACTGGTCGAACGTGCGACCCCGAACCCACCGCGCCGACCCGTGATCCGACCCGATCACGACCTGTGGCAGATGTACACCAGCGGGACCACCGGCCGACCCAAGGGCGCGGTGCTCACCCACGCGTCGGTCAACTCCTGCATGATCCAGGCCCACCTCGAGCCGGTCTCGATGCACGAGGACCGCCAACTCATCGTCATGCCCCTGTTCCACGCCGGTGCCACCATGAGCATGCTGAGCAACCTTGCGGTGGGCGCGACGGTGCGCGTGATGGAGAGATTCGACGCCGCGGAGTGTGCGCGAGTGCTCGAGGAAGAACGCATCACCCGCGTCTCCCTGGTCCCCGCCATGATCCAGTCGATGCTCGTCGAGGTGCCCGACATTTCCCAGCGGGACTACTCCAACCTGCGGGTGCTCAGCTACGGAGCCGCCCCTATCTCCGAGGACACCTTGCGCAACGCGCTGGCGGTCTTCGACTGCGGATTCCGGCAGGGCTTCGGCCAGACCGAGACCAGCGGCGCTCTCAGCTGCCTCACCCCCCGCGATCACCAGCGAGCCCTGGCCGGGCACCCGCAGTTGCTGCTCTCCTGCGGCCGGCCCATCGTCGGAACCGAGATCGCGATCGTGGACGACCAGGGCAACCGCGTGCCGGTCGGGCAAGCCGGGGAGATCATTGCCCGCGGCCCGCAGATGATGCGCGGCTACTGGAACCGGCCCGACGCCGACGCGGCGACGCTGGTCGACGGCTGGCTGCACACCGGTGACGTCGGGCGCCTCGACGCCGAGGGCTACCTGTACATCTGCGACCGCATCAAGGACATGATCGTCTGCGGCGGGGAGAACATCTATCCCCGTGAGGTGGAGAACATCCTGTTCCAGATGCCCCAGATCGCCGACGCAGCCGTGATCGGGGTGCCCGACCAGAAGTGGGGCGAGAGCGTCAAGGCAATCGTGGTCCTACGCCCTGGCCATTCGGCCACCGGGGATCAGGTGATCGCCTGGACCCGGGCCAGATTGGCCACCTACAAGGCACCACGTTCGGTGGACTTCCTCGATGCGTTGCCGCGCAACCCGAGCGGCAAGGTACTCAAACGCGAACTGCGCAAGCCCTACTGGCAGGACACCGCCCGCAACATCTGATGACCGTGCACGGCCGCCAGGTACGAGCCGACCTGTCAGGAACGAGCTTGCCGCACCGACGTAGACACTACGCATGCCCTTTGCGTCGCGGGGCGCTGAACTGGTGGCGGCCTTACTGTCACCCGCACGGTCCGGACCTCGCCTCGACGCGGGGGCCGAACCGGCACAGCCGCGAGGAGTGTGATCGCGCAATGGCCACTGCGCCGAGCGAGCCGGTCACCTTCGGTGGTCAGTTGCTTCGACAGGCCCAGCTCGACCCCGACCGCCCGGCGCTCACCTGCGACGGGATCACCCTGACCCGCATGCAGCTGCTCGACTCGGTACGGCGTCTGGCCGGTCTGCTCGCCGATCGGGGCGTCGGCTGCGGATCAGTGGTCACCATCGGGTTGCCCAACTCGATCGAGATGATCCAGACGATCCTGGCCCTGTGGTGGCTCGGAGCGACCCCCCAACCGATCTCGCACCGCCTACCGCCCGGGGAACGCGACGCGATCATCGACCTGGCGGACCCCACCGTGGTCGTCGGGGTGCCCTCCGCCGAGTTGACCGGGCGCCTGGGACTGAGCCTCGAGGGCCTTCGCATCGGCTGCCAGACCGACGGCACGGATCCCGGCGAACCCGTCGTATCCCCGATCTGGAAGATCACCACCAGCGGTGGCAGCACCGGGCGGCCCAAGCTGATCGTGCCAAACCAGGACGCCGACTGGGAAGCGATGATGAGTTACGCCGACCTGGTCGTCCTGCCGTGGGACGGCGTTGTCCTGGTCACCGGTCCGATGGCGCACAACGCCCCGTTCGTCGTCGCCGGCCTCAGTCTGCTGCGGGGCAATCATCTGGTCCTGATGAGCAGGTTCGAGGCCGGCGCCACCCTTTCACTGGTCGAGAAACACGCCGTCGGTTGGCTCTACCTGGTCCCGACGATGATGCTGCGTATCTGGCGGTTACCGGCCGCCGAACGCGCCGGCCGGGACCTGTCATCCCTGCAGGTGGCCTACCACATGGCAGCCCCGTGCCCGCCCTGGTTGAAGCAGGCATGGATCGACTGGTTCGGCCCGGAGGTGATCCTCGAGCTGTACGGAGGCACCGAGGGCCAGGCCATGACGGTCATAACCGGCACCGAGTGGCTGAAGCACACAGGCTCGGTGGGGCGCCCGGTATTCGGAGAGATCCACGCCCGCGACGACGAGGGGGCCCGACTTGGTCCCGGCGAGGTCGGTGAGCTGTGGATGCGCCGCGGCGCCGACGAACCCTCCCCGTACCGGTACATCGGGGCCGACCCCCGCAGCGCCGAGGAGGGCTGGGAATCCCTGGGCGACATCGGGTACCTCGACGAGGAAGGCTACGTCTACGTCACCGACAGGCGCGCGGACATGATCCTCGTAGGCGGCTCCAACGTGTACCCGGCCGAGATCGAGGCCGTGCTCGACGCCCACCCCGCCGTGCGTTCCTGCGCGGTCATCGGTCTGCCGCACGAGGAGTTGGGTCGGGTCCCGCACGCGATCGTGGAGCTCGCCGAAGCGGTCACCGACGAGGATCTGCTCGACCACGTCCGTGCCCACCTCGCCCCGTACAAGGTGCCTCGTTCCCTCGAGCGGGTCGCCGAACCCGTCAGGGACGACGCGGGCAAGGTCCGCCGTTCCGCCTTGGCAGCGGCCCGGATCGGGGTCGAAGTTTGATCCGACCGAGCAAGGAGATGCCGCTCAGACTCACCGCGGCACGGCCGGCGTCGATCGCGGACAGGGGATGACGATGGCCAAGTTGGCGGGCAAGGTCGCTATCCTGTCCGGTTCCGGCCGCGGGATCGGCCGGGAGATCGCGTTGAAGTTGTCCGCTGACGGTGCATCAGTTGTCGTGAACGACATAGACGCCGAGTCGGCCGAGCAGACCGTCGCGACGATCGAGGCGGGCGGCGGCCGAGCCGTCACCTGCGTCGGCAGTGTCACGGACAATGGCTTCGCGGAGCGATTCGTGCAGACTGCGCTCGACACCTACGGCGGCTTGGACATCGTGGTCAACAACGCCGGGTACACCTGGGACAGCGTCATCCAGAAGATGACTGACGAGCAGTGGGACACCATCATCGATCTCCACATGAAGGCACCGTTCCGGATCCTGCGGGCCGCACAACCGGTGATATCGGAGGCAGTCAAAGCCGCCACGACGGCAGGCCGGCCCGTCCCATGCCGCAAGGTCGTCAACATCTCCTCCATCTCGGGCCTGGGCGGCTACGTCGGCCACGCCAACTACAGCGCCGCGAAAGCGGGCGTGATCGGCCTGACCCGCGCCCTGGCCAAGGAATGGGGCCGGTACAACGTCACAGTGAACTGCGTGGCCTTCGGGTTCATCCGGACCCGGCTGACCCAGGCCGCGGCCGGGGGATCGGTGATCCAGGTCGAAGGCCACGAGATCAAGGTCGGTCTCGAACCCGACATGCTCGCCCTCGCCGAAGCTCAAATCCCGCTCGCCCGCGCCGGGACTCCGGCAGAGGCGGCCGGCGCCGTATACCTGTTCTGCATCCCGGAATCCGACTACATCAGCGGCGAAGTCATAGTCTGCAGCGGGGGATACCGCGTCTGACACCCGGTAGTCCTCACCACATGTCAGCACCGCCCCCACTCCGGACCGGCCGGCCAAGACTCACCCACCCCTGCGTGGCTTGGAGACACGGCCCAAAACGGCGCGGGTTTCGCGTGGTAGCGGCAGCAGTTGCCGTGGGCGGCGCGCACCGGTGGGACACCTGACGCGGAACGTCAGGGTGCCGAACCAACGCCTCCTTGCCCCACCCGAAGCGGATCCCGATACGGGTGAAGTCCGGGCGTTCTCGGCGGATGGCCAGTAACGATGGCCATCCGCAGCGTATTCGCGCCCGAAACCCTTGTGTGGGAGGGGATCGGCAGGTCAGCGGATCTTCGGGAGCCGTCTATAAATCCGTCGCGAAGGCCGCATGCGATTGAGTCGAGAGGGACGCCAGCTCGCGTCCCCGAGCAGACTGAGCCTGTTGACCGCAAGGAGCCGGGTTCGAATCCTGGACCTGCCACCAGTGCACGACTTCCCGCAGATGTGCCGCTCGAACCGAGACCCTGCGGAACTGGTGGCGGAGCATGTGCGAGGCCGAGGCGCCGGAGCTCTTCGAGGTGCTCGAGAGCGGGAGCCTTCAATTACTCCGCGAGTGCCCGAGCGCTGATCAGGTGGCGGTGGTCCGGGCAGTGGTGGACTCTTGCCCGACCGGGGCATTGTCACTGCTGGAGGACTAACCGTCCGAGAGACGAACGACTCGTCGTCGGCGCATCGCCGGCCGGGTTTCGAGCACGCCAGGCCGCGCGTTAGGCATCATGACAGCATCCACACTGATGCTAGGATGCCATCATGCGGACGACGGTGACGCTCGATGACGACGTCGCGGCGCGGCTCCAACGCGTCGCGCGTGAGCGAGGCATCTCGTTCAAGGAGGCGTTGAACCGAGCGATCAGGGCCGGCCTGGGCGGGCAGCAAAGCACGTCACCCACACCGTTTGAGACCCCGGCGCGGCCGCTGGGCCTGCGGGCGGGGATCGACCTGACCAAGGCGCTGGCGGTGGCCTCGGCGATGGAGGACGAGGAGCTCATCCGCC
>DATAWX010000185.1:0-50953 GCA_036266995.1 Pseudonocardiaceae bacterium | reverse complement strand
CAGCGCCGCGCGGAGGATCTCAGCGGCTTCGCGGTCGAGCCATCCGGTCAGCTCACACCCACCGTCGCGGTCCCGGAAGCTGAGATGCCGCCGAGTTTCCGCAGAGTCATTAGGGCGCCGACCGTCCTGATCCAGGTACGCGAGGATCCGCTTACCCACCACGGTGAGCTGCCCGGCATCGAGGGTACGGGCGTGGTGAGCCAACTCGGCTTCGACCTCGGTGCGGGTGTCGTCACCGAGGTGTGGGGGGATGCGGGCCAGGATCGAGCGGATCACCTTGACGTCCGCGGCGCCGATCGCATGCTCGGCCACGGCCGCCGCAGTGGCCGGGAGTTTCGGCTCGACGGGTGCGCCGTGGAGCCCGGAACTGGGGAGCACGTCGGTGGCGGCCGCGATCCAGGCCCGGGCTTCACTCAGCGGGACTCGCGCGATCGCCCGTACCAGTTCGGTGATGGTGGGGTATCCCAGCGTTGCCGCGGTCCCCCGGGAATCGATTTCGGCGACCACGGACAGCAGCTGCGCCCAGGTCGAATGCAACCGGGTTTCCAACGCGGCCAACTCGGCGACCAATGCGGCATCACTGTCCTGCCATACCGCCGCCGTCGACATGACCCAATTCTACAATAGGGCACCGACAAACCCCGGCCCACACGTCGAGCCCAGGTATCCGAGTTGAGAAAATAATTATGCTTTCAGCGAAGACGGGTGATGCCACCGGAGCGCCTCCCGTGGACCATTGGGTTCGTCACCACATTGGGCTGAGTCGGATTACCTAAAGTTCGGTGCTCTGTTGATCACAAACTCCGGCCGTGCCACTGGTCACCGCCTGTCCCCGTCCGGCTTCGACGAAATGCCAGGTCCGGCCACGGGAAGTCCAGCAGGCAGCGGCGTCGGAGCGTGCGGCACGTTCGTCGCCGTCAGCTGCCCAGCCCACCGAGTGCTGATGGACACCCTGGTAGGCAATCTGGGTTACCACGCGCGGTCTACGGGGTATCCCCACCAGCGACCGAAGGGATAGGGCAATGACGACGATGCGGGAGACTGAGCGCAAGTACGAGGCGATCGAGGGCCTGGAGCTGATGGATCCGGCGGAGTTGCTCGGGTTCGACACGGGGACCGGGCCTCAGGAACAGGACTTGGTGGCGGTGTACTTCGACACCGCTGATCTTCGCCTGATCCGTGCAGGGGTGACGTTGCGGCGCCGGGAGGGTGGGTCCGACGCGGGCTGGCATCTGAAGCTGCCGGCGGGCAAAGATACTCGAGAGGAGCTGCGGCTACCGCTGGGACGCTCCGCGCGCCGCCCGCCGGCTGAGCTGGTCGCCTTGACCCGGGTGTACACCCGCGGCGCCCCGTTGGCCCCGGTGGCTGAGTTGGACACCCGCCGGCGCCGCTGGGTTCTCGCCGACGCCGACGGGCAGGCCCTTGCGGAACTGGTCGATGACCACGTGACCGCGAAGACCATGGGTGCGCAGACCACGACGGTGTCCTGGCGCGAGGTGGAAGTCGAGCTGGGCGAGCACGGTCAGCGGAAACTGCTGGACCGGATCGAGCGCCGGCTGCTCAAGGTCGGCGCCCAGCGAGCGGGTTTCTCCTCGAAGCTGGGTAGATTGCTGGCCGACCAGATGCCTCCCCGGGTCGCGACGCAGCGTCGTCCTCGGTCGGCTGGGGAAGTCGTGCTGGCCTACCTGGGGGCGCAGGCCCAGCGGCTGCGCCGGTATGACCCGCTGGTGCGGCGCGACGTCCCGGACGCCGTCCACCAGATGCGGGTTGCCGCTCGCCGGATGCGCAGCGCGCTACAGGCCTTCGGTCGGGTCATCGACCGAAACGAGACCCGCGAGATCACCGCGGAGCTGAAATGGGTGGCCGGCGAGCTGGCCGGGGCCAGGGACGCGGAGGTGATGGGCCAACGGTTCGCGTCGATGCTGGCGGATTTGCCCGATGAGCTCAAGCTGGGACCGGTCGACGCCGCGTTCACCCGAGTCTCCGAGCGCCGGCAGGCCGACGCCCGCGACGTCGCCCTCACCGCGTTGAACAGCGACCGCTACCTGGCCCTGCATGATCGGATCGACGCGTTGCTCGCCAACCCCCCGGTCACCGGTCGCGCGACCCGCAAAGCCAAGCGTGAGCTGCCCAAGAGCGTCCGGCGAGCCTACCGCCGGGTTGCTTCGCGGATGGCTGACGCGGATCGCCAACCATCCGGCGAGGAGCGCGACCTGGCACTACACGAGACCCGCAAGGCCGCGAAACGGCTGCGTTACGCCACCGAGGCCGTCAAGCCCGCAGTGGGCAAGCCGGCCACCCGACTGCGCAAGCGCCTCAAGGCCGTCCAGGACCTCCTCGGCGAACACCAGGACACCGCTGTGTCCCGGCCGGTGTTGCGCGAGCTCGCCGCGCAGACCCACCTCGACGGCGGAAACGGTTTCACCTACGGCCTGATGTACGCAACCGAGACAGCCCGCGCCGAGCGGGCCGAGAACAAGCTACCGGCGACGTGGAAGCGGATGCGCAAACGCAAGAATATCGCCTGGCTGAAAGGGTGACACGGCTCGACTAGTTATGACGTTCGCTCTGCTCATACACCTGGGCTGGTGGCCCGACGATGAGTGGGTCAGGTGCGCTGACCACATCGGGATCTTTGGTCGGATAGTCCAGAGAAGACAGGACCCAGCGCAGCGCCGCGATCCGACCACGTTTCTTGTCGTTGCTCTTCACCACCGTCCACGGCGCCGCTGGGGTGTCGGTGCGCTGGAACATGGCCTCTTTCGCCTGGGTGTAGTCGCCCCACAGATCCAGGGCGGCCAGGTCGACCGGGCTGAGCTTCCACTGCCGTAGCGGGTCGATGACCCGGATGAGGAACCGGGTCCGTTGTTCGGCCCGAGAGACTGAGAACCATAACTTGACCAGATGGATGCCACTGTCGACCAACGCCTGCTCCAATCCCGGGGTCTGTTCCATGAACTCCCGATACTCGCTGGGGGTGCAAAATCCCATGACGTGTTCAACGACAGCGCGGTTGTACCAGGATCGGTCGAACAACACGATCTCCCCCGCGGCGGGAAGCTGACTGAAATAGCGCTGGAAGTACCATTGCGTGCGCTCCCGCTCGTTTGGTTTCTCCAACGCCACCACCCGCGCCCCGCGCGGGTTCAAATGCTCGGTGAAGCGTTTGATGGTGCCGCCCTTGCCCGCCGCGTCACGGCCTTCGAAGAGCACCACGACCCGCTGCCCGCTGTCCTTGACCCAGGACTGCATCTTCAACAGCTCGATTTGTAGGGCCCGCTTGGTGCGCTCGTACTCCTCACGGCTCATCCGTTCGGTGTACGGGTAGTCCTGCTGCCACGTGGTGATCTCACGCCCATCGGGGCCAAGGAGGATCGCCTCGTCGTCGTCGAGTTCTTTCACCGACAGGCCCTGCAGGCTGTCCAACAGGTCCACGGTCCGCAGCGCCTCCCGCAGCGCCCGCCGGGTCTGCTCGGAATGACCGACTCCTCGAGGAACGCGGCGGAAGTCGTTGACAACCTGTTCGGCTGAAGTCATGGCCGATCCCGTCGGCAGCAGCTGATCACCTCACGGAGACTGCGATCCCGTGGGCTGCATTGTCAAACCCTCATCGGGCCGTAGCACCCGGTAAGCGCGGGTTAGTGACCGTCGCCGTCGTTGGTGGCCGGGACTTGCGTGGCGTCCGACGGGGCGGGGAACACGGTGTGCCGTGAGGGGGGCATGGGGGTGTTGGCGCCCTTGACGCTGTCCCAGGTGGCCTGGTTGAACAGCTGCATGTTGATCTGGTCTTCCTTGGTGAGGTCCTGGCCCTGGGATTGGGCCGCGAGTGGGGCGTTCACGGGATTGACTTCTTGTAGGTTCTGGGTGGGTTTCGTCGCGGTGTAGGGAGTGGGATCGGGCTTGTTGCTGAAGGCGGCGAGCATGGGGGTGGCGTAGGTGTCGAACTGGGTCAGCGGGCGCAGGCCGACGATGAGCTCGATGGTTCGCAGCATCGAGGCGGTGCTGTAGAAGGTGGAGTCGACCCGCCCGGTGCGGGTGTAGGGGCTGATCACCTCGGCGACAGTGCGGTGCGCGTCGACGTGGTCGGGCCCATCTTGAGCATCGTCCTCGGTGACGAAGATGGCGGTGTTGGCCCAGTATTTGGAGTGCGAGACGGCGTCGACGAGCTGGCCGAGCGCCCAGTCGTTGTCGGCGGTGTAAGCCCGCGGGGTGGGGGCGCCGGTAGTGGTGCCCGCATTGTGGTCGTTGGGCAGGCGAACCATTTCCACGGTGGGCAGGTTGTTTCCTGCGACGTAGTTGTCGAATTCCTTTTTCCACTCGGTGAACCGGGGTGAGCCGCAGTTCGCCTTGCGCGGGGTGAAGCTGTTGGGGCTGTCCGGGCAGGCCAGGTCGAAGCCACGGAAGGCGTGGTCTGTGTTGGCGTCGAGCACCGGATCGGTGGCCTTGGAGCTGCCGTCGGGCTGGGTGTTGACGTAGAAACCGTAGTTACGGAACGAGACGTTCCCGGCGGCCAGGCGGTCCCAGATGTAGGCCTGGGCCGGGTCACGGTTCGGGGCGGTCGCCGGGTCACTGCTCTCCGAGGGGTAGGGCGCGCCCCGACCGGAGTAGTTGCCCGGCCACGCCTGCTCGGAGTAGGGGTTGGAGTTGGCCGCGACGGTCCAGTTCCAGCCCTGGGCACTGACCTCGGCGTCGGCGTAGAAGTTGTCCAGGGTGACATACCCGCTTTCCAGGGTGCGGGCGTTGGGCACGGATTCCGTACCGAAGAGGTTCAGCGTGGGATCACCGTTGCCCTTGCCCAGGCTGCCGAACTCCTGGTCATAGGTCCGGTTCTCCTTGACCACGTAGATCACATGCTGGATCGGGCTGCGCTGCCCCGGATTGCCCGGCACGATGGCGGAGACCCGACCACCAGCGCGAACATCGCCCTGGGAGTCGAATCCGTCGTTGCGGGCCACCTGCTCGGTCCATTTCTTCAGCTGACCGTTCCCGGCGGGGATCGACACGGTGGACAGCGTGCCGACCATCATCGAGCCGGCGTACTGATCGGGGGTGGGGGTCTTGGGGTCATAGGGGTTGGGGTGGCCCGGCCCGTTGTTGGGGCCCGCGCCCAGGCCCTTGCCGTTGGTGATGAACAGCGCCCGATCGGTGGCGACCAGCGCAGTGGGATACCACGCGGTCGGAATCAAGCCGTTGACCCGTCCGGATTCCAGGTCGAGGACCGCGATGTCGTTGTTGCCCGCGTTGGCGACGTACAGCGTGTGCCCGTCCCGCGACACCGTCAGCGCATCGGGATTGCTCCCGACCTGCGCCCCCCGGTACGGGGCCAGGCTGATCGTGCGGGTCACCGCCGCCGTCGCGGCGTCGATCACACTGATCTCATCTGAGTCGCCATTGGCCACATACAGTGTCCGCCCATCGGCCGAGGCCACCGCCTTGTTCGGGTGCGTGCCGACGGTGATGGTCTTCTGCACGGCCGGCTCGGGACCGGTCAGGTCGAACACCGAGACGGTGTTGCTGCCCTGATCGGTGACATAGGCACTGTGCCCATCAGCCGACGCCAGCACCGCGTAGGGACGGTGCCCCGCGGCGCTGGTGTGCACCGTGCCGGTCGCCACATCGACCACGGACAACGCGTCGGCCTGCTGGTCGGCGACGAGCAGCCGCTGCCCGTCCGGGGTGATCGCGATCCCGGCCGGCAACGGGTTGATCTTCGCTCCGGCCGGGTTGGTGGTCGGTAGCGGGATCGGCGTGCCCTCGGTGAGGGTGCCGCCGGTGACCGTGAAACGCCGGATGATGTTGTTGCCACCGCCGCTGGCATACAGCGTCTTGCCGTCCGGGGCGAACACCAGCCCGACAAACAGGGCCTTGGGCGCCGGGTAGGGCAACGTCTGGGTCACTTTGCTGGTGGTGGTGTCGATGACCTGCAGCGACTGCGCGCCCTGCCCATCATTGCTGACCACCAACCAGCGACCGTCCGGCGAACTCACCGCACCCAATGGAAGATCACCGAGGTTGGTCTGCTTCCCGGCCGGAGTGACGGTGTAGCCGATCGGCGTCACTCCGGTGCCATCGCCGGCGGGCCCGGCGTGTTTC
Organism: Pseudonocardiaceae bacterium; assembly: GCA_036266995.1. Lineage (GTDB taxonomy): Bacteria > Actinomycetota > Actinomycetes > Mycobacteriales > Pseudonocardiaceae. Next base: position 44,860 of record DATAWX010000185.1, on the reverse strand, counting down.
AGACCCACCGCCAGCGCCGTGCCCCCCAACCCGAGAGTGCCGGCCAGCGCAATTCCTATTATCATCCGCCACCGGCGTCTAATCCCCGAACTGGTCATCAGCCTCTGTCCTCCCACCTAGTCCGATGCAACAGGCGTTGCAGGTAGCTCTAAACGCTAAGCCGAGTTGATGGCCAGAGTCTCTCGGCAGGGTTCACCGGAATTAACTGGGGACATCAATATTGTGTTTAGTGCGCATCGTGCTGCTCGCGGGCGGGCTGCCCGGTCGTGGGGTCAAGCAGCAACGGGCGCTCGTTCGGTGGTTCGCCGTGCGGTTTGGTCAGGTCCAACATCGCGTTGAGTGAACCGGCGATGCTGTCGAAGCTGCCGGTGATCCGTCCGAGGTCCCAGTTGTCCTCGATGAATCGGATGATCGAGCTTTGGTCGGTGCGGGTGTGGTCGACGTAGTTCGCCTTAGCCCACGGTGAGACGACCACGAGGGGCAACCGCGGGCCGTAGCCGCAGCGTCCCTGCTGTCCGGCGAGAGGCATCGTGGCGGTCCCGCACTGCCCGGGGGCAGTGCGGGCGTCGGCGACGCTCTGTGAGGGATTGGTGACGCCGCTGTAGGCGTGGTCGTACCAGCCGTCGGAGTCGTCGTAGTTGACCACGACTGCGGTGTTGGCCCAGTCAGGCGTTTTCATCAGGGCGTTGATCTCGCCGGCGAGGAATCGCTGTTCGTCGAGTGGATCGGAGTAGGCGGCGTGCCCGTCCTGGTATCCCGGCGCCTTGAGGAAGCTGACCGCGGGCAACGCGGATGGCGGTAGGTCGCCGTGGGCGATGCCCGCGACGAGTTGGTCGAAGTCGCTCATGTCGTACTGGTGGTTGGGGGTGTCGAACTGTGGTGCACCGTTGACGTAGTGCTGGGTGTCGGTCCCGATCGTCTTCAGTACCCTGCGGTCGACGGTGCCGTGCGCGTCGGTGGGCAGCGTGAGGTGATGCGGGTTGGCGGTGGACGCATAGTAGTTGAACGGCTGGTGATGCGGGATGTAGTCGTCCTTGTAGCCGTACTGCCCAGTGCCTGGGGTCAGCGAGCCGCTCAGCCCGGCCCCGATGGGATGCACAGCGTTGCAGATGCCCTGGTTTGACGAGTTCGGCGGTCTCTGGATGTTGGCGGTCTTGAACTCATCGGGGGTGAAGGTCGCGGTGCTTTGCCCGGTGTGACCGGTGGCGGCAAGGGCGTCGGTGAATGAGGTGGTGGGGCGGTATCCGCCCTGGAAGAATCCCCAGGACAGTCCGGCGGTGTTGAGCTTGTCACCGATGTTCTGACCGCTCATCGCGACCGCGTCCCGGGTGGAGCAGTCGTCCCAATACGGCTGCGCGTCGCTGGTCAGCGAAAAGCCACCGGCCCCGTCGGGGGTGAGGTCGGCGTTGGGCTTTGCGGCGGTGGCGATCGAGGGGCTGTTGACGGTATGGGTCATGTCGACACCGCCGGTGTCGCCGGAGGCGAGGTTGATCGCGCCGGGTGAGGACGGCCCGAACGTGGTGCCGAAGGAGTTGTCGCTCATCGCGTAGTGCTGGGCATAGTTCCACAGCCCGGTCACCGTGTTGCCGTCGTAGTAGTTCATGACGTCCCCGGCTTTGCAGGGACTGCCCGTCGGGCCGGTGCCGGTGCCGGTGCCGGTGCTGGCGACGAACTTGTCCATCGAGCCGCCGTGGAACGCGCTCTGCTCGTCGGAATAGTTGTGGTCCTGATCGCAGGTGAGCACGTCGTTGATGTTGGTCGGGTCGTAACGCCGGGGATTGACGCCGTTGGGATTGGCGGTGAGCAGCGCAGGACTCAGGCCGTTGACGGCGGGGGTGCCGGGGGCCGCGGTGAAGCGCTGACCGCTGGTGTTCGTCGCGTTGGGGTAGGTGCCGAAGTAGTGGTCGAACGAGACGTTCTCGCCGAAGATGACCACCAGATGCTTGATCGGTGTCGTGGTCTTGTCTTTCGGAGCAGCCACGCTCGAGGCAACGCCCGGACCGGCGATCACCACGGCAAGCCCGGTTGCCAGGGCAACGGCCCCAGCGAGCGCGCGTCGACGAGATAACACTGATTTCATGGGCTTTCCTTCCTGGTTCCCCGACGCGGAAAGTCGAGGAGACACGGTTGGTCGGGCCATTTGGTCAGCAGCAGATGAACGAGAGACGCCGTTCGGCGGAAATCGAGATATCCCAGTCCGTCTCATCACAGGAGCGGTTTAACGGGAGCGACATCCTGGCAACACGGCAATCGTCCCTTTGCGGCCAAGTGTTACCGGATTACTGTTGACCATGTCTTCCCACTCCACTGTTCACCCGCGCGAAAACAGCTGTGCACTGACTGTTGCACAGTCAGTGCACCACAAAATGTGGCGCTACTGCAATTCGGCACCCGGTGATATCTAGAGACGCCCAGTTCAGCCGTCGGCGGGTCGGCCCCGGACACTGCCTACAATGAACCCGCGGTGAACGACGGATGAAGGTTTCCCTATTACACACCGACAATCGTCAGCCGAGCGAGGACAGCCTCGGTACGACCTGGTCGGCGAGCTGCTCGGCGAACTCGACCGGATGCCGATCCGGCATGGTCTGCACCTCGGTCGCGCCTAACGCCGCGTACTCGGCCACGTCGGCCACGAACGCGTCGACGTCCGCCAGTGCGGGCCGCGTGACCAGGACGGTCTTCTCGATGCTGTCGTAGTCCCGGTCTTCGGCGGCGCAGTGCTCGCGCAGCACGTCGAACTTGTGGGCGACCTCGGTGGGGGTGGTGCCGAACACATTGCACGCGTCGGCGTAGCGGGCCACCAGCCGCAGCGTCTTCTGCTCGCCCCCGCCGCCGATCATGATCGGTGGGTGGGGTCGGCTGGCCGGCGCGGGCACGCACAGCGTCTCGGCCAACTGGTAGTGCCGGCCGGAGAACGGGCCGTCGTCCTCGCTCCACATCTGCAGGCAGATCCGCAGCGTCTCCTCCAGCCGCTCGAAACGTTCGGCGACCGGGACCACGGGCACTCCCAGCCCCCGCTGCTCACGCTCGTACCAGGAGGCGCCGATGCCCAGCCTGGCCCGGCCGCCCGACAGCACGTCGAGGGTGGTCACGATCTTGGCCAGCAACCCTGGGTAGCGGTACATCACCCCGGTCACCAGCAGCCCGAGCGTCATCCGGTCGGTCCGGCCAGCCAGATAGCCCAGTGTGGTGTAGCCCTCCAGCATCGGCTCGTCGACCGAGGCCATCGCCTCCATCTGGAAGTAGTGATCCATCACGGTGAACGAGGACAGGCCTGCCTGCTCAGCGATGCGGGCAGTCTCAGCAAGCGTGGGCGCGATCCTCGCCGATTCGGACGGGGTCGAGTAATTCCAGTAATGCAGGCCCAGTTTCATCGAGATTCTCCTGACGTCGTGACAGTCCTACGCCCACTCAGCCCACCTCAGCACAATGGAAAGGGTGCTGCGCTCCCCGACAACTTCTCCAGGGTCGATCGGGCGCCGTGGGCATGCAGTGATGCCAGCGATTCGCGGTAGCGGGTGGTGAAGCGCTCGTCATCGATCAGGTCGCCGAAGATCTCCCGATCCGCGATGAAGGCGAGCGGATCCTCGCACTGGCGGCGGGCGTTCGCCATGAGGGTGTCCTTGAGGCGGTCGACCACCTCGATCGGCCGGCCCTGCTCGTCTGCCCCTTCCGCGTAGCGCGCCCAGCTGGCCACTACCGCGGCCGAGCGGGTGATCTCACCGCCGGTGGCCAGGTTCTGCCGGATGACCGGGAGCAACCACTTCGGGATCCGGTCGGAGCTCTCCGCGCACAGCCGCGCGACGGTGTCACGCACGTTCGGGTTGGAGAAGCGGGCGATCAGCGTCTGCTTGTATTCCTCGAGGTCGATCCCGGGGACAGGCTGCAGGGTCGGCGTCGCCTCGCGATCCATGTACTCGAGCAGGAAACGCTGGAACAGCGGGTCCTGGCACACCTCGTGCACCAGCCGGTATCCGGCGAGGTAACCGAAGTAGCACAGCGCCTGGTGGCTAGCGTTGAGCAGGCGCAGCTTCATCAGCTCGTAGGGCTCGACATCGCTGACGAGTTGCACACCGGCGTCCTCCCACGGCGGGCGGCCGTTACCGAAATCGTCCTCTAACACCCATTGGGTGAACGGCTCGCAGACCACCGGCCACTGATCATCGATTCCGAACCGTCGAGCGAACTCGGCCTTGTCCTCGTCAGTGGTCACCGGCGTGATCCGGTCGACCATCGAGTTCGGGAAACGGACCTGTTGTTCGACCCAGGCACCGAGTTCAGGATCCCGCAACGCGGCGAAGGCGACGAAACTCTTCCGGGCGGCGTCACCGTTGCCCTGGATGTTGTCGCAGGACATCACGGTGAACGGCGGCAGGTCGCGCTGCCGCCGGCGGACCAGCGCCTCGGTGATCAGACCGAAGGTAGTCTTCGGGGCCGTTCCCGGCTGCAGGTCGTGCACGACATCGGGCAAACTCGCGTCGAACTCGCCGGTGACGGCGTGGAAGTTGTAGCCGCCCTCGGTCACCGTCAACGACACGATCCGGGTGTGCTCGTCGGCCAACTTCTCGACCACCGCCTCCGGGTCGTCCGGCGCGAACAGGTACTGCACGATCGAGCCGATCACCCGGGGGTCGAAAGTCCCGTCCGGATGTTTGACCACCAGGGTGTAAAGACAGTCTTGGGCCGCCATCACGTCTTTCATCCGGCGATCCGAGGGCAGCACGCCGACCCCGCAGATGCCCCAGTCCAGCGCCTTACCGTCGCTCATCAGACGATCCAGGTACATGGCCTGATGCGACCGGTGGAACCCGCCCACGCCGAAGTGCACGATGCCCGTCCGCACCCGGTCCCGGTCATAGGTCGGTGTCGACACTGGCGCGGGCAGCGACGACAACGATGTCGCGTTGAGCGGCCGCATGCGAGATCCTTTCTCAGGGTCAGCGCGTCGATAGGTTCCGGCCATAGGCCGTGACCTGCTCGCGCGTCGGGGAGTCGGCGCCGCGCCGCGAGCAGGTGATCGCGGCGACCAGGGCAGCCTCGTCGATGACGGTAGCCAGTGTCTCGGCGCTCAGCGTCGCCAGGGCGGATCGATGAGGGGCTCCGAGGAGCTCGTTGCGCTGCATCGCGGCGAGCAGCCCGGCGGTGAACGCGTCCCCGGCGCCGACCGTGTCGACCAACTCGACGGGCGGCGACGGGCGAGTGATCTCCTGGCCGTCCGGCCCCACCGCGAGGGCGCCCGCTGCGCCCAGCGTGACGATCACGATCTTGGGTCCAAGCTCCTGCCAGCGACGCGCCACGTGCGACGGTGACTCGTCGGGCGCCAGCCACGCGAGGTCCTCGGCAGAGACCTTGACCACGTCCGCCAGAGCGACCTGTCGCTCGACGCGACGCACCGCCGCGGGCTGATCGTCTTCGAAGGCGGGTCGCACGTTCGGGTCCAGGGAGATCGTCACCTGGCCCCGGGCCCGCTCGCAGCGCAGCAGTTCGGTGATCACGCTCGCGGCTGGTTCGATACTCAGCGCCAGCGATCCGGAATGCAACGCGACGACCTCGGCCGGTAGCGCTGCGGGTAGCTGCCCGGACTCCCATTGCCAGTCCGCCGTCCCGTTGGCGTAGAACGCATAAGACGCCAGTCCCGCCCCATCGAGGGACACCACGGCCAGCGTGCTGAGCTCGGCCGCGGTTACCAGATACCGAAGATCCACACCGTTGTCGGTCAGATGCGCTCGGAGCAACCGGCCGAACGCGTCCTGGGAAACCCGAGCGATCAGCGCGACGGGGATCCCGAGACGCGACAGACCGACCGCCACATTGGCCGGGCTGCCACCGGGATGAGCCCGGAACAGCCCGTCGCCCTCATCCACCAGATCGATGAGGGCCTCCCCACATACCGCGATCAACTGGGCAGCCGCCTCGCCGTGGTCACCGAGAAGAAGTGCCCCTTGCCGGGCTGAATGCGCAGGTGGACCCGCGCGCCCTTGGCGGGCGCGCGGTTCGAGTCGACCCGGGCGATGACCTGCCCGTTCCCGGTGCCGTCACCGTCGGGCAGATCCGAGTGCCACCCGTGCAGGAACGCGTCCGAGCCGAGTTCCTCGACCACGGCGACGGTGATGGGGAAGGCGTCGGGCTCGTCTTCGGTCACCAGATCGACGGACTCCGGGCGGAAGCCGACGACAACGCGGTCCGCGCCCTCCTCGGCCAGCGCGGTCAGGGTCGCGCTCGCCAAGTGGACACGTGCCTGCCCGAGCACCGCGTCTGTCCCGTCGAGCTTGAACTCCGCGATGTTCATCCCGGGAGAACCGATGAAACCGGCGACGAAAACGCTGGCCGGCTGCTGGTAAAGGCGCAGCGGCGTGTCACACTGCGCGAGGATGCCGTCCTTGAGCACCGCGACCCGGTCGCCCATGGTCATGGCTTCGACCTGATCGTGGGTGACGTACACCGTGGTCGTGCCCAGCCGGCGCTGCAGGGCGGCGATCTGGGTGCGGGTCTGCACCCGGAGCTTGGCGTCGAGGTTGGACAGCGGTTCGTCCATGAGGAACACCTGGGGGGACCGGACGATCGCGCGGCCCATGGCCACCCGCTGACGCTGACCGCCGGACAGCGCCTTGGGCTTGCGGTCGAGAAATGATTCAAGGTCGAGGATCTTGGCGGCCTCGGCGACCCGGGCCGAGATCTCCTCCTTGCTCCGGCCGGCGATCTTCAACGCGAAGCCCATGTTCTGTGCCACCGTCATGTGCGGGTAAAGCGCGTAGCTCTGGAACACCATCGCGATATCGCGGTCCTTGGGCTTCAGATCCGTGACGTCCCGGTCACCGATGCGAATCTGGCCGTTATTGACCTCTTCCAGGCCGGCGAGCATGCGCAGGCTCGTGGACTTGCCACAGCCGGAGGGCCCGACCAGGACCAGGAACTCCCCGTCGGCGATGTCGAGGTCCAGCGCGTCGACTGCGGGCCGCTCGGCGCCCGGGTAGATGCGACTTGCCTTGTCGTAGGTGACGGATGCCATCGGGTCTCCTTGAGTCAGCGAGAGGGGGCGGGTCAGGTCTGGGGGTGGACCACGACCTTGACCGAGTGCGGGTCGCGCCGGCCGGCCGTCAGCGCCTGTTCCGCCTGGTCGAGCCGGTAGGTGCCGGTGACCAGGCGACCGAGGTCGATCCGGCCCGTCGCGATGAGCGCGATCGCCCTGGGCCAGGTTCCGGCGTAGCGGAACGTGCCGGTGAGCTCGATTTCCCGCTCCTGGATCACAGAAAGCGGCACCAAGATGTCGTCACCACCCATGCCGACGAGCACCGCGCGACCAGCGCGGTCGAGCGCGCGGATCGCCTGGCCGATCGCTGGGGGGTGCCCAGAGCACTCGAGAAGCACCTCCGGTGGCCGGTCGAGGTCGGTGACACTTGTCTCCCGCGCGTCGAGGATCGTCGTGGCGCCCAGTTCCTTCGCGAGAGCGAGCCGAACCGGGTTGAGGTCGGACACGACGACCTCGGTCGCCCCGAACGCTAGCGCCGCCTGGACGCTGACCAGCCCGATCGGTCCCGCGCCGGTGATGAGAACCCGGGAGCCCGCGGTGACCCGGGCCTTCATGCATGCCCAGATGCCGACCGAGAGGGGCTCAAGCAGGGCGGCGGCGTCATCGCCGACGCTGGAGGGAACCGGGTGCGCGAAGGCCTCATGCACGACGACGTACTCGGCGAACGCGCCGTCAACGGGCGGGGTCCCGAAGAAGCGCATGCTCGGGCAGAGGTTGTACCGCCCGGCCAGGCACTGCCCGCAGGTCAGGTCCGGTACCCCCGGCTCGATGGACACGCGTTCGCCGACGACCAGCCTCGTGACGCCCGGCCCGAGATCCGTCACCTCGCCCGCGGCCTCATGGCCCAACACCAGCGGGGCCTCGACGACGAAACGCCCGATGCGCCCCTGCTCGTAGTAGTGGGTGTCGGACCCGCACACCCCGACGGCCCGGACCCGGACGAGGACCTGCCCCGGACCGGGCCGGGGAATAGGTCGCTCCTCGAGGACGACGCCCCCCGGTTCGCGTAGCACGGCTGCTCTCATTTGACGGCTCTCATTTGACGGCACCGAGGGACAGGCCCTGGACGAGTTTGTCCTGGGCCGCGAACCCGGCGATGATCACTGGCAGGGACACCACGAGGGCCGCGGCGCAGACCTTCGCGAGGAACAGACCCTGGCTGGTCACGAAGCCGGTGAGGAACACCGGTGCGGTCTGCGCGACGGTCCCGGTGAGGACCCGGGCGAAGAGCAGTTCGTTCCAGGAGAAGATGAAGCAGATCAGGGAAGTGGCGGCGATCCCGGGCAGGACAACCGGGGCCACGATCTCGCGCAGGGTCCGGAGGAGGCCCGCGCCGTCCATGGCGGCGGCCTCGAGCATCTCGACGGGGACCTCGGCGAGGAACGAGCGCATCATCCAGACTGCGATCGGCAGGTTCATCGAGGTATACAGCACGATGAGCAGCCAGACATTGTCCAGCAGCCCGGCTTCCTGGGCGAACAGGTAGATGGGCAGCAGACCCGCCACGACCGGCAGCATCTTGGTGGACAGGAAGAAGAACAGGACGTCGGTCCACTTCCGGACGGGTCGGATGGACAGGGCGTAGGCCGCGGGGATGGCGAACACCAGCACCAGCACCGTGGACAGCACGCTGGCCGTCACCGAGTTGAGCAGCGGCGGCCAAGGACTGGCGCCGCTGGAGGCACCGAAGAACTCCTGGTAGCCCTGCAGGGTCAGCGGTGCCGCGATCGACGGCGGGTTGGTGGCTGCGTCCGCCTCGGAATGCAATGACGTCAGTAGCATCCACAACACCGGCAGCACGAACAGGATGCCGATCAGCCAGGCAACCATCCCGAGGATCATCCCGCTCCGCGGTGGCCGGGTCCGGCGTGGCGCGCCCTCGGTCGTGCGGCTCGCGGGCACCGGTGCGGTGTCGGTGATGGAGGTCATCGGGAGGTCTCCTCACGGAACAGCGACGACACGGTCCGCAGCGCGAAGGTGGCGATGATGATGGTGCCGATGACCACGACGACTCCGGCGGCCGAGGCCCGGCCGTAGTCGTGGGCCTGGTAGAAGGTCTGGTAGATCGTGTAGGGAAGGTTGGCGGTGCCCAGCCCGCCAGAGGTGATGGTGAAGACCGCGTCGAAGTTCTGCACGATGTAGATCGATCCCAACAGTGCGCCGAGCTCGAGGTACTGGCGCAGGTGGGGAAAGGTCATGTAGCGGAAGATCTGCCAGCTGCCGGCACCGTCGATGCGCGCGGCTTCGATGACGTCCAGAGGTCGGCCCTGGAGGCCCGCGAGCAGGATGAGCATCATGAACGGGGTCCACTGCCAGATCAGGGCGGTCTCGACGGAGACCAGCGGCATGGTGGAGATCCAGTCCGGCTGCGGTGGGTGGTCGGAGCCGAACAGTCGCCACACTGCGGTGAGCGTGCCATTGAGCAGGCCGTACTCCGGGTTGAAGAGGGCGTGCTTCCACAACAGCGCAGCGGCCACGGGAACGACCAGAAACGGCGTGATCATCATAGTCCGCACGGCGCCGCGCCCGACGAACTTCCGGTCCAGCAGCAGCGCGATCATCAAGCCGAGGATCAGGCTCACGAGCACCACCGTCACGGTGAGCAGCACCGTGGTGAGGATCGCATCGCGCATGTTGACGTCGGTCAACACCCGCTTGTAGTTGGTGAGACCGGTGAACCCGCGTTCGTCCGGGTAGTAGGCGTTCCAGTCCATGAACGAGACGATCAGGGTTACCACGAACGGAAGCTGGGTGACCACGATCGTGAAGATGAGGGCGGGCAGCAGGGGCGCCCGGCGGGCCCAGTCCGCCGAGCGCCGCAGCGCAGCTCCCCCTCGCGCCGTTGCCGTCGAGCTGGTCATCGCGGCTCCCGGGAGCGGTAGCGCTCGGCCACGTCGTCGGCGAGCTGCTGCCCGCGGTCCAGCGCTGCGTCTACGGTGATCTGGCCGGCGATCGCCGAGCTGACCCCTTGGGACACCTGCGTACCGAGGTCCGGGAACTCGGGTATGTCGACGAACTGGATGCCCAGCGCCGGACGCGGCTGGACCCCGGGGTTGCGGGGGTCGGCGCTTTCGATGGCGCTGCGGGTGGGTTCGGCGAACGCCGATGCCTGTTGCAGGTACGCCGGGTTCTGGTAGGTCGAGGCACGCTTGCCTGCTGGCACCCGTGACCAGCCGAGCTCGGAGCCCGCGAGCTCTTCGTATTTCTTGCTGGAGGCCCACGAGATGAACTTCCAGGCATTGTCCTTTTTCGCACTCGCCTGCTGGATGCTCCACGACCACGCGTAGAGCCAACCCGAGCTGGCGGTTTCGACCATTGGTGCGGGGGCGTACCCGATCTTTCCCCGCACCGGGGAGTTGGCTGCCTCGAGAGATCCCGCGGCGGAGGTGGCGTCGTACCACATGGCGGCGTTGCCCTGGATGAGGTCGTTGAGGCACTCGGTGTAGCCGGCTTGCGGCGCTCCGGCCTCGCCGTGTGTGCGGACCAGGTCCACGTAGAACTGGGTGGCCTTCTTAAAGGCCGCGCCGTTGACCTGGGGTCGCCAATCCTTGGTGAACCAGGTCCCGCCAAAGGTGTTCACGACGGTGGTCAGTGGGGCGAAGAGCTGACCCCAACCCGGCTGGCCGCGTAGGCAGATCCCAGCCATCCCCGGCTCGGCGTGGTCGACCTTCGCCGCGATGTCGGCGACTTGAGGCCACGTCGGTTTCGCCGGCATTCCGATGCCCTTTGCCGCGAACACGTCCTTGCGATACATGAGGAAGGAGGACTCGCCGTAGAACGGCTCCCCGTAAAGCTTTCCGTCCTGCGCTGTCAGGGAGGTCGTCATGGGCCCGAGAATGTCCGCCTGATCGAATGTGGGATCGGCCGCTACGTAGCGGTCCAGCGGGGCGATCCATCTGCTCTTGGCGTAAATCGGTATCTCGAAGTTGCTCAGGGTGGCGACGTCGTACTGGCCGGCTTGGCTGGAGAACTCCTGGCTGATCTTGTCTCGTACGTCGTTCTCCGGCAGGACGGTGAAGTTGACCGTGATACCGGTGTCCTTGGTGAAGTGCTTCGCGGTGAGCTGTTGGAGGTCGACCATCTGTGGGTTGTTGACCATTAGCACGTTGATGCTGTTGGGCCCGCCGCCACCCGCGCCACCACCCCACCCGGCGCACCCGCTCAAGACCAGAGCCAGCGTTGCCGTCACGACGGTCAGTGTCGATCGCACGCGTCTACGCACCCGTCGGTCCTCCACCAGTTGGACGAGCGATGCAGACCGGCCTGCTCATAGGAGCGGACCGGATCTCATACGAGACACGAGTGTGATATGCCACACAGGCGCCGTCAAGGGCGTGTGCAATAGTGGGCGGATCGTTGCTCAAATGAGCAGGAGGCGTGATGGCAGATCAGGTCGGGGGGCCCGCCCAGGTGGTGCTCACTGCATCAGTCGCGCGCCGCTACTACCTCGACGGACGGTCCAAGGTCGAGATCGCCGAGGAGTTCGGACTGAGCCGCTTCAAGGTCGCACGGCTCATCGACGCGGCCCGGGACAGTGGGCTGGTCCGGATCGAGATCCGCCACCAGGGCGTGATCGACGTGGATCTGTCGGCGCATGTCCAGGACAGGTTCGGGCTGCAACACGCGATCATCGTCGACACGCCGGACGACCACGCGGCGTCGCTTCGGCAGCATCTGGGACGAGCCGCAGCCGAGTTGCTCAGCGAAGTGATCACTCCTCGGGACGTGCTCGGTCTTGCTTGGGCACGCTCGGTCAGCGCGATGGCCAAGGTCCTGCCGCGGCTGCCCGGTATACCGGTCGTCCAGCTGACCGGCGCCCTCTCGCTACCAAACGACGACGACTGCTCCGTCGACGCCGTGCGCGACGTGGCACGCGCTTCGGGCGGGCGCGCATACCTCTTCTACGCGCCCTTCACCGTTCCCGACGCCACCACCGCCCGCGCTCTGCGCCAACAGCCCGAGGTCGCGCGAGCCTTCGACCAGTTACCCTCTGTTACCAAGGCGGTTGCCGGGATTGGGCTCTGGGAGTGTGGCCAGTCAACCCTGTATGACGCAGCGGAAGAACGCGACCGCCAAGCGCTGCGCCGCCTCGGCGTCTGTGCCGATATCTCCGGAGTCTTTGTCTCAGCCGACGGCGAAGCGCTGCAGACCGATCTCGCGGAGCGAATGATCGGCATCAGCGCGGAACAGATGCGCGCGATACCGGAAGTCATTGCCATTCCCTACGGCACGGCGAAGGCGCCCGCCGTGCGGGCCGCGCTCCGTAGCGGACTCATCGGCGGCCTCGTGACGCATACAGCGCTGGCCCACGCCCTGCTCGACAACGGATGAACCAGCCCGAAGTCCCATTGCTAGGGGGTACCGCCAACCGTGGACAGGTCGTTCGAGTCGGCAACACGGTACGTCGGCCGCAACGACGAACCAGCCCGGCGACCCACGCCCTGCTGGGCCATCTGACGGATATCGGATTCGACGGTGCACCGCGCTTCATCGGAATAGATTCGCAGCAGCGAGAAATGCTTTCATACATCCCGGGAACAGCCGTGACACCACCATATCCCGACTGGGCGCTCACCGATGAAGCCCTGGTCAGCGTGGCCGAGCTGCTGCGCGCGTATCACCAGGCCGTCCGTACCTTCAATCCCACACCGTACGCCTGGCCGTCGTCGCCCCCTGAGTCTTTCACCGGGGAGCTGATCAGCCATAACGATCCCAACCTGGATAACGTCGTGTTCCGCGCCGGTAAAGCCGTGGCGCTCATCGACTTCGACCTCGCGAGCCCAGGCGGCAGATTGTGGGACATCGCATGCGCGGCGCGGCTGTGGGCACCGCTGCGACCTGACTGCTATATCAACGACGTCCGGCGCGGCCGAGTGCTCAACCGGTTCCGGTTATTCGTAGACAGCTACGGGCTGGTTGACGCCGACCGACTACGAGTCGTGGACGCGGTCGCGCAGAACCACAGCTGGTGCTATGACAACGTCCGCAACAGCGCTGCGCAGGGCCATCTCGCTTTCTCTGAATATTGGACTGCGGCGGCGACGGAGCGAGCTGAACGGATTTACCAGTGGCACCTCGAAAACCGGCAAGCCCTGCGGGCCGCACTCGTCTAGGTTTGTGTCGTGATCACGGCGCGCGCTGACGTCGTCGGCAGCCTCCTGCGGCCGCGCGAGCTGCTCGAGGCGCGAGAGCGCCTGCGGCGCGGCGAGATCGGTCCCGCCGAGTTCAAGCGGGTCGAGGACGCAGCGGTCGACGCGGCGATCCGCCTGCAGGACAGCGCCGGCCTCGCCGTTGCCACCGACGGCGAGATGCGTCGTCTGTCGTTTCAGAGCCAGCTCACCGAGGCGGTCGAGGGTTTCAGCGAGTGGGATCTCGATGCGTTCCTGTGGGGCGACTGGCACGGGGACGAGGTCGGGGACAAGCGCATCACGCGCCCGCCGATCGCCGTGCTCGGCCGGCTGCGTCGCCGCCGCTTCCTGTCCGCCGAGGAGTTCACCTACGCACGCGGACGGACGCAGCGCATCGTCAAGGTCACGCTGCCGAGCCCAAGCCTGTTCGCCAACTTCTATGATCCGGAGCGCTCGCGCGGCGCCTACCCGACCCTGGAGAGCTTCCTGGCCGACGTCGCCGAAATCCTCCGCGAGGAGGTCGACGAGCTCGTGCGGCTCGGCTGCGAATATGTCCAGCTCGACGCTCCGCACTATCCGCTGCTGCTTGATTGCGCCTATCGCGACTTCTACGCCAGCCGAGGCTGGCCGGCCGAGCGCTGGCTCGACCTCGGCTTGGAGCTGGACAACATCGTCGTCGGAGAGCATCCCGGCGTTGTGTTCGGCTTCCATCTCTGTCGCGGCAACCAGCAGAGCCGCTGGCTGGTCGAGGGCGGCTACGACTGGCTCGCGCAGCGCCTGTTCCCCCGCGTGCGCGCGCAGCGGCTGCTCCTGGAATACGACGACGAGCGCTCCGGTGGATTCGAGCCGCTGGGCGCAGTGCCGCCGGACAAGACCGTCGTCCTCGGGCTTGTGACAACGAAAACTGGGCGCCAGGAGACTGTCGGCGAGCTCGAGACACGCATCCACGAGGCAGCGCGCCACGTGCCGCTGGAGCGCCTCGCGCTGTCACCACAGTGCGGGTTCGCCACCTCCATCCTCGGCAACGCTGTCTCCGCCGCCGACGAGGAGGCCAAGCTCAGGACGATCGTGGCGACCGCCGAGCGAGTCTGGGGATGACGGTCCCGGTGTAACCCCGGTCCCTATCCCTTGGTGAGACCCGCATCGAGCGGGTGCACCAGCGGGCCCGCAACGGCCGGGCCGGATCGGGGTCGATCATCATGCGTCAGTTCACAACCAGCCTTGCGCTGCCAGCGGTCGCGGCGGGAATCGGGCTCCTGGCCGGGGTCGCGATCGCGGTGGGAATCGTGACCAGCCCCACCGCCGCCGCACCCCAGGCGGCCGGTTCGGCACCGACGGTAGTGGAGCGGGCGATGCCGGGTATGGCGATGCCCCCGGCGGGCAGCCCGACCGCGGCGTCGGGCCAGGACGCGCCGGTGGCCACCAACGCGGTGTCGATCCAGAACTTCGCGTTCTCCCCGGCGATCGTGACGGTCAAGGCCGGCACCACGATCACCTGGACCAACCGCGATCAGGATTCGCACACCGTGACCGCCATGCCCGGCGGGCCGTTTCACTCCCCCACCCTGAACACCGCCCAGTCCTACCAGTACACCTTCACCACGCCGGGCCGTTTCGACTACCTGTGCACCATCCACCCGTTCATGACAGCCACCGTGGTGGTGACCCCATGACCACACCGTCAGACACCGAGGGTGGCCCGGCGGGAATGAGCCGTCGCCAGTTGTTGCGGCACACGGCGTGGTTCGGCGCCGCGGTGGTGCTCACCGTCACCGGCGGTGAGGTGATCAGCCACCTCGGCACCCCACCCGCCGCCGCTATCAGCGACGATCCGCACGCGTTGCGGTTCGTCCAGATCAGCGACAGCCACCTGGGTTTCCACGGGCCCGCGAACACCGACGTGACCGGCTCGTTTCGCCGCGCCATCGACCAGGTCAACACCTTGGGATTTCGCCCGGACTTCGTGATGCACACCGGCGATTTGACCCACCTGTCGACTCCGGCCCAGTTCGACCAGGTCCGCCAGATGCTGGGCGGGCTGCGCACCGGGGCAGTGTTCACCGTGCCCGGTGAGCACGACTCGGTCGACGATCACGGCCAGAAATACCGGGCGACGTTCGGGGCCGGCAGCCACGGGGATGGCTGGTACAGCTTCGACGTCAAGGGCGTCCACGTCATCGCGCTGGTCAACACCCTGGCTCTGGAAAGGCTCGGCCACCTCGGCACCGACCAGCTCGACTTCGTCCGCAAGGACGTCGCCGGACTGCCCAGTGACACCCCCATCGTGGTGTTCAGCCACATCCCGCTGTTCGCGATGTACCCGACGTGGGGCTGGGGCACCGACGACGCCACCCAAGCCCTGAGCTACCTGCGCCGGTTCTCCTCAGTGACCTGCCTCAACGGCCACGTCCACCAGCTGTTCACCAAGACTGACGGCAACGTCACCTTCTACAGCGCGACCACCACCGCCTACCCCCTGCCCCACCCCGGGGTCGGCCCCGGTCCGATCCCGGTCACGCTGCCCGCCGGGCAGCTCGGTGCCGCCCTGGGCATCCGCGACGTCACCTACCAATCCGGTCAACACGCCCTGGCGATCCGGGATCGGAGGCTGGCATGAACCCGCAGCTGCTGGCGCGGGTCGGCGCCGCCGGCTGCCTGGCGGCCAGCGGCGTGATCCACGCCCAGCTGTACCTGACCGGCTACCGAAGCATCCCCGGGATCGGCTCGGCGTTCCTGCTGCAAGCCAGTGGCTCCTTCGCGGTGGCGCTGTTGCTGCTGCTCAGTTCCGCGGCGGTGCTGCGGCTGGCCGCCGCTGCGCTCGCCGCCGGCGCGATGATGGGATTCATCGCCTCCCGCACCGTCGGGGTCCTCGGGTTCGTCGAATACGGCCTGCTACCCGCCCCCCAAGCCCTGATCAGCGTGCTCGTCGAGGCCACCGCCCTGGGACTGCTCGCCGTCGCCCTCCACGACCGCAGGTCTGCTCGTTTTGCTGGAGGAGGACGCGGTGCGCGGCCGCCGCGTGACGTCCTGGCCCAGCCTGCGGACTGACCTGCGGCACGTTGACGCAATCAATCGGTTGCGATAAAGTAGCAATCGTTCGGTTGCTACTTGTTGGAGGCAGTCATGGGTTTTCCTGATCGCATCGAGCGGACCGTGGAGGTCGCTCACCCGCCGGGCAAGGTGTGGGCGGCGCTCACCACGGCCGAGGGTCTGGGCGCCTGGTTCGCCAACGAGGCGACGATCGACCTGCGTCCGGGCGGGTCGGCCCGGATGAGGTGGACCGGCGGGCACACGGTCGACATGCGGGTGGAACGGGTGGAGGAGCCGACGGCGTTCGGGTTCACCTGGCAGATCGACGGGCTACCCGAGGACGATCCGCGCCGTACCTATGTCGAGTTCACGCTCGAACCGGTCGGTGCGGGCACGCGGCTGAGGGTGGTCGAGACCGGTTTCGCCCAGCTGCCGGAGGACGCCTACAGCAAGGAGTACGACGCCCACACCCAGGGTTGGACGCGCGAGCTGGGCGAGCTGGTCGACTACCTCGATGCCGCCTGACATCGAGGCGATCGCCGAACAGGTCTTCAGTGCCCTGGCCGACCCGAGCCGGCGCGCCATCCTGGCCGCGCTGGCCTCAGGGGGTCCGGCCACCGCCACGGACCTGGCCGATCGTCTGCCGATCACGCGGCAGGCGATCGCCAAACACCTGGCCCTGCTGGCCGAGGTCGGCCTGGTGACGGCCGAACCGGGGGAGCGGCGCCGGGTGCGGTACCGGCTGCGCTCCGCGCCGATGCAGGTGGCGCAGCAGTTCCTGGCCGCGCTGGCCCGCGACTGGGACGGCCCGCTCGACGCGTTGACCGACCATCTTGACCGGTGTGCTCGCGAGCCCACCACCCCACTACACGAAACCCGAGGACATCATGCCTGATAACGGATTCACCACCAGCACAATGAAGACCCCCCCGATCGTCACGCCGCGGGAGTGGGAGGCAGCGCGCCAGCAGCTGCTCGTGAAGGAGAAGGAGGTCACCCGCGCCCGGGACGCGCTGGCCGCGGGGCGTCGGCGGATGCCGTGGCTGGCTGTGGAGAAGGAGTATGCGTTCGACGGACCTGGGGGTAGAGCGAGCCTGCTCGACCTGTTCGAGGGTCGTCGTCAGCTGATCGTCTATCGCGCCTTCTTCGAGCCCGGCGTGTTCGGCTGGCCTGACCACGCCTGCCGCGGCTGTTCCCTCGTGGCCGATCAGGTGGCCCACGTCGCCCATCTGAATGCCCGTGACACGACTCTCGCCTTCGTCTCGCGCGCGCCACAACCGGACATCGCGCGGGTGAAGGCGCGGATGGGCGCGACGATGCCCTGGTACACCATGACCGACGAGTTCGACACCGACTTCGGCGTGGACGAATGGCACGGCACGAACGCGTTCATCCGCACTGGCGACAGAGTGTTCCGCACCTACTTCATCAACAACCGTGGCGACGAGGCGTTGGGGAGCACCTGGAGTTACCTCGACATGACCGCGCTCGGACGTCAGGAGCAGTGGGAGGACTCGCCCGAGGACTATCCCCAAACCCCGCCGTATGAGTGGTGGAACTGGCACGACGAATACGGCGACGCCGACCTGTCGCAGGGGTGGCTGGCCAAACTCGCCGAGGCCGCCGCCACCGCCCCTGGAAACGATCATGAAGGATGACTCGAAGTATGTGGGGTTGCCGAGCGGCCGGCGGCAACCCCACATACTTCCTTACCCACGGCGACTACCGGCTGAATCGTTGAGTGTGGTCAAGAGTCCGACGACCCGGTCGGCGTCGTCGTACGCGTGTAGCGCGACGAACAACGCTGAGGCTTGTTCCAAGGCAGCACGCGCGTCGCCTGGGCGGCGGAGCTGGATCAGGGCAAGACCCAGGTTGCCCTGCGCGCGGCCCTCACCGTGCTGGTCCCCGAGCTTGTGGTAGATGTCGGCGGCCTGGCGGTGGCTGGTGATGGCCTCCTCGAAGCGACCCACCTCGGCCAGTGCACTGCCGAGGTTGTTCAGCGCCGCGCCTTCGCGGTGATGGTCGCCGAGCCCGGTGGCGGCGTGTACCGCGGTGGTCGCGGTGACAGTCCAGTCCTCGAGGTAGCGCTCCCGGTCCAGGAACTGGGCCAGGCCCAGTGCGATGTCGATGGCGTGCTCGCAGCGCCCGGGTGTGCCGGCGGCCCAGGTGACGGCGGCGACCAGGTTGGCTCGCTCAGCGCTGAGCCAGTCCAGGGCGTGTGCGGCGGTGTCGAAACTATTGGACATCGGCTGGGTGGGCACGGCGGACAAGCGCCGGGTGGCGGCGTGGGTGGTGTCCCGGTAGTGACCCAGCAGCCGCGCGATCGCCTGATCCTGGCCGTCGTGCTGAGCGTGAGCGGTGGCGAACTCCGTGGCGCACAAGCGGACCAGGTCGTGCATGCGCCACCGCACGGGCCGGTGGCACTCCAGCAGATGCGCCCTGGTCAGCGCGGCCACACTCGCGCGGACCTGGTCGACGGGCTGATCGGCCAGGGCGGCCGCAGCCGGGGCCGACGCGTCGCCCCCGGGCACCATCGTCAGCAGCCGAAACAGCCGGGCCGGGGTGTCCTCGAGGTGCCCGTAGGACAGCGTGAGGGCAGCCCGTCCCGCCCACCGCTGGGAAGGCGAGCCCGGCAATCGGGTGGTCTGCTCGGCCAGCTCTTTGACCAGACCGGCGATCGGGCGGGCGGGGTCATCGGCCACCAGCACGGCGATGGTCTGCAGCGCCACCGGAAGGTGCCCACACAGGCGGGCCAGCTCAGCGGCCGCCGCCGGGTCTGCACCCAGCCGGGAGTCGCCAGGGCGGCGGGCACCCAGCAACTCGACGGCGTGTTCCGGTCCCAGCACGTCAACCTCCAGCAACCGGGCGCCGGGCAGCTCACCCAGGGTGTGCCGGGAGGTGATCAGCACCCGATGCGCCCGGCCGGCGGGCAGCAACCCGGTCACCTGGTCGATGTCGCCGACGTTGTCCAGCACCAGCAGCACCGGCCGGGACAGCCTGTCGAGGTGGGCCATCAGCTGGTGGTAGGCACTGGCCTGCTCCTCGACGGTGCCTGGTAGGTCCGCGACCGGCAGGCTCGGATCCAGGGCCCGCAGCAGCGCGGCGTAGACCCGCTCCAGAGCCACCTGGGCAGTTCGGTCGGCGTCATCACCGTGCAGGTCGACGACCAGCGCCCCACCGGGAAACCAGCCCCGCCCCACGGCGGTGCGCGCGGCCTGCCAGGCCAGTGCGGTCTTACCCACCCCGGCCATCCCCGACACGACTACCCCCGCTGCGGCCCCTGGGCGCCGATCGAGCATGGTCAGCAGCGTGACAAGTTCCTGATCACGGCCGACCAGCCCTCCCGGCGACGGTTCGCTCTCGGCGGTGATCGCCATCACCACTGCCGCCCCGGCCCGGGTCGCCGACCCTTCGTGCGGGTGCACAGTCTCGATCCGCGCGCTTGCCACACCCTCACCGTCGGCGGGAATCGGGCTGCGGTCGTCGATGGACCACCACGACACCCCGCCGCTGATCACCGTCAGTCCGGCCATGACCAGCAACCACACCCAGCCGTTGGTCCTCCACTCCGTGGTGCGGCTCACCACCACAAGCACCGCGGAGCCCATCAATGCGGTCGCCGCCATAAGCGCCACCACTCGAACCAATCTCACCGTCACCTGCTCCTGTCCACCGTGTCGTCCGGAGGAGCCGGACGATAGCGACCCTGTGTGAGGACGACGCACGGTAGCCGGGTCCTCACACTGGGGCCACCCCGCTCTGTGAACAAGAGTTCTCGGCGCCGCAACAAACGCAACATCGGGAACACAACCGACCCCTAGCATCGCTCGCCCTACCACGGCTCTGGAGGCCCGATGAGCACGACCAAGACAGCGGCGCCGGCCATGCCGGCTCGCCGGGGACGTTGGATCGACCACTGGGGGCCGGAAGATCCCGGATTCTGGGAGAAGACGGGTAAGCGGGTGGCGAATCGGAACCTGTGGTTCTCGATCTTCGCCGAGCACGTCGGATTCTCGATGTGGACGGTC
The DNA here is from genome assembly GCA_036266995.1 of Pseudonocardiaceae bacterium. GTDB lineage: Bacteria > Actinomycetota > Actinomycetes > Mycobacteriales > Pseudonocardiaceae. Next base: position 24,641 of record DATAWX010000185.1, on the reverse strand, counting down.
TGGTCCGTCCTCGTGTTCTTCATGGGCAAGGCCTACGCGATCGACCCGGCAGGCAAGTTCTTACTGGTATCCCTTCCTTCACTGATCGGTGCGCTGATCCGGATTCCCTACACCATGGGGCCAGCCCGGTTCGGCGGCCGCAACTGGACCATCGTCAGCGCGTCGGTGCTGCTCATACCGACCGTCCTGGCGATCATCGTCATGCATCCGGGCACGTCGTTCACGACGTTTGTGATCGTCGCGGCCCTCGGCGGGCTGGGTGGCGGCAACTTCGCCTCGTCGATGACCAACATCAACACCTTCTACCCGGAGGGCCGCAAGGGCTGGGCGCTCGGACTCAACGCCGGTGGCGGCAACCTCGGAGTGGCCGCGGTGCAGCTCATCGGCCTGCTGGTGATCGCGATTTTCGGTGCCACCAGTCCACGCCTGGTGCTGGCCATCTATGTCCCGCTGATCGTGATCGCCGCGGTGTGCGCCGCTGCGTTCATGGACAACATCACCTCGGTACGCAACGACACCGGCGCGCTGCGCGAAGCAGCCTGGGACCCGCAGACCTGGGTGATGTCGTTTCTCCACATCGGCACTTTCGGCTCGTTCATCGGCTACAGCTTCGCGTTCGGCCTGGTGCTGCAAAACCAGTTCGGCCGTACCCCGCTGCAGTCCGCCGCAGTCGTCTTCATCGGCCCGCTGATCGGCTCGCTGATCCGCCCAGTCGGCGGGTGGATGGCCGACCGGTACGGCGGTGCCAAGGTCACCGTCTGGACCTTCATCGGGATGGCCCTGGCCACCGCCGTGGTCATCATGGCGTCCAACCAGAAGTCCCTACCGATGTTCGTGGCCGCCTTCCTCGCTCTGTTCGTGCTCTCCGGAATCGGCAACGGCTCCACCTACAAGATGATCCCGTCGATCTTCGACGTGAAGGCCCGAGTGGCTATCGCCTCGGGTGAGCCCAGCCAGCCTGCACTGATGACAGCGCGTCGGCTGTCCGGTGCGGTCATCGGCATCGCGGGCTCAATCGGCGCGATGGGTGGAGTGTTCATCAACCTGGCCTTCCGGCAGTCCTTCCTCGCCACCAAGTCCGGCGTCCCCGCATGCTGGTTCTTCATGGGCTTCTACGGGGTGTGCGTCGTCGTGACCTACGTGATCTACCTGCGCGGAGCAGCGGCCGCAACGACGTCGGCGAAGCCGCGGCTGGCGTACGCCCGGGTCTGACGAACGGGATGCGCGGGCGCGGGAGTCAGCGCTGCAGGAGGTAGTTGGCGACCATGACTGGTTGGGCGAGCGCAATCAAGTGGCCACCAGGTAGGACATCGGCGTCGACGCCGAGGCGGTCCCGCGCGAGGGCGCGCTGGAACTCGACGGGAAAGAATCGGTCCTGCGCACCAGCTAGCACGCGCGTCGGTATTGCGGGCCAACCGGGGAAGTCGCTCTCGTCATCGCCAGGCAGGTCGACGGCGATGGCCTCATGTGTCGCTTCCGGTTTGACCTGGCGAGGCTGATGTGGGTTGACCTGCGGTTCGCCAGTTGGTCGGGGTGTCGTCACTGTTCATCGTCTCTCACTTGAAGTGGCGAATTTCCGGGAATGGGGTCTGTGTGGAGCGTCGTCGGTGGTGTCGTTGCCAGAACTCGGTGCGGGTCTGGGCGTGTTGGTGGCGGTGCGTGGCGATCCAGGTGCGTAGGGGCTCGTGGTTGTTGAGGTAGCGGATCGCGCCGACGAAGGCCCTGGGTTGGCTGAGGCGTCGGCCGATTCGGCGGTAGAAGTCGGTGAGGTCCCAGTCGTGTTCGACCATCGCGACGTGGCGGCGCCAAGGGAGGTCGCAGAGGATCTCGGCGAGGGCGACGGCTTCGGGGAACACCAGCAGCGGGGAAGGCTGGCGTGGGTCATGGGAGCCACCCAGGGCGGCGGCTCGGGCGGTCCAGCTGGCGTGCAATTTTGGGCTGTTGAGATGGCTTCGGGTGGCCCAGACCATCGCGATCGAGGTCGCTTGCCGCAGCTGCTGGTGGGTCCAGTCGTTGTCGCCGACGCTGACGCGCAGGCGGGTGTATCTGCGGTGAGCGGTGATGATGTCGGGAGCACCGGTCAAGCTGACCTGGTGCGGCTGGTTTTGGTCGGTGTCGATCCAGCGGCGGTGCCGTGGGCAGATCTGGGGGAAGTGCAGGGTGCGGACCACGATGTTCGGGTGGTCGGGCAGGCGTGCGGCGCAGCCATCGCAGGGGGTTCGCAGCGACTGGCATCGGTGGGGCCTGGTCGCGGGGATGCCGGCGGGTGGGGCGTCGGTGCGGTCCAGGGCCGGCAGGGACATGCGCAGCCGTTGGGCGGGAATGCCGGTGAAGGTTTCCAGCCTGCGGAGTGCGTGCTGGTTGAGCACGACGTCGTAGTTGTCGACCATCGACTGGAACAGGCTGACCGTCGGTTCGCCCAGCGCCCGCAGCAGGATGGTCGGGCGGTCGAGGTCGTTGGCGGTGGCAAGCCTGAAGGTGTAGGAGACCAGGGTTTCCCCGCGGACCGGCCGGACGCGGACCGGTAGCCGCTGGGTGGGTTGCTGCCAGAGTTTCATCGGTCCCCCGTGTGGTTGCGGGGTCGCCGCGGCGGGGCCGGGTCGTACTGGGTTTGGGCGGCGATGTCGAGGATGACCGCGTCGAGGTGCGCTTTGGTGATTTTCTCGGTGCCATCGCTGATGGCGTCGTTGGCGGCTTCGTGGACGAGCTGGTCGAGGCTGCCGATCATGCCGCCGGTGCGGGCGTGGAGGTAGGGCGCGAGCTCGATTAGGGTGCCGGGCTGGTGGCGGTGTAGCCGCAGCGCTTGTTCCATCGTGGCGACGAGCTTGGCCCAGTCCCGCTTGGCCTCGGCGGTGCGGTGGGTGAAGGGACCGGTGTTGACCGGGATGAACCGTCCGGCGATCTGGCGGCCGCGGACCCCGGAGAACATGCCCGTCTCATCCAGGTCGAGCCCGGCGTAGACGAACGTGGCGCTGATCGTGTCGAAGAAGTATTTCAGCTGGTCGGAGGCGTTTTTGCCTTGGCGGGTGTGCAGGTCGAGGCGGTGGATCTCATCGACGAGGACCAGACCGGTGCCGACCCGGCGCATCACCGCGGCGACGGTGTGCGCCACCGATTGCGGGCTGTCGTGCTCGGCGACCGGCAGGCCGAGGAACACCGCCATCTCGGTGGCCAGCATCTTGGGTGTGGCATCGGGTGGGACCACGATGTAGACGACCGGGATGCGGTCGCGCACGGTCGGGCTGCGGCGTTCCAGGTCGATCTGGTATTTCTTGCCCAGCTGGGTGATCGAGGTGGACTTGCCGGTGCCGCTGGCGCCGGAGACGATCAGCCCGCGCCGGCCGAGTTGTTTGCCGCGGTTGTTGACCACCAGCTTCGCCCCGGTGTGGATGATTTTTTTGATGTCCGGGGTCGCGACCAGCAGCAGCGCGGAGTGGTAGTCGTGCCGGGCCTCGTTGTAGAGCTCTCGCTCGAGGGAATCCAGCCGTTGCCAGTCGGGCGTGGGCAGCAACCGGGGCGGCTCGGGGTTGGCCCGCGCGGCGAAAGACGCCCAGCCCTGTTTCGTGGCCAGCGGATGGCTGACGGTGGCGGTGAGGGTGGAGGTCACCGGCCCACCTCCAGATCCTCGGCGAACGGGTCGAAGATCCCGAACGGCACCACTGCGCCGGCCTGGTTGTTCTCGGGCTCACCCGCCGATGGCGGTTCACCAGCGTCGACGGGGCCCCGATGTTCGACATCGGTGAGCTGCTCACCGGCGGGCAGCGACTCAGGCACGACCGATGCCGCGGTCAGCTCGGCGGGTAGGTGGTTGGACATCGACCGGGAGGTCAGGGTGCGGGCCAGTGCGCGTTGGGCGTCGGGGCCCGTCTCGGCGCGGCGCAGCAGCGCGGCCAGGATCACCGCGACGGCCATCTCGTTGGTGTCATCCAGGCCGCGCTGCGCGGCGATCTTGCGCGAGGCGCGCCAGGTGAAGTCCGCGAACGGCTGGCCGACGACCGCCTGGTGCGTCCAGGGCACGGTGATCCAGCCGCCGTGGTGGTGGTCGCGGACCCAGATCCGGGAGACGTCGTAGGGGTCGAAATGGACCTCCCACCGGCCGTTGCGGCTGGTGATCCCGGAGCTGGCGCGGCGGTAGGGCCCCAGCTCGGGGCAGTTGTAGGTGCGGTAGTCGATCTGGATGCCGTCGTCGTTGATCGCCCGCCAGTCCGCCGGCAGCAGCTCGATGTAGTCCTGGCCGGTCAGCGCGAGGGGCACGTATCCGGCGGCGGCGACCAGGGCGGCGTAGGCGTCGTTGGGGGACGCGGCCTGGTCAGGGTTAAACGGATGCCGCAGCCCCTCGTGTGGACGGGTCTGCCAACCCGCGATGACCCACTCGTCGAACAGTTCCTGCAGCTCGGGCAGTGACCACACGGCCCGCTCGGCGACGTCGCGGCCGCGGCGGGTGACGTCGCGGCCGCGGCGGGTGACGTCGCGGCCGGTGTAGGAGGCGACGTGTTGACAGAACAGCGTGTTGATCGACTCGAAGGTCCGCTCCACGATCGCTTTGTCGGTGGGCGTCTGCTGGTGCGCGGGCTGCACCGAGATGCCCAGGGTGTCCGCCGCCCGCAGGAACACCTCGGACAGGAAGATCTTGCCGTGGTCGATCACCACGGTGTCCGGGATGATGACCGGCTTGGCCGCGGCCAGCGCCATCCGCGCGTCGAGGGTGACCAGTCGGGCATGCGGGATCCTCGAGGCCGACATGGCCAGCGCCGCATCCCAACCCGGGCGCATCGGTTCCGGGACCGTTATCCGCGCTAGCAGCAGCGCCGCGTCGACCGCCTTCGCGCCGACCGGGCGCAGCACCCCCGCGCCGATCGTGCGAGTCGCGATGTCGATGGCCAGGACCAGCTCGGCCCGGCCGATCACCCCGTCGTCCATCACCGCCATCACATCCAGCGGCGTCGCGTCGAGCTGGACCTGCTCACCCGGCCGGTTCGCGGTCGTCGCGGTGTAGGGGCGCGGCGGCTTGTTCGCGGTCTGCCGGCGGGTCACCGCCGACCCGAAGGTGTAGCGACCTGCCGAGAGCACCTCCAACAGCCGATAACACGTCGTCTTCCCCGGCATCGCCACCACACCCGGGCCGTGCTCGTCGTCAAGCAACTCCCGGATCTGGCGGATCGCCCGCGACTTCGTGCCCGTCGACGTCCCGGTCTGCGCCTCGATCACCGCAGTGGCGGCCGCGACCACCCGCGCGTCGACGTTCCCGGTCGGCTTGGCCGTGCGGATATAGCGGGCATCGACGAGCCCCCACAACCCCTGCTCGTGGTAGCGGCTGCGCATCCGCTGCACCGTCCGCACGCTCGTCTTCACCCCTGCCGCGGTCAGCTCCTCGGCCTTAGCCCGCTCCCGCGCCGCCAGCGAAGCACGCACCGGGTCGTACTCCGGGCGAGGCACAACGTCGGGCGGCGCACCGAGCGGCAGGCCAGTCTGGATCTCGACCAGGTGCCGTTCCCACGTCCGCGCGGCCGCCACCACCTGCTCGGGCAACGCGTCGAGCAGGCTGTGCGAGTCCACTTTGGGCGCCGGTGCCGCCCCGACCAGCTCGAAATCCTCCGCCGCGAGCAGATAAGGCAGTGCGACCACGGTCGTCGCACCCGCCGCCGACACCAGCCGGATCGTCGCGCCCGAGATCGCCACCACGGTGTGCGCGGTCCCGCTGAACACCACCCGGTCATTGACCCGCAACACTCCCGGCCGCTCAGCCATCCAACCCACCGGCCAACACCAGGTCCTTCGCCACGTTCGCCACCCGCGGTGCGGCCCGCACCACCGTGCGGTCAGACAACACCAGCGCCAGATCGATGAGCAGCCGCCGCGTCCATAACAGGTGATAAAGCACCGGCAACGTGCCCAGCGGGTCACCCGCGAGCTCCGCGCCCTCCATCAACGACCGTGGTCGCGTGAACACCTCCCCCAGCCGGGCCGCCACCTGCTCGTCGAAACACCGTGGATGCCGATAGCCGGCCAGCCACCTCAGGTTGGCCACCACCACACCATCGAGCCGGTCCCACACCGCATAGCGCCACCCCAGCAGCCCGCACGCCCGTTCGGTCACCTCGAACGCCTCACGATCAGCCGGCTCAATCCGCTCCACCGGTCGCGAGTCCAGTACCAGCACACCGCCGCCCTCCACTAGGACAAGGAAGTCCGGCGCGTGCCGCCGCGGCTTGCCCTTCTCCCCCGGCCACAGCAGCCAAAACGGCTGAGACACGATCCCGACTACCGAGGAGTCGAAGTCCAACGCGACCAAGTGATCGCGCTCCACCCACGACTCGAACCCGATCCGGCATCCCTGCGTCGCCGACCAGTACCAACCCGGGAAATTCCGCTGACCCCGATACGACGGAAACGACCGCACCGCACGGCCCAGCTCACCTGCGACCTCCGGCAGCCACCCCCACGGCACCCGCTGCTCCACACCGCGCTCGTCGAGGTACACCGCCTCGAACCCCTCGACCAGCCCCGGAAGCCCGACATACCTCTCCAGCGCCACCCGGCAATCATTCTCGCCACATCAGACCGGAACTCGCCACCACGCCGACAGGTCACGTCGGAACTCGCCAGGTCAGCCCGGAAGCGACATCATGCCCGGCGTCGGCCAGCAAGGGGACCACACGACTCCAGTACCACGCCGAGCCACCCGCACCAGGAAGAAGAACGAAGGTGCTCACCGGCGCATCTTGCCACCTTCGCAGGCTGTGCCTACCGGGCCCGCGGTCACTGGCCAAGGCGTGGGTGACGGCCGTGAACTCGACAGCACGCACGTTCTCGGTCGCGCGAACGTGCGTCCTGTCGAGTTCACGGCCATCCGCCACGTCGCCGCCTGGGAGCACTACCGACTGGCCGGCCGACCGACTCTCAGCATTCCCGCGCAGCGCTACCTCCTCACCCGCGCCACCAGACCGTGATCAGCATCGCAATGATGTGCGCTATGGCCTGGAATCAAGACCGCCGACGGATTCACCGGGCTCACAATCCTTGTGTGAGCATTGTCGTGGCGCTGTTCGCCACAGGTGTGCTCGGGTTTAGCGTCGCGGCTGGTTGCACAGCGGCATCCGCACCTCCGGCGAACCCGCCAGCCGCTGGGATGACCGCACCCGGCGCACCAGGCGTGCTGTCCCGCTTTGATCTGGCGCGCAAGGACTGCGTCGGCACGGCCGCGAACGTCACATCCAAGATCTGGTACACCGTCGCCAACGGCGTCCTATCCGATGTCTACAGCCCCACTGTGGACAACACGAACGTCGAGACCATGCAGTACGTGGTCACTGACGGACACAGCTTCACTGATCTACAGACCCGCGACCTGACCTATACCGTCAGCGCCGACCCCACCGGAATGGCCTGCACAGTCCTCGCCACCAGTGCAGCGCACGGCTATCAGCTCGTCACGACCTATGTAGCCGACCCCGCCCGGGACGCTGTCGTCACGCACACCACCGTGCGCGGCACGCACGGCCCGGCACCGCAAGGGCTGAACCTTTACCTTCGCCTCGATGCACATGTCAACGGCAACGGCGGAGGCGGTCAGGCCAACGGCGGCGCCGACTCCGCGGTGATCGACACCTCCACCCACACACCCGTCCCGGTCGCCTACGACGTCGCGACGACCACTGAGGCAGTGAATCGCGACTACGCCGTTGCGACGTTCATGGCGCTGAGCGCGACCGACGGTGGTCTTACCAAGGCCAGTGTCGGCTATGCCGGCACTGCCAGCGATGGGCTAACCCAGCTCGACACCACGCGAATGCTCGGCGACGACACCGCCGCACCGAACGGGCACGTCGTGGTCACCGCCCGGGTCGCGCCGAACCCCGACGGCGACATCACAGTCGCCCTCGGCTTCGGGCGGGACCAACGCGGCGCCGTCTCAGTCGCGGACAAGGCGGCAGCCAACCCATTCGCCGCGACATTGGCGGGATATACCGATGGCTGGCGCGCCTATGACGCCCGGCTGCGCCCGCCACCGACCACCCTGCCCGGCTTTGATCAAGCCGCGATAGACCGGATGCGCTCCACTTACTACCTTTCGGCGAATGTGGTCAAGGCCAGCGAGGACAAGACCTTTCCCGGTGCGATCGCCGCGTCCCTGGCCAGCCCATGGGGTCAGGCCGTCAGCGCTGGCGACCTGGTGAACGGAAAACCGGTCTACTTCGGCTCCTACCGTGAGGTGTTCTCCCGCGATCTCTACGAGGCGTTCACCGCGCTGCTCGTCGACGGTGACCTGGCCACCGCGCAAGACTCCACCCGGTTCCTGTTCCATCGCCAGCAGCTCCCGGACGGCCGCCTGCCGCGCAACTCGCTGCTCAACGGCAAGGTAGCGCCGGACTCCGGTAGTGATCAGCTTGACGAGACTGCGTATCCCATCCTGATGGCATGGCAGGCAGGGCTCGGCGGTGATACCGCGCTGTGGACCGACCATGTCCGGCCGGCCGCGGATTTCCTGGTCGCGCACGGTCCGGCCTTCGGCGTCGAGCGGTGGGAGGAACAGACCGGCTACTCCCCCTCGACCATCGCTGCCGAAATCGCCGGCCTGACTGCGGCCAGCGCCATCGCCGGTCAACACAACGACACCACTCGCGCCCGGCTCTACCAGGCCACCGCTGATGACTTTGCGCGGCACATCAAGGACTGGACGCTCACCACCACGGGTCCCTACGGGCCACGCTATTTCCTGCGGCTGTCCAAGACCGGCGATCCGAATGCGCCGAGTGTCTACAACCTTGGCAATGGCGCGCCGGACGCCGACCAACGCCAGGTCGTCGACGCCGGGTTCATGGAGCTTGTCCGGCTTGGCGAGCTACCCGCCAATGACCCCGATGTACTCGCGTCGCTGAAAGTGGTGGACGCGACGATTCGTCGGGACACCCCCAGCGGTGTCGGCTTCTACCGCTACGGGACCTCAGCACCGGGTAGCTCGGATGGCTACGGCGACTGTTACGAACCTGATCGGACCGACTGCGCTCCGTCCGGTCGACCCTGGCCGACCGGCGCCACCGGATCAGGGCACCTCTGGCCAGTATTGTCCGGCGAGCGCGGCGAACAAGAGCTGCAGACCGGTGCCACTGCCACTGCCGCGGCGCTGCTGATGAGCATGCAGCGGATGACTTCCGACGTGGGTCTGGAACCCGAGCAGGACTGGGAAGACCCGGCACTGGAGGCCTCCCCATACGGGACCGACCCCACCCTGGCATCGATCGGCTTCGCACCCGGCCGTCCTGCCGGCTCAGTCGCCCCACTGACCTGGGCACAGGCACAAGTGGTGCGACTGGCGCTGGCGTTAGGTGCCGGCCGGCCGCTGGAACAGCCGGCCATCACCCGTGCCCGCTATGTCGACACCCCACCACCCGCGACAGCACCGTTGAGCGCCACCGTCTCCGGTTCAGGCACGCTGCTGACGGTGACCGGTCTGACCACACCCGGTGCACGCGTGGACATAGCCGTGACGGACGCCGGTGCCCCCGGCGCCGCCACAACAGTGATGTCGGTCCAAGCCAAGCCGGATGGCGCGTTTACCCTCCCCATTGCGCAGCACTCGACCAATAACGTGGTAACCGTGACAACCACCATCGGAAACGCTACTGGCTACCTGGCTTTAGGTCACCGTCCTAGCGGCTAACTCACCAGTCCCGCGCGCGATCATGGACGACGAGGCGATCGAATTCACCAAGGAGATGGAGGGGATCGACACGATCCCAGGACCTACGGAGGACGAGTCATCGACCAAGGTGTCATAAGGCACCGTTGCGTTGATAGCGGTGATGATCTGGGCGGCCCAGTCCGAGGGGTGGCGGTGTCCGAGGAGGTCAGCGAGGTGTTCTAGACGCGTGCGTCGTTCAGCGGGGGCAAGCGCCAGGGCCTGCTGCAGGGTGTCGACGAGGTTTGCGGGTGAGTGGGGGTCGGTGAGCAGTGCTGCGGTGCGGAGTTGGTCGGCGGCGCCGGTGTGCTGGGAGAGCACCAGCACGCCGGACAGGCCGGCGGCTGCCTGGGCGGTGATGAACTCCTTCGCGGTCAGGTTCATGCCGTCCTGCAAGGAGGTCACCCAGAACACGTCGGCGGCGAGGTAGTGGTCGATCACCTCAGCGAAGGGCAGGCTGCGGGGTAGGTAGTCGATGGGCTGCCAGCTGCTGGTGCTCCAGGAGTGGTTGACCTCGGTGATGCGGCGTTCGAGTGTGTGGCGTGTCGCGTCGTAGGCAGTGATGCCGGATTCGGGGGGTGGGCACACCAGCCGGAACTGCAGGTGTCCACGCAGTTCGGGGCAGCGGGCGAGTAGCGCCGCGATGGCCTCGACCTTCTGCACCGGAGCCTTGATGTAGTCCAGGCGTTCGACGGAGAGCACCAGGGGTCCGCTGGCCGGTCGGTTGTGGGGCTTGCGGGTGCGAGCCAGTGCTTCGATGGCGTCACGGTCGATGCCCAGCGGATGCACTCCCAGGCGTGGCAGTCGGGGGACGCCGGCCAGGGCCTGCCGGAAGTGCTCGGCGAAGGCCTCGGTGTGGAATCCGGCCCAGTCCAGGCAGCCCAGGGAGGCGCGGAGCTCCGGGGCGGTGGGCAGCGCGGCGAAGATGTCCGGCGCCGGGAAGGGCGTGTGGTGGAACATACCCAGCCGCAGGTCGGGGCGGCTCGGGCGAAGCAGGCCGGGCACGAGCCACAGGTTGTAGTCGTGCAGCCAGACGGTTGCGCCCGGTGCGGCCAGGGTGCTGATGTGGTCGGCGAAGCGTGCGTTCACCGCGCGGTAGTGCGCCCAAGCGGCCGACTCGAAGCGCAGGCGCTGGGGTTGGGACATCAGCACTGGCCACAGCGCCTCCTTGCAGGCCTGGTGGAAGTACCCGGCCCACTCGGTGGGGCTCAGCGGCAGGAAAGACAGTGGCAGCCCGGTGTTGTGCCCGTGGAGGCAGGCCGCGGGTGCGTCGTGCTCAAGGACCGCGGCGGTTACCCAGATGGCTTGTAGGTTTCCGGTGAACAGGCTGCGCAGAGTGGGTAGGACGCCGTTGGGGCTTGACGGCGGCTGCCACCCGCCGGGGGTCAAGCTCACCGGTGGGCGATGGTAGCCGACCACGAGCGGGTAGTCGCGTTGCACCCAGCCCAGGTCTTGAAGGGCGGACAGGACACCGGCGGCGCCCGTTTGGTCGGGTCGGTGCACGGTGTCGCTCGCGGCTACCGCGGCGAGCAGGGCGGGCTCGGCGTTGCCGACGATCACGCCGTGCGCGCCGAGCTGGAACAGTGACAGGTCGTTGAGGGAGTCGCCGGCGACCAGGATCGAGGCCATCGACCAGTGGTACTCGCGGGCCAGGGCTGACAGGGCGCTGCCCTTGCACACACGCGGTGGCAGCACGTCGAAGTAGCGGTCCGCCGAGTACAGCCACGTGCAACCCAACGCCTGCACTGCGTCGGTGATCTCCGACGTCAACTGCTCGGGGCGCAGGTAGAACGAGCAACGGCCGTTCTGCGCCACACCGTCTTGATAGGTCAACGCGGGGAAACGACGTAACGCGGCGCGCACCCGCTCCGCACCGGGCCAGCCGGCCCGCAGCTGGTCCTGCAGCGCTTCGATCGGGGTCAGGTCCACTCCATCGATCACACTCGCCCCGACGTCGGCGATGATCCAACGCGGCTGCGGCAGCAGCGGGTCTCGTAGCGCCTCGCGTACCGAGGGCAGACCGCGGCCGGTCGCGAAGACCACCGTCACCTCGGGATGGCGACTCAGAGCAGCATGCAGCTGGCACCGGTCGGCCGCATCGCCGTCCAGGAGAGTGCCGTCCAGGTCGGCGACCAGGATTTTCATGCACCGCCCCTCCGGCGGCGCGGGGCTGCCGTGTGCCCGGACGCTCGGATTAATATCAACGGAACGTTACCTGAACAACTAACTGTGCGAAACGCAGTTCCCACTGTGTGCAAATGGTCGGGACCCTCGCCCGCGTTGCCGGGTGTCCGTCCAGCGGACGGTCATGGGTGAGGAACACGGGACAGCCAGTGCTGCAGCCCCGCCAGGTCGGGTGCGGCGCTGGAGCCGGGGCCGGTGTTCGCCGCGGCGCCACAGGCGACGGCGGCATAAAGGCAGTGGGAAAGCTGCTGCCCGGTGAGGTGCGCGTGCACGAAGCCGGCATTGAAGCAGTCACCGGCGCCGGTGGTATCCAGGACCTCGACCGGGACGGCGGGGATGTCATACCGCTTCCCGCCCTGGACTGCGGCGGCTCCGGCGCCGCCGCGTTTGACGACCACGGTGTCCACCAGGCCGGCAAGCACCTCCAGGGCGTCGTCGACAGTGCTGGTTCCGGTCAGCCGCAGCGCTTCGTCGGTGTTGGGGGCGAAGACGTCGACCTGGGCGAGGACCTCGCGCACCGTGGGGGTGTCGAGGGTGGCGGGGACGTCCTGGCAGTCCATGAACACCTGGGTCCCGAGTTGGCGCGCGACCCGCAGGGCAGCCTGCACGGCCGCGCCATACTGAAGCTTAGGCAGTATCAGTACCCGGGGGCGGTGTTCGTGCAGCAGCGCGGCGAGCGACTGCGGGCTGACCGGGTCCTGATAGCTGACCATGGCCCGGTCACCGGGAAACGACAGGGCCACCGTGACGCTGCGCAAGGGGATTGAATGATGGCGAAAGCCGGTCTCGTCGAGACCCTCTACGCGGGCAACAGACAGGACCTGCTGGCTGAACAAATCATTGCCGAAGTCGGTGGCCCACACGACATCGTGCCCCAGGCGGCGCATGGCCATCGCCAGGGTGAAGGCCCCGCCGGGTAGCAGACTGAACCCCCCGGCAAAGACCTCGGTGCCGGTCAGGACAGGCCGGGATAGATCTCGAAAGATCAGATCGGCGAAGTAGGCGCCAACGACGAGCACCTCGCGACCTTGTGACGCAATGTTCACTGTCGGACGCCCTCCCCGGACCGGGGCGCGTTGTGTCGTACCGCGGTACCACGCACCCGTCGCAGTTCATTCCCTGGTACCACCGATCGCCGGGGGCCGGATTCTAGCGTTGTAAATGAAGGCCGCCCGGGACGGTCCGGCGCCCGGATGCGAGGAAACAACGATGATCGAGGCACGTCAACTGACCAAGCGGTACGGGGAGAAGACGGCGGTCGACCACCTGGACTTCGTCGTCCAGCCGGGCGCCGTCACCGGCTTCCTGGGACCCAACGGCGCGGGCAAGTCCACCACGATGCGCATGATCGTCGGCCTGGATGCCCCGACCAGCGGCTCAGTCAGCGTCAACGGTCGCCGCTACGCCCAGCACAGCGCGCCGCTGCAGGAAGTCGGCGCGCTGCTGGAAGCCAAGTCGATCCACCCCGGCCGCTCGGCCTTCAACCACCTGATGGCGCAGGCGTACACCCACGGCATCTCGCGTCGCCGGGTGACTGAGGTGATCGAGCTGACCGGCCTGCAGTCCGTGGCGAACAACCGCGCGGGGGCCTTCTCCCTGGGGATGGGCCAGCGCCTGGGCATCGCGGCGGCGCTGCTGGCGGACCCAGCCACGGTGATGCTCGACGAGCCGGTCAACGGACTGGACCCCGAGGGTGTGCTGTGGATCCGCAACCTGCTCACCGGTCTTGCCGCCGAGGGGCGCACGGTCTTCGTGTCCTCGCACCTGATGAGCGAGATGGCCCTGGTCGCCGACCACCTCATCATCGTCGGACGCGGACGCCTGCTGGCCGACACCACCGTGGCGGACCTGATCCGCCAGGCCGGCGGTGACAGTGTGAAGGTGATCACCGCCGACCCGGCCCGCCTGCGCGAGGTGCTGGCCGGGTCCGGCGTGGAGATCTCCGGACGGCCCCACTCCAACGAGCTGCTGGTGACCGGCATGTCTTTGCGCTCGATCGGACTTGCGGCCGCCCAGCACGGCATCGCGTTGTTCGAACTCAGCGCCAAGTCCATCTCCCTGGAAGAGGCGTTCATGGACCTGACCCGAGATGCCGTGGAGTACCACAGCTCCACCACCGGCATCCAGGCCCCCGGGAGGGCGGCATGACCACTATCACTGCGACCCACGCCTCCCCGACCGCCCCTGCCCAGGTCGCCCCTGCCCAGGCTGCCCGACCGCCCTACCGGGTGACCGGGCAGCGGGTGCTGCGCTCGGAGTGGGCCAAGCTGTGGTCTTTGCGCTCTACCTGGATCACTCTCGGTTTGGGTCTGCTGTTTATGGTGGCCTTCGGGCTTATCGCCGCGGTACAGTACAAGTCCAGGATCAGCTCTGGGCAGCACATCGACGCGGACTTCGCCAAGGCCACGGCGGTGAGCCTGTCGTTGTTCGGCACGAACTTCGCTCAGCTTGCGCTGGGTGTGCTGGGCGTGCTGGTCACTGCTGGCGAGTACTCCACCGGCATGATCCGCTCCACCCTGGCCGCGGTCCCGCGCCGCCTGCCGGTGCTGTGGTCGAAGTCGGCGGTGTTCGGCGTGGTCGCGCTGGTGGTGGGCACGGCCGGGGCGGTCATCACGTTCCTGTTCGCCAGCGGCGTCGTCGCGGGGACCCCCGCGGCGCTGACGCTCGGAGACGCGGGGGTGCTGCGCAGCCTGCTGGGCGCGGGTCTCTACCTCGGCCTGGTCGGCGTGATCGGCACCGCCCTGGGTGCCCTGCTGCGTTCGGTGGCGGGTGGCATCTCGGTCCTGGTCGGGGCGCTGATGCTGGTCCCGGGTCTGATCTCGCTGCTGCCCAGCGCCTGGCAGAACGACATCGGGCCGTATCTGCCCAGCAACGCGGGCGAGTCGATGTTCGCCCTGCACCACGCCGCGAACACCCTGACGCCCATCGCCGGACTCGCGGTCTTCCTCGGCTGGACCGTCCTGGCCCTGGCGGGCGCGGCCTACCGGCTGGTGCACACCGACGCCTGACACCCGTCCCCGCGCCACACTCTGTCCCCCACCCACCAAGGACAGGTGACTCCCGTGACCACCGACCACACCTCCAGCGCGTGGACGCCACCTCACCTGACGCCGGCCGAGCCCGATCCCCTGTGGGGCGGACACCCGCTGGTCGCCCAGTTGGGCCGCGCCGGCCAACGCCTGCGCACAGTGGACCGCGACCACCGCTGGGCGCTGGACACCGCAGTGGTGGTCGCCGTGTTCCTGCTGTTCTGCGTGCCGGACCTGATGCACGGAGGTAGCCGGCCCCTCGGCCACGGCGTCACGCTCACCCGCCTGCCCGTGGCCGGCATGCTGGCGCTGCAGGCCGGACTGGTGCTGCCACTGCTGGGGCGGCGCAGGACACCCGCTGCCGCGTTCACCGCCATCGCGACCGTCTTGCTGGTCCAGTGGTCCCTGGGCGCGTGGCTGCGCGCCGACATCGCCCTGCTCATCGCCCTGTACAGCCTGGCGCTGCACGGACGCCTGCGGCATCTGCCCTGGGCCTGCACAGTCATGGCCGGGGCACTGGCCCTGGTCGCCGTGCGTATCTCCGCTGCGGTGTCCGTCTGGGACGCCCTGTTCTTCCTGTTCAGCACCCCGACCGCAGCCGTCGCCCTGGGCTTGGCGGTGCGGATCCGACGCGTCCAGCTCGCCGGCCTGCGCGACCGCGCGACCCGCCTGGAGATCGAACGCGACCAGCGCACCAAGCTGACCGCAGCCACCGAGCGCACCCGCGTGGCCCGCGAGATGCACGACATCGTCGGCCACCATCTCTCCGTCATGATCACCCTCGCCGACGCCGGCAGATACGCGGCCGACGTCACCCCCCCGCGGGGCAAGGAAGCGCTCGGGCTCATCGCCGAAACCGGCCGCCAGGCCCTGGGCGAGCTGCGCCGCATGCTCGGCGTACTGCGCGAGCAAGCCGACACCCCACAGCTCAGCCCCCAACCCGGCATCGCCGACATCGCCGCACTGTGCACCCGCATCCGTGCCGCCGGACCGCAGATCCTCTACCGCACCACCGGCGACGTCGACGCCCTGGACCGCGGTGTCCAGCTGACCGTCTACCGCATCGTCCAAGAAGCGCTCACCAACACCCTTAAGCACGCCGGCGCGGACACCGAGGCCCACCTCGCGCTGACCGTTGCGGGAACCGAACTGCGCATCCACGTCCAGGACACCGGCCCATCCCGCGGCACCGGGCAGCCCGAGCCGCCCAACGAGGAAGGACACGGCCTCGTCGGCATGACAGAACGGGCAGCCCTCTATGGCGGGACCGTCCACGCGGGACCACAGCCCAGTGGAGGATGGACCGTGCAGGCCACCCTCAACCTCACCCCGCTGCCCGACCCACAAGGCGCTACCTCATGACCACCGTGCTCATCGTCGACGACCAACCCCTGCAACGGCTCGGCTTCCGCATGCTGCTGGAGACCACCACCGACACCGAGGTCGTCGGCGAAGCCGCGCACGGAGCCGAGGCCGTACGCAAGACCGCGGAACTGCACCCCGACGTAATCCTCATGGACATCCGGATGCCCGGCATGGACGGCATCGAGGCCACCCGCCGCATCACCGCCGCCGGCGGCCGCTCCCGCGTCCTGGTCATGACCACCTTCGACCTCGACGAATACGCCTACGCCGCCCTGCGTGCGGGAGCCAGCGGCTTCCTCCTCAAAGACGCCCGCCCGGAGGAGTTGCTCGCCGGCATCCGCTGTGTCGCCGCGGGTGACGCCGTCATCGCCCCCGCCCTCACCCGGCGACTCTTAGACGCCTATGCCCACCACCTGCCCAGCCGCCCACAAGGCCACGATCCCCACGACAACCCCCGACTGCGTACCCTCACCGAACGCGAAATCCTGCTCGCGATCGGTCAAGGCCAGACCAACGCAGAGATCGCTGAACGCCTGGTGCTATCGGAGTCCACCATCAAAACCCACGTCGGCCGCGTACTAGCCAAAATCGGCGCCCGCGACCGCATCCAAGCCGTGATCCTCACCTACGACCTAGGGCTCACCCACCCCAACGGAACCCAATGATCGCAGCGCCGGATCAACTGCCAGGCCTGAAACAACAAAATCAACAGGAGAAGAGATGCTCAGCATTCCAATGAATACGGCAACGGCGGTCAGCTTGGGTCCATTCATCCAGGCCGCTTACGACCAGGTTACGAACGCGCCCGACCTGGTCAATCCTCCCGAAATCGCGAACCTACCCGCAGGTTTTACGCTGGAACGCACCATCCAGATGTCGGACTTCATTATCGAGCCCATCGGGGAACCGAAGCTCTATGGGTATCTCGCCAAAGGTGGCGATCCGATTCAGCAGGTAATTGCCATCCGGGGCACCGCAACTGCCACCGAATGGTGGGACAATCTGCATTTTCTTCCCGTGTCGTTCGACCCGACCGTCAAAGGTGGCGGCAATGTGGCCGAAGGCTTTTACGATATCTATAAGACGTTGACCACGATGGACCCCACACAACAAGGTGCGGCCGCCAGCGGCTTATTTGACAAAATCGATCCCAACATTCCAGTCATCGTGACCGGACATAGCCTGGGAGCTGCGCTGGTGACGCTTCTCGCTGCCGACATGTCTGCCAATACACCTCTCAAGCCCCAAGTGTGGACGTTCGCCTCCCCAAAGGTCGGTGACGCGAACTTCGCAGCGGCATACGGCTACCACAGCACGGTGTCGTGGCGGATCTACAACGTTCCTGACGTCATACCCCGGCTGCCCATCGATCCGTTCGACAGCTATCAGCACGTCAATGCAGGGTACCCTATCGACTCGACCGGCAAGACGCGATGGAGTCTCGGTTGCCTCCATGACCTGAACACCTATATAAGTGTTCTCTCGGACGGCGCTGTTCCTATCAATAACCCATGCCGACCTTAGCTTGCGACTAAACCTCCGGCCCGCTGGTCGTCGGGACCACAGGACGCCGCAGGGCCAGGTCGAGTTCAACCGGAATTCGCGTCCTCGAAATACTTGGAGTAGAGCTCGTCGTAGGTACCGTCCGCTGTGATCTCGAGCAACGTCTCGTTGATCTTCTTGCGCAGCGCCGAACCGGCCGGTAGCGCGATGCCGTAGTTCTCGCGCGTGAAGATGCCGCCGACCATGGTCTCGTTGGTGCTGCGGGTGAGCTTGATGTGGTTTTGCAGGACCGGAGCATCGAAGACGATGGCATCGACCCCGCCGGAATCCAGCTGCCGGTAGGCGTCGTTGATGGTGGGGACGCCGGTGAAGCTGATGGCGTGGGCTGTCAGATACGCCGCCGCTGAACTGCCGCTGACGGTGGCGACCTTCGCCCCGCTCAGGTCCTGCACCCCGGTGATCTTGCTTTGGATGTTCTGCACGGTCAGCTGGCTGGCGAGGGCCGCGGTGAACAGCGAGACGAAGCTGACGCCCACGATGGTCCAGATCACTGCGGCGGCCCGGCCCAGCGGCCGTTTGGGGTCCGCGACGCCGTAGTCGCCGACCAGCCCGAGCCCAGCGGCCTTGTATATCCCCAGCCCGACGCCGGCGAGGTAGCCGAGCTGGGTACGACGCCGGGTGGCGAGCCAGACCAGGTGCCCTGCGATGATCAAGGCGGCCACCAGCGCCAGCAGGTAGCGCCCCAGCCCGGCGATGACGAAGCTGGCCAGCTCGGTGGTCCAGTTCGATGAGCTACCACGAGGTGTGGTCATCACTTCCAGCCCCGCGCTGAACATGGGATAGCTGAAGTCGAGCACCTGCTCGCGGTCCTTGGTGATGGTGATCCCGGCGATTCCGACGTCCAAGGTGGAGGTTTGCACATCCGTCAGCAGCGGGGGGAGGGTGTCGTGCCAGACGTAGCTCGTCTGCCAGGAGTTGCGCCGCGCAATCTCGTTCCACAAGTCGATGCTGAAGCCGTGATACTGATCGCCGTTCCTGGTCACGAATGGGTCGAGCGGCTTGATCCCCACCTTGATGGTGCTGCCTGGCGCGCCGTCGGCGTCTCGCGTCGTCGTATCCGCACCCGCCGCTGACGGTCCGGCCACGGTCAGGATCAGCCCTACCCCAACAATGGCCGCCCATCTGCGTGTTCGGATCATCACGACGTGACAGTATGCCCCCGCGGAACGCGGTCAGCAGGCTGAGCAGCGCCTGGCCGCGAGCCGGAAGCCGCCCTCGACGAACCCGAATCACGCCGACCCTCCGGGAGAGCGCGAACCCCACCGGCGCCCCACCGGCCAGTCCGGCCGCCGGACCATCGCAGGCGCGCCGAACACCAGCAGCACGGCCACCCGAAAGACTCCTGGCCTGAGCAGGAACATCGGCCCAATTTTAGCGGGTGAGACACCGAGTCGGCCCTGACCTGGGAACCGCGACCCTGACCCTCCCAACTGGTCCAACCGAAAACAACGCACTCCGCCGCTACCGCCGCGTAATCACGACCACCTGCCGGGCTCACGCCGCCGCCGGCTTCACCAACCTGCTAGTGACCAAAGAGGATGGGATCATCGTGCTGAACCCGCACGCCGCCAATTGCTGTGTGCTACGACTGGACGAGCAGGCCGCAACGGCTCTGTTGGACATCCTGACGGGCCGTCCGACGCCTGTCCTGCGGGTTCATGAATCTTGTGGTGGCGTGGCGAAATACTCGGTGAGCATCTCGGTCGACCATACGGCTTGCCGCACGGTGCCACGTGGACCGAACTCGCGGAACCAGGGTTTGATGTCAAGGACGGGGGTGCCGTCGACGGCATCGAGTTCCTCGACATGCAAGTCGAGGGCGTCCACCTTGATCAGACGGCAGCGCGAGACACCCAGCCAGTTCATCCGGCGCATGTTGCGATGGCCGAAGATGCCGACTTCAGGCCAGTCCGGGTTGTTTCGTGCTCGGCGTGCGCCGAGGTTGAGGTCGGTCGGGTCGGTGAGGTGGAAGCGGTAGACGATTTCCAAGTGAGAGAAGGCATCCAGTCCTGCGGTGGCGTCGGCGTCGAATCGGCTGCTGTCGATTCGGATGATGGAGCGGGTGCCGCCCCAGTAGTCATCGGTAGGTTCGATGCGCCCACCGATCACCTGTGCGATGGGCTCGACCTCAAAGGACTGGCCTGCCATGATTTTCTCCCCGGGTTGCGGCGGGTGTCTGGCGTCAGGGTGACCCGGTGTTCAGGTAAGCGCAGGCGCGTGCGTCTAGTTCAACGGTCGCCGGGACGCCACTACGGCGGACGGCCGACAGTGCGGCGCGCATGTCAACTACGGTCTGGCGAGCGCGTGCTGAGTGGATACCGTCCATGGCGTCCAACGCGGTGGACCAAGTGGAGCACGCCTGGTCGATCTCGCCTCGGCGTGCGTGCACGGCACCGAGATATCCGAGGGTCACGGCGTGCGTGCGGGTGAACATCGTTGCCTTGCGGGTGCGCACGCTGCGACGGAACTCCTTTAGAGCGCCGGAGAGGTCTCCGGTATCGCGCAGCGTGCAGGCAGTCTCGTGCGCAAGGCTTGCCTCGCTGAAGAAGAACACCCGCGATGGCTCATCATCGCCGGTGCTCGCTGAGGCCAGGTCGTCTTCCGCTGTGATCAGCGCCTCGGCGGCAGCCGACTTCTGACCCGCCGCGCCGAGTGCCCGCGCATAGACGACACCGAACAATGCGCGTTCACGCGGGCCGGCCATTCGGTACCGCTTGCCGTCCATCGACGCGACGGCCAGCTCCAACCCCTGTGGAAAGTGGCCTAAGTCAACAGCCTGATGCGCCATGGCCCGAAGGACATGGCCCGCCATGGGCGGGTCGTCAGCCTCTGCGGCGAGCTTGACCGCCACGGAGAAGTAGTGCTGGGCGATGGAGTGCTCCGCGTTGTCGAAGGCCATCCAACCCGAAAGATAGGCGAGTTCGCTGGCCGCGGAGAACATGTCCTTGCGCACTCACTCGTCGATATAGCTTCCTCGCAGGTAAGTCGCGACATCCGAAGTCAGATACTGGACGAGCGCCGCGCGGGCGTGCCCGCCTCCACGCCGCTGGTCTACCTGGGAGAAGATCGATGCCATCTCGCGAACGGTCTCAAGATCACCACGGCCGACGGCCCGACCTTTAGCGGTAGCGCGGGTGGTGCCGCGCGCCGCCATCTGCGTCCACCATGGTTCGTCGGGCACTGCGAGCGCAGCCACGGAGTAAGTGGCGGCTGCAAGAACGCGCCTGCGTTCCATGTCGACGTCAACTTTCCCCAGATCAGTCAGGGCGATCAGGGTATCCGCACGCCAGTCCAACCCAGCGCGTGAGGACAAGAGCTGGACTGCGAGCCCGAGCTCGTCGAGGGTGACGGTTCGGCCCAGACGGAGGGTCAGGGCTTCACAAAGGACGGCCGGCGCCCATTCCGATGGGATGCCATCGACATCCAGGTAGCATCGAGCGTCGTCAAAAGACGCTCCGAGGTGACGCAACTCGTCGAACCCGAGCGCGGGGAAAGCGACATCGCTTCAGGAAGTCCCGACGATGCAGCGATGCCACTTCCTCGGCGATCGGTCCAGGTGCCGACGCTGCGCTCTCTGGTTCGGCGGGTTCACCCAGCAGCTCGGACAGTGCCTGATCCGTGATCCTGAGGGCGCGCGCTAACTTCGGCCGAGACCACGGTTGCGGACATGTCTCGCCACGTTCCCAGCGCACGACCGTCGAGCGCTCAACGCCAACCGCCTCGGCCAACTGTTCCTGACTGAAACCGGCCGCCTTGCGAGTGCTGGCCAGTCGGTACCGCCTACCTGCCATGCTGCCGCCCCTCAACGGACGTATCGGACAGTACAGGCTCCGCATCGAGGCTGTTCTCAGAAATCTCCGACAGTTGGCTTTCACCAGGCCCCAGGGCCGGACTGAACACTGAGGACGATGGGTGCCCTGACCCGTTGGCCTCGGAACGTGCGCGTAGATCGAGTCTCAGGGGGAGCTGGAGGGCGGCATGGGCGGGCCGAAGTGAGTCCCCCAGGCGACGTCCGCCCCGGCGCTACGCCACCACTGAGCCTGCTCGGCAGTGTCCACCCCGGGAACGATCACGGTCACATCGGCGCTGTGCACCAGAGATATGACCTCTCGGACCGCACGGGCGACCAGCGAGTCGTTGCCCGACCGCCGGGCAATCCGGGCGACGATGTCGGGAGCGATCTCCACCGCGCTCACCGGAAGGTCCTCAAGATAGGTCAGGTACCCGTGATCGGCTTGGGCGCCGATCAGCACTATCTCGGTGCCCAGTTCAGCCAATGTACGCACGTTGTCCTCCACGTCGCCGTGGCCGCGCGCCAAGGCCGTCACCGGCACCCCCAGCCAGAGTTGATCGGCCCGCAGGCCGGTTGCGGCCAGCGCCCCCCGCACCACCCCGACAAGATCGGGGTCCTGGCTCAGCTGCGCCGTGAGATCGACCCGCAGCAGTGGTGGTACCTCCTGCCGATAGTTCGATGCCTGGACGTGCAAACTGCAGGTTTTCTCCACGATCCACTGCCCGAGGAAGACCACCAGCCCGGTCTGCTCGGCCAACTCAAGGCAATCGGAGTGGCCTAACACCGACCCGTCGGCACGTTCCCAGCGCAACACCGCCGCCAGAGCGACGACCCTCCCATCGTCCAGCTGGCACAGCGGCCGGCAATACGCGTCAATCTCGCCGTTCTCCCAGGCCCCGGGTATCTCGGCGGCCATCCGGCAACGTTCCCGCTGCCGGATGTCGTACTCCATGTCGTAGAGATCCCATTGCCCGCGACCAACGCGCTTGGCCCGGTGCAACGTGATATTCGCGGCACGGACCAACTCACCCGCCGAGATCCCAGCGGCGCGCCGGCGCACCAACCCTATTCCCACCGAGACCGCGATCCCCTGATCACCGAAGTAGACCGGCTCGCAGAGCCGGATGTTCATCGTCGCAGCGAACTGACTGAGGTCACGCTCTGGACCTTCCTCGATCAGGATCGCGAAATCGTCGCTGGCCATCCGCGCCACCATCGCCCGCTCGCCGGCGACGAGCTCCTGTAGCCGCGCCGCGACCGAGCACAGCAGGAACTCGCCAGCGCTCAGGCCTATCCCGTCGTTGATCCCCGAGAAATTGTCCAGGTTCACCCGGCACACCGTGATCATGGCCGACGAATCAGCGGCCTCCAGCACATCCTTGAGGCGGGACATGAAGTAGTACTCGTTGGGCAGCCCGGTCAGCCTGTCGAACAGGCCCTGCCTGGACAGTTCCTTTTGCAGCAGATGCAGCTCGGTGATGTCCTCGGTGGTGATGACGTGGTGGGTCGGCACCCGCTCGGGGTTGTGCAGCAGGAAACCCGCAAGGAAGATCCGGGAGACCTCGCCGCTGGCAGCGGTCAACTGACCTTGGCGCCGGAAGTGGGTCAGCTCACCACTGGCGAGCTTGTGGTAAGCCTCAACCAGCGTCGACTCGTCGGCTGGTTGGTCGGCCGAGTACAACAGTTTCAGCAGCGCCGCGCCGACGACGTCATCCATAGCACGGCCAACGATGCGGGCGAACGCGCGGTTGGCGGCGACCACGTTGCCCTCGAGGTCACTGATCGCGATCCCCACCGCCGACTCGGAGAAGACCTGGCGAAACCGTGCTTCGCTGACCCACAGTTCCCGCTCAGTCGACAGTTTCGCCTGGAGCAGAGCCTGCGTGACCTGGTCTTGCTCGTCGAGGGTGCGCCGCCGAAGCGCCTGCGCGTACCCACCGGCCAGCGTTCTGAGCACGCGCGAGACAGCAGCGTCGCGCCCGTCGACGTGCTGCAGCTCCGCCAACTGAGCCAGGCCGTCGTCGAGGACCTCGATGCTGCGGATGATGCTGCGCGACCCGGTGAGATCACATGCAACCAGTTCTGCGGCCACCTCGATCGCCGCCTGCTCATCCATCGGTGCGACGATCGCCGTTACCAGCCGGTTGATCAGCCGCGTCAGGAGTTGCTCAAGCTCGTCCCCGGACATCGGTAGATATGTGGTCTGGCTTGCGGCCGCGGCCCAAGTCTGAGCGAGCCCGGCCACCGTCAGGCCGGGCTCGGCAGGCAAAGCGGCACTCACGATGTCACCCCCCCGGCTGCCCCCTATCGGTTGTTGCAATGGACACGGTGCGCTACATCGTATCCAGCATCTGCAACCGTCGGCCATAGTTCGCCTCGAATCGATTACGGCTTGCGGCCGACACCCGCGTAGGCGAGCGCGCTCATCTCGGCGCTGTCGCAGCCGTCGCCTGGTCCCGAGGGCCGCCAGAAAGCGCAGCCGACCAGTCCTGATTCGACGAGCTCAAATCCGGCGAAAAAGCGCAGCACTGCGTCGTAGCCACGCAGGTACATCGGTTCCGGGGTTTTCTCATAAAATTGAAGAGCCTCGGCTAGCCCAGTGAGGTTGCCCTCGGTCGTGACGTGGGAGAGTGCCAGGTAGCTGCCGGGCGCGAGCCTGTTTCGGTATCGAGCCACAATGTCTACCGGGTCCCAGGAATCCGGAACGAAGTGCAGCACCGCCAGCATCAGCAGGCCGACCGGCCGATCGAGGTCAAGCAGTTGCTTGGTCTGGGGGTGGTCGAGGATGTCCTCGACGTCGCGCAGATTCGCCTGGATCACTGTGGCCCGGTCGTTGCCCGCAAGCAGCAGTTCGCAGTGCGTGACCGCGACGGATTCCTTGTCGACGTACACAATCCGGCACTCCGGATTGGCTCGCTGGGCGATCTCGTGCACATTGCCGACAGTCGGGATTCCCGAGCCAACGTCGAGGAACTGGTCGATCCCAGAGTCGACCATGAACTGAACGGCTCTGCGCAGGAAGGCCCGG
>DATAWX010000184.1:0-2720 GCA_036266995.1 Pseudonocardiaceae bacterium | reverse complement strand
TGCCCCTCCCGAGCGGGGCACACACCTGCGCCGATGCTCCGAACACGATGGCGCGATCCCGGCCACATAACGTTGCCGGGCACAGAAACCGGACAACGCCTCGGCGATCGTCGCCGCCGCCGACTCGGTCAACCCACGGTTCACCGTCGGCTGGCTGGACTACACCGCGCACTGCGGGTTCGCCACCGACGCCGCCAGGGTCCGCAGCCCGAAAGACAAGCCCCGGGTGGAGCGCGCTGTGCAGTATGTCCGCGGGAACTTCTTCGCCGGCGAGGAGTTCGTCGACCTGGCCGATGCCCAGACCCGCGTGGAGAAGTGGTGCCGCGAGACCGCCGGGCTGCGGATCCAAGGCAGCACCGCGGCCCGGCCGGTCGAGGTGTTCACCGAAGGCGAAGCGGCCGCGCTGCTCGCCGTGCCCCAGGCCTATGACGTGCCGATCTTCACCCGGGTCAAGGTCCACCGCGACTTCCACATCGAGGTCGCCAAGGCGCTGTACTCGGCACCGCGGGCCTACCTCGGCGAGCACCTCGACGTCCGAGCGGACTCGGCCCTGGTCAAGCTGTTCTCTCGCGGGCAACTGGTCAAGATCTACCCCCGGCAACGGCCCGGCGGTCGGGTCACCGATCCCGAAGACCTGCCCGAGCACAAGGCCGCCTACACCCTACGGGATCTCGACCAGCTCGTCGCTGCCGCCGGCAAACACGGGCCCGAGGTGGGCATCTACGCCCAGCGGCTGCTGGACGACACGCTGCCCTGGACCAGGATGCGGCAGGTCTACCGGCTGCTCGCGCTGGCCCGGCGCTACGGTGACGGCCCGGTCAACACCGCCTGCGGCCGCGCCCTCGCACTCGACGCCCTCGACGTCACCAAGATCGCCTCGATGCTGGAACAGGCCGCGGAGAACACCCCGACACCGCTGCCACGGCCCGCGGCCATCGGCGCGGCCCGCTTCGCCCGCGACCCGACCGAGTTCACCCCGCACCGCCCGGCGCTGACCCTGATCAACGGTGGTGAGCCGCAATGACAACCAAGACCAGCGTGGCCGACCCGGTTTCGGTCGACCTCAAGGCGCTGCTGCGCGCCCTGAAGCTCGGCAAGCTGCTCGACACCCTGCCCGAACGGATCACCCTGGCCAAACAACAACACCTACCCCACGCCGACTTCCTGGAACTCGTCCTCGCCGACGAGGTCGCCCGCCGCGACACCAACTCCGCCGCGCTGCGCGCCCGCGCCGCCGGCCTCGACCCCGGGATGCGCCTAGACACCTGGGACACCACCGCGGCCCTGCGCTATGACCAGCAACTCTGGGCCGAGCTGACCACCCTGCGGTTCCTCGACGGCCCCCACGGGGCGCTGCTGCTCGGCCCGGTCGGGGTGGGAAAAACACACCTGGCGACCGCGCTGGGGCACATCGCCGTGCGCCGCCGCCACAGCGTCCACATGGCCCGCGCCGACAAACTGTTCAAACGCCTCAAAGCCGCCCGCCTGGACAACACCGTGGAAGCCGAGATGCGCCGACTCGCCCATGTGCAGCTGCTGATCCTCGACGACTTCGCCCTCAAACCGCTGGATGCCACCGAGACCACCGACTTCTACGAGTTGATCGTCGAGCGGCACCGCAAGACGGCCACGATCATCACCTCAAACCGGGAGCCCAGCGAATGGCTGGCCATGATGGCCGACCCGCTCCTCGCCCAATCCGCCGTCGACCGGCTCGTCTCCACCGCCCACGAACTCATCATCGAAGGCGACTCCTACCGACGCCGCCAGAAACCCACACACACCACCAAAACCAACCCCAACACCGGCGTGTCAGTTGACCAACAGAACGGAGATCACCATGCTCACTAACCAGACCCGGTGGTCCCTAGGTCGTGGCAAACCACTGGTCCCATCACGCTGGCAAGCGACACTCAGGGACCATCGAAGGCACCGTCAACCGCATCAAAATGATCAAAAGACAGATGTACGGCCGCGCCAAATTCGACCTACTCCGCAAACGCATCCTGCTCACCGCATGACGACAGGGCCAACTCGATCACGGAAAGTGGGCCAGATCCAGTTCGCCTGCCGTTGACAGGCGCCACTCATGGCCGCATCCCTCCCTATCCATCGGGTCTCAAGCATAGCTGAAGCTATACAGGGTTCAATTGTTTAACGTTGCTCGTTGCGGTCCGGTGAGGTCGGCGAGCTATCTGGGAAGGCACGGTCTGAGCCAGGGAGTCGGGAGACGTATGCGTTGGCTGCGTGTGATGTCACTGGCGTTTGCCGCTGTAGTCGCTGGGGGATGCGCAACACCCAGCGAGTCGTCGGTCGCTGCGCCCAGCAAGGCTGTTCGCGTGGTTTCGGTGGACAAGGTCAATGATCGGACCCGCGATGTGGTGATTGATTCGCCTTCAGTCGGTGAGGCCAGGGTGCGGTTGCTGTTGCCGATCGGTTTCGAGGCGGACCCGCACCGGCGCTGGCCGGTTCTCTACTTGCTACACGGGGCTGACGATCCAGACACCTACAAGAGCTGGACTCGGTCCACCGATGTCGCCGCCTTGACGGCCGGGCTTCCCCTTCTGGTTGTGATGCCCGAGGGCGGGACAGAGGGTTACTACTCGGACTGGTTCAACGAAGGTCGCGGCGGGCCACCGGCTTGGGAGACCTTCCACCTCCTTGAGCTGGTCCAGGTGCTCGAGCGTGATTGGCGGGCTAGCGATCACCGGGCGGTGGCT
>DATAWX010000183.1:0-16130 GCA_036266995.1 Pseudonocardiaceae bacterium | reverse complement strand
GGATGCTGCAGCACGCCTGCGAGCAGCTTCGCACCTGGCGTGACCAGCTGGGGACCGCAGTGGCGCCGATCCGCGTCGATCTGGCCACCAATCTGACTCAGGACCCCGACCTGGTGGCGGTGGTGCGCGACGCTCTGGAAGCAGCCCAGCTGCAACCGGAGGACATTCAGCTCGGGATGCCGGTCGAGGTGATCGTCGCGGGGCACGGCGATGCGCTCGACAACGTGGCCACCCTGGCGGACATCGGGGTGCGCACCGTGCTCACCCGGTACGGTCAGGCGATGGGCAACCTGGTCCTGCTGGAATCCCTGCCGGTGCACGGGGTCGAGCTGGCCGGCTCCTTGGTTCGCACCGCCGCGCAACGGCCCGACTCGGTGGTACGGCCCGCATTGGCCAGCCTGGTGCCGCTGATCCGCCGGACCGGCACCGCCGTTGCCGTGGCGGGTATCGACGACGCCGAGCAGGCGGACTGGTGGCATAGCGCCGGCGCCGACTCCGCCCGCGGCGCCGCGTTCACCTTGCCCGTGGCTGCCCAGGAGGTCCCTACTCTGCTGCGCTGACGCAGTTACCGCCCGACTGCCCGTGCCAGCAGGTACTCGGCTTCTTGGCGCACTGGGCCGCCGTCGGGCGCTCCATGCCGCTCGATCGCGGCGAACATCTCGCTGGCACGATCACCGGCAGCCTGCTCTGCGGCGACGTACGCCGGCGAGTGCGCTCGGAGGAAGGCGGTCAAGGCGGGCCCGGAGTCGAAATGCCATGGCAGCGACCGGCGCTCGATCCGCACGCCGGTGAACTCGGTGGCCAGCCTGCGCGCCAGGATGTCCGGATCACCCCAGCTCAGCGTGTCGGGAGCGGCTGGGTCGGGGGGCAGGAATCCTTTGACGATGCGGGCCCGCTGCGCTATGCAGCCATCCGCGGTCCACGCGGTCAGGGCCAACCGGCCGCCGGGCACCAGCACGCGGCGTAGCTGCGCCAAGGCGACCTCAGGCCGCGACGCGAAGATCAGGCCGAAGGCGGACAGCGCGACGTCCACAGTGGAGTCGCGCAACGGCAGGTCCTTGACGTCGGCCTCGAACCAGTACACCTCCGGCCCGGTGCGTTCCCGGCCCAGCTGCACCATCCGCGGGGCGATGTCGCAGGCGGTGACCTGCGCGCCGCGCGCGGCGGCGCGTAGCGCGACGTTGCCGGTACCGGCCGCTACGTCCAGAACCCGATCGCCCGGTTGCGGCGCGACCGCGTCGATCAGCGCTGCCGCCGCAGGTTCGAGGCGCTGCGCGAGACCGGAATAGTCAGCCAATCCCCAGTGCGCGGCCGTGACGGCCCGGCGGACGTCCCTGGTCACGCCGCACTGCGCAGCGTCGCCAACTCGCGCGCCAAGTCCTGGCACGCCGAGTCCCGGCGGGCCGCAGCTGCCTGCTGCAGGGGCGCGAGACCATCCCGCACCGACACCGAGCGGAAGCCCTTCGCCAGGCGGATCGCGCGCCCTGCGGTGAGCAGCCCGGATCGCAGTTCGCCAGACCGTAGCTGCGCGGTCGCGAGATGGGCGAAGTTGTACATCGCGCACCCGACCGCGTGGCTGGTCCCGTTCGTCGCGGTGGACAGCGCCACCGCGGCGCGATCAAAACGGCCCAGCGCAAGGTAGGTGCAACCTTCTATATGCGGCAGCGCAACCGCGAAGTGCGGCCAGGGCCGCGGCTCGTCGCTCGCAGTCTGATAGGTGTCGCGTGCCCGGCGCAGCGCAGCGAGCGCCTCCCCCACTGCACCGAGCATGCCGAGCGCCAGGGCGCAGTGGTACTCGACCAGCGCGCGAGGCAGCGGGCTCGGCGCCGTTGCCGCGCCGAGCTGGAAGATCTTGAGCGCCTCATTCGGCTCGACGTTCAGCTCCTCGCACCCCAGCTTGTCCAGGCTCGCCACGGCCCGCAACGGGCTGCCCCCGGCTCCGGCGCAGTCCATGCTCCGGATGTAGTGCTGCCGGGCGCGGTCGCGCAGCCCGGCGCCCGCAGCTGCGGCACCGGCCGCACTATGCGCATCGGCCAGCGCGACCAGCAAGCGCTGCGAAACCGTTTCGCGCATGGTGGCACCGAGCAGCGCCTCGCTGGCCCGAGTGTGTGCGGTGAGCGCGGCGGTCATCGGGATGCCACCGAAATCACCGGTGAGCTGACCAAGCCGCTCGGTAGTGATCGTCACCTGCTCGACGTCGGCAAAGCCGATACGGCGCGGCACCGGCGTCGGGTGGTTCGTCACGCGGATCGGATCCGCACAGCCGAAAACCGGCGCGCCGTACAGGACGGTAGCCGCGTGACGGAGCAAATTCGCCTTACGCGCGTCCTCAGTCGCCGCGTCGTCCGGCGTCACCGGCTCGGACGCGAGGCTGGGCGCGTACGCGAGCCCCAGCCAGCCCCTCGGCACTCCCAGCCCGTCCGCGATCCTCTCCAACAGGGCGACCGACTGCACCTGGCGACCGGAGATAATCTCGGAGATCTCTGACTGCTGCTGCCCGGTGGCATGCGCCAACCGGATCTGGCTCACGCCAGCGTCGCGCAGAATGCGGAATACCGCTGTGATATCGCGGTGTGCGAGCGAGTGCCTTGCGGTCGGATTGTTCAGCAGCTCGACCATCTCAGCCATTGGCCTCCCCGAGCCTGTGATCAGCGGTTACGTTCGGTTGCCACCCGATGAGGGGGTCTCGCGAATTGTAGCCAGGCAAGTACTTTCAGGTGGTCAGGCAACGACATTGGAGGTTCTCCATGTTCGATATCACCATCGCCCAGCCGCTCGCCACGTTCTGCCCGGACAAATGCGGCTGTGGCGACCCAGCGTGTCCGCAGCTGTTCGTCGATGAATCTGCGCCGCCCGAGCAGCGCATCGTGCTCACCGACGACTTCGGGTCCCACGTGCGGATGAGCGCCGGGCAGTTCGGCGACCTGCTCGCCCAAGCCAAGAACGGAGCCCTGGACACCATCATCTGATCTCCCACCGCGCTGACGTTCCCGAACTCCACAGCGGAGTTCGCCCGCTCCCCACGAACAGCTCTGCTGTGGAGTTCGGGACGTCTGGTGCAGTGCTCAGACCAGCTGGTGGTCGTTGTAGCACCAGCGCCAGGCTTCGCCGGGCTCGGCGGAGCGTGCCACCGGGTGGTCGGTGCGGTAGTAGTGCACGGTGGCGTGCCGGTGCGGGCTGGAATCGCAGCAGGCCACGTGCCCGCAACTCAGACACATCCGCAGGTGCGCCCACACTGTGTTGCCCATCTCAACACAGTCGGCGCAGGCCGCATCCGCCGGCGGCTCGGGCATCGGGTCGGGTAGCTGCGCCACGTGTTCACAGGTCATCTGAGAGCCCCCTGACTGGTAACGACGCCAGGGCATCCTGGCGTCATGGACGGTATGCCGCTGATCCTGCTCGTACTCGGCGCGCTCGCGGTGACCGCGGTGAGTCGCCGGTTGCGCCTACCCGCACCGCTTACGCTAGTCGTCGCCGGATCGGCCGACTCGACGATCCCGGCGTCCCGGATTACCAGCTCGATCCGAACCTGATCCTGTACGGGATCCTGACGCCGCTGCTGTACTCCCGCCGCGCTGGACAGCCCCGCCATCCAGATCAGGGCGAACATCCGGCCGATCGCGCTGCTCGCCGTCGGGTTGGTGCTGTTCAGCACCGCGTGCGTCGGGCTGGTCGCCTGGTGTTGGTGCCCGTGCTGCCTCTCGGCGCTGCACTGGCGCTCGCGGCCGTGGTGGCCCCGCCGGATGCGGTGGCCGCTGTGTCGATCGGGCGGCGGCTGGGGTTGCCCCCGCGGGTGATGACCGTCCTGACCGGGGAGAGCCTGTTCAACGACGCCACCGCGCTCACCGCGTTGCGGGTCGCGGTGGCGGCCACCGTCGGCACCGGCTTCTCGCTGTGGTCCGGGTCGGCGGGTTCCTGCTCATCGCGGCCGGCGGTGTGGTGCTGGGTGCGGTGCTCGGCCGGGTGGTGCATCAGGTCCGGCTGCGGCTGCACGACGCGAGGCTGGAAAGTGCGCTCGGCCTGGTGATCCCGTTCGCGGCGTACGCGCTGGCTGAGGAGCTGCACGTATCGGGGGTGCTCGCGGTGGTGGTAGCCGCGCTCTATCTGGGCCATCACGCCCCCCAGGCCGGTTACGCCACCCGGCTGCAGGACCAGGCGGTGTGGCAGGCCGCGGACACCGTGCTCGAAGCGTTCGTCTTCGCGCTGATCGGGCTGCAACTGCCGGCGGTGGTGCGCGGTGTGTCAGGTGACCTCCGGCCGCTGCTGGTCGCCGCCGCCGCGGTGATCGTGACAGCGGTGCTGGCCAGAGTGGTGTGGGTGTTCCCGGCGACCTACCTGCCCAGGATGCTGTTCAGCCGGGCGAGTGCCCGGGACCCGGCGCCGCCGTGGCAGGTTGCGGCTGTGCTGTCCTGGGCCGGGATGCGCGGGGTGGTCACCCTGGCCGCGGCGTCGGCGATCCCGCGAGTCACCAATTCCGGCGCCCCGTTCCCGGGCCGGTCTGAGATCATCTTCCTGGCATTCTGCGTCACCGTAGCGACGCTGCTGCTGCACGGCGTCACGCTGCCCTGGGTGATCCGCAGCCTCGGCGTCGAGGGCCGCGAATCCTTCCACGACGCGCTGGCCGAAGCGGACGCGATGCACGCCGTGACGCAGGCCGCCCTGGAGCGGTTGGAGAACGCCTCGGACGGCGCACCGGAATCAGTGACCAACCGATTGCGCAAGGCCGCCGAGCACCGAAGCAACAGTGTCTGGGAGCGGCTCGGCCGTCCGGAGACCGAAACTCGGCGAGGCTCCCAGCGTCATCTACCGCCGCCTGCGCCTGGAGATGCTCGCCGCCGAGCGCGAAACGCTGGTGGGATTACGCAACACCGGCCGAATAAGCGATGAAGTCCTATCCAGCACCCTCCACGAGCTAGACTTGGAGGAGGCCATGCTCAACCGATAAGCGCAACGCCGCTGATTCCCCTTTCCGCTAGCTCAGCGAGCTTATTTATCCGGTGGGCCCGGTCGGCTAAGACACGCAGTGCGGCCAGCTCCTGCGGTGCTACTGGCGTCTCTCCGGCAGCGGCTGACCGGCGGATCAGCAGCCCGGCCTCGACGAGCCGATCGATGGTGTTCCGCAACGCCGCGAGTGCCCGGGTTCTGGATACTAGTAGTCAACGAAGGATCCGTACCCGGTCATCAGCAAAGGTGACAGCGAATCACGGAGAGCCGCCGTAGCCGTACTGATCTGGTCATGAACCGCGATCTTGTCATCCAGCGCATCGAGAACTTCTCCGATCCTGCACTGTGCGGACAACGGCGGAAGGACGATCGGCATCCTACTGAGGGTTCTAGCACTGATACTACTGATCGCAGAGCTGGTAGCATTACGCTGAATCCAGTCGCGAACCGCCGGGTTTGCCAAGTAATAGGTGAGATAGGTAGCGATAACCCTGCCGGTTGAGCGCAGTCTCATGCAACCGGCCCCCAACAACCAGCCGGCCTGCCCTTCCGCTACGAGCGCGTTACGTCCAAGCTCGCCGGTACGGGTGCATACGACATCGCCCATCGCCAAGCGATACCGCGACAGCTTAGCGGCGGCGTCAGCCGTCGTGAACATGAGATCATCGGCGACGATCCGGTTGTGTCTAATATTTCGAGGGGCCACGATTGGTACACCTGAGGATGCCCGGTCCTCACTTCGCCCAATGCTACCGGGCCCCGCTACCACAGCACAGACGTCCCCCAGGAGAACCTGGGTCCATCTTTCAGGCACAGTGCCGATCAAGGTTTTCATTCACTGATCCCCTCAAGTCGCTCATCCACTATTGCATCCACTTCCACCGACCGGTCGCGAAGATTCCGTAGATGAATTCGAAGCTCCCTGACGGCCCCGAGGGTACGTGCCACTTCCACTCGGGGAGATACGTTGTTGACGTAAGCGCGAGGATTGAGCACGTAGTCTCGCTCCCGAATTTCGTCCCAGGAGACCGACCTAGAGAAACCCGGAGAGTACTGACAATGTTCAAGTGAGCGACGATTTCGCCAGCGACGATACTCATCGGAGATCTGCGCAACATCGCTGTCGGCAAGGTCGCGCTGGACGCGATCCACCATCGACCCCGCGGCGGTGGCATCAACAAACAAAATCCCAGGCGATTCGTTGCCATCTCCCCCTCTCAACAACCAGAGCATGACTGGGATTGCCGTTGAACGGAAAAGTTGTGCGGGAAGCGCCACCACACAGTCGACCACATGCGCGTCGACCATGGTAGCCCGAATGCCGGCCTCCTTCCCGTTCTCGGAACTGGCAGCTCCATTTGGCATGAGAATCGCCGCTCGACCGCGGGAGGACAGCTTCGACAGAACATCCTGCAGCCATGCAAAGTTGGCGTTGTGTGCAGGCGGTATGCCAAATTGCCATCGTCGACACTCCGCATGACCGGCGGCCCAGTTGGACATGTTGAAGGGAGGATTGGTCAGTACAACATCGAAGTACCGACCAGGTTCTGGGTTATACTGTAGTATATCGATAGCTTGAAGATCAATTTCAGGAAAAATTCCGCGCAAGACTGTGTTCATCGTGGCCAATCTCAGGGACCGCTCACTCAAAGCGCGGCCAGAGACCGAGACGTACTCCGATGTGCCACCGTGACTCTCGACATAGGCAAGGGCACCTGCGAACATTTCACCAGAACCGCAGCAAGGATCATGAACGTGCTCGTCCGGTTGCGGCTCAGCCATCTCAGCCATGAGGCGAACCAGGGAGGGCGGAGTGAGATACTGCCCAAATTTCCCCTCGACACGTTCAAACCTCCCTAGGAGATAATTGAAGAGATCCGCAGCAGGCAGCGAGCCCGGCGAGACATCGTAGGTAGGCCCGGACAAATCGATCCGATCGAGGGCGTGAATGATATCATCGAACGAATTATCATTCTCCGAGCCCGGCATCAAAGACGGGAATAAGCGCCTACCCGGCACGGGCCGACCACCGGGCAGTGTCGCTCGATCCAGCAACTCCCACACGGCACGCCCAGAAGACGCAGGAATGGCCGCAGCCACCAACTCTCGCCATAGCGAGGATTCGCAAACTCGAAGGTAGACCATGCCGAGCACCAAATCGGCATACGAACTCACGTCGTAGCTTCCGCGCAGCCTGTCCAGCACTCGCAACAGCGCTCGCCACAACGGGGCGCTCCACGCGACCACCGACTGGGGCTGCACCCCGACCTCAGGAACGGGCGTGACCGCACCAGCCATACCCAGATTCCGCAGGAACCTGGCGCCATAGGTCACACCAGGCTGCTCACCGTCCTTCAGATCGTTTTGAGCAATCTTGCGATGACCGAGCCAAGCTGCTACGTCGGCAATGCAGAACAACTCCTGGCCAGACACGCGGTGCGGGCTGGGGAAGTCGGAATGCCGTCGACGCCAGTTGCTCACCGCGGCAATGCTGACATCGGCCAACCGGGCCAGGTCCGTCATAGACACGCGGGCTTCGAGCGCGCTCACAGTCTCTGCACTCCCCTTGAGGAATGAGGCCACTGACCACCAACGCGTCGACCGAGAACGTCGGGCACCCGATCGAGTGCCTCCAACTCTTTGGCCATCGGGGGCGACATATACCCCAGCAAACGGCAGATCTTCGCGTGGTCCGCGCGAAGGTCACGATGGTGAACAGGTTCATAGTGCATGATCCGATTGCGGAACAGAACCATGGCAAGCAAGTTGTCGTGTAACGGCTTGCGTTTACCCTTGTAGAACGGGAACGCCCGGTGCAGCGCAGGGACCCACAGCGTCCGGTCGTAGGCGGCACCGCGGCTGACTAGCGACACCCAGAAGCCAAACGGTAACTCAGCTACAACGTCGTCAGCGCAGTAACGACGGACGCCTCGCCCGATGATTTTTTGCAGAGCTGCCGACACAATGCGCTTGCCGTTATCGTTGAGCGGTGCCGCAATCCACCAGGCGTCGCTCCCGAAGTGCCTACGGAGCTGCTCATGTATGGCGTTCCGTAGGCTCAGTTCAAGGCAGTGCAGCGGTGTGTAGAAAGCCGCCGAGACTTCGACGTTCCACCAGTACAATCGGACGGCCACGTCGCCGTCGCCGTTGGCTACCGTCAAGTACGGGGCGAACCGCGGCGCCGACAGTACCTCGCGGATCCACTCGGGTGGCTCAGTGCTCATTGGGTCCTCCCTTGTGGTGGGTCGCCGCAGATCTTCCGTCTGTGCTACATTGACTAGGTAAGCCCCGGGCACGCCTCTGCTTCGGCACGCCGCCCGGGGCACGGCTTTGTCACTACGACGCCGTATCACCCAGCGGGGTTCGCCGCACTTCGCAGCGCCGAGCTACATCAGCCGTGTTCTCCCTCTTCGGACCTTGACAACCGTAACACTGGTTGATCAATCATGCAAGAGTACTGCCGTACGCGAGATCTGTGAACACTCGCCGAGTTGCACCGAAACCCGCACCCGGTGCCACCGGACATGTGCCGCGGACGTGGCCGCTGTTCCCCCACTCTGCGTCCGGGACCAGGATGAGTACCGACTGGCGCCAGCACGTTGCCAGCGTTGCTACAGCGCGCCGAGCTCGATCGTCTGGTTGCGGCCGGGTCCGACGCCGATCGCTGAGATTCGGGCTTGGCAGAGTTGTTCTAGGCGGGTTATGTAGCCGCGGGCGTTGGGCGGCAGCTCGTCTAGGGTGCGGCAGTGCGACAGATCCTCCCACCAGCCGGGCAGCTCCTCATACACCGGTACCGCGTGGTGCAGGTCGGTCTGGGTCATCGGCATCTCTTCGGTGCGCCTGCCGTCGACCTCGTAGGCCACGCAGACCGGCACGGTGTCCAGACCGGACAGCACGTCGAGCTTGGTCAGGAAGAAGTCGGTGATCCCGTTCACCCGGGCCGCGTAGCGCCCGATCACCGCGTCGAACCAGCCGACCCGCCGGGCGCGCCCGGTGGTGACCCCGATCTCCCCACCGGTCTTGCGCAGCCGCTC
Source organism: Pseudonocardiaceae bacterium (assembly GCA_036266995.1). GTDB lineage: Bacteria > Actinomycetota > Actinomycetes > Mycobacteriales > Pseudonocardiaceae. The sequence goes on along the minus strand of DATAWX010000183.1, from coordinate 7,152 downwards.
GCCCATGGCGTCATGCAGCTCGGTGGGGAACGGTCCGGAACCGACCCTGGTGGTGTACGCCTTCAGGATCCCGACCACTGCGGTGATCTTCGTGGGGCCGATGCCCGATCCGGCGCAGGCGCCGCCCGCGGTCGGATTCGAGGAGGTGACGAAGGGATACGTGCCGTGGTCGACGTCGAGCAGGGTCCCCTGACTGCCCTCCAGCAGCACCGTCTCACCGCGCCGCAGCGCCTGATCCAGTAGCAGCCGGGTGTCGGCGATCCGGTGCGCGAAATGCGCGCCTTGCTCGAGTACGGTGTCCACCACCTGCTCGGCGTCCAGCGCCCGCCGGTTGTAGACCTTGACCAAGACCTGGTTCTTGAAGTCCAGCGCGGCCTCCACCTTCTGTCGCAGGATCTTCTCGTCCAGCAGATCCTGGGCGCGCACCCCCACCCGGGCCACCTTGTCCTGGTAGGCGGGCCCGATACCGCGTCCAGTAGTGCCGATCTTGGCTTTGCCCAGATAGCGCTCGGTGACCCGGTCCATCGCCACGTGATATGGCATGATCAAGTGAGCGTCGGCGGAGATCAGCAGCCGCGCGGTGTCCACGTTGCGGGCGTGCAGACCGGCCAGCTCCTCGAGCAGCACGCCGGGGTCCACCACCACGCCGTTGCCGATGACGTTGGTCACGCCCGGGGTGAGAATGCCCGACGGGATGAGGTGCAGCGCGAAGTCCTGACCGTCGGGCAGGACCACGGTGTGGCCGGCGTTGTTGCCACCCTGGTAGCGCACCACCCACTGGGCCCGTTCGCCGAGCAGGTCGGTGGCCTTACCCTTGCCTTCGTCGCCCCACTGGGCGCCGATCAGGATGATCGCCGGCATGTGGTACTCCAAGGGGGTCGGTTCGGGCGCGCCGACGCGAGCGTAGACCTTTCCAGAGGTGGACATGGCCGGGGCTGTGGTGCTGACCTGCGGGTCTGCTCAGTGGCCTGGTGCTGGGACACCGACGGCGGTGCCGGCCTGCCCAAGCCGCGAGGAACTCGACGAGACGCTGGCCGGCCTGGACGGTCGCCGGCTGGTGGTCTGCGGCACCGACGCCGACCTCGCCGCAGTGCTACTGCGGCTGCTGCGTACCGAAGCCCTGGCGACGGTGCCGGTGGGCTACGTGGCGGTCTCGGCGTCATCAGCGGTGGCCCGACTGTGGGGTCTGCCGACGGCGCCGCCAGCGGCCGCCGAGGTCGCGTTGAGCGGTGAGCCGGACCGGGTGCCGTTGGTGCGCGACGACGCGGGTGGCGTGCTGGTGGGGCTCGGCGTGGTGCGGCCGCTGGACGGGGTGGCCTACTGCGACGCCGAGGTGGTACTGCGCGGGCGAGCTTCCCGGTTGGAGGTAGTGCCGGACCCAGCGCTCGGGCTGATGGTCCGGGTGGTGCGCGGTGGGCTGCCTGGACGCCGGGTGCGGTGTGCCGAGGGGCGGGCGGTGCAGCTGGGTTGCCAGCCGACCGACGTGTGGCGCGACGGCGTTGCCGACCGCACCACCGACCGCTGGACCTGGTACCGGCACACCGAGGACTGGCGGCTGGCGCGGCGCATGCGCTAGGCGCTGGTGTCTCGCTCCCCCGGTGTCGCGGTCGGGCCGCCTGTTTGTCAGTCCAGCCCGAGGATCCCGGCTGCGGCGGGATCGCATTCGTCGAGGAAGTCGCGGCACCGCCGGGCCTCGGGATCCTCGCCGATCTCGGCGGCCGCTCGGGCCAGTGCGGCAAGCGCACGCAGAAAACCCCGGTTGGGGGCGTGTGACCACGGCACCGGCCCGTGGCCCTTCCAGCCGGCGTGGCGCAGGTGATCGAGCCCACGGTGGTAGCCGGTGCGGGCGAAGGCGTAGCCGGCAACGGCGTCCCCCTCGTCGAGCGCCCGCTGCGCGAGCGCCGCCCACGCGGCGGAGAACTGCGGATACGCGGCAGCCACGGTGGAAGGATCGTTCGCCGCGGCGAGGGCCGCTTCAGCGTCGGGCTGCTCGGGCAGCAGCGTCGGGTTGGGTCCCAGCAGGTTGCTGTGCACGTTCATCGCTCCATCCTGCCGTGGTGCCGCGGTTTCATGATGCCGCGCAACGTCTGGCGTTTCACGTGGCGGAAGGAACACCGCCACCTCACGGCCCCGGGCGTGCAGATCGGGATGCACGTCGCATGATCCCACGAAGGGATGCAGCCACTGAAACCGTTCCCGCTGGATCCAGCCGGTACCGTTGTAGATTAGGAAGGACCCAATTTTCGCAGGTCAACCACGCTACCGTTGCTCAGGCCCTGGTCGAGCAGTGCCCAGATCTGAGCTGCCACCTGCTGAGGATCGCTGAGATTGCCCTGATTGTAAAGATCCAGAAACTTCTGGCGACTCGGGAAGTCCGTCTCTGGCGTGTTGCGGAGTTTCTCCTGCATAGCGGTGTCGACCGTGCCCGGAGCGACTGATAGTACCTGCACCCCTCCGCGTTCATCCTGCTCAGCGCCCACATTGCGCACCCACTGGTCGAGTGCGGCCTTGCCCGCTCCATATGACGCCCATCCCGGATAGATACTCCGGGCAGCCCCTGAGGTCAGCATCACGAGGTGCCCGCGAGCAACGAGCGAGTGGGTAGCGGACAAGAAAAGCTGCCCGAGCACCTGCGCGGCAGCGCTGTTCAGCAGGACGTTGCGTAGGTAGGCGTCGCTATCGACCTCCGCGGCGAAACCCGTGGGATCAATCGTGCCGGCAGCGTGCACGAATGCCACGTGCTCACCATCGAAGCCTGCCAATTCCCGCTGGAATGAAGCACCGACGACCGGCCACGTTGAGGGATCGGCGAGGTCCAACGCGAGGTGTTCGACGATTGCCGTCGAACACCCCCGACTTATGCCGATCACTCGAGCGCCATCCCAAGGGACGGTTTTCATCAGGGCCTGACCGATGCCGCCTGACGCCCCGGAAATCCACACGAGAGAGCGCATGTTGCTCAGCTCGGCCAGCGGGGCGGCGCCGCACCGCGGTTCATCGACCAGGTCACACCGCCAAGACGCCCCTCCTGGATGGGCTCGGGCGGGCGCTGATGGTAGGACGTCGACAGTTCACCGGTGGCGTCGTCACCTCGGTTGAGTAGCAGGCACGGGGCACGGTAGGAGCATCGTGCGCAGACGCTCGGCTCCGGGCTCGGATAAACCTTGAGATCCGTACTGGTGGCGGCGCTGACCTCAGCGGCGAGGTCAGCGCCGGCTGCCGCCAGCTCCGGCTCGCTGCGCCGGATGAGCGTGCGGCGAAACGCGTCAGTGCCTTCGGCATGCAACCGTTCTCCCGAAACGGTGCCGGTGCGGGCATACATCCGGCGGTGATGCACTTGCTGATGCCGAGCCGGCAGCGGGGCGTTCGCGCCCATACCGCTGGCGTCGGTCCGAATCTCATTATAAATGGTGCCCGTGATCTGCATTCCCAGGTAGAATTGCGGCCACGCCCAACTCCACGCGATCGACCGCTCATCTAGCTGCAGTGAGTCGTGATCTGCCCAATCATCGGTGACCAGCCGGTGCTGAACAACCCAGTAGGCGTCGTCGGAATCGATGGCGAGCAGGTCAACCCGGTCGCGATACCGGATCTCATCACCATCAGGGGTCACGAGGTTTGTTCCCGGCGTCGCCGGGTCTGGGATATTCGCCTCGAAGTCGGTGTCGACCCGTATTGGGGTGAATTGGTCGACCGTCGGCGCCCATGCGGCGTAGGCGTCCAGCAGCGCACGGCCACGGTCCAGGGTCTCCTGCAGGGCCTGGTCGTCGGCCTGATCGCTGGTTAAAGCCTTCGCCTGGGCGCGCACCGAACGATCCAGGGCCTGATGCACCAGAGGCGCCACGATAGACCTGTCCCATTCCCACATCCCGGGGAAGTAGTACACCGCGAGTGCGTCACGCACAGCCTGATTCAGGTTGATCGGGCCGGGGCCGGAGATCGGTTCGAGGTTCTGCCGGTTGCGCGAACTCAGATCCCATTCCCGGCGGCAGCGCTTGAACGCGGCCCGATCGGACGCATGGATGCGATAGGTCATCCCACCTCGACTCAAAGCCCCCGTGAGTTAGTGCGCGTGCGGCCAAGGGTCATCCGCTGACCAGCGGCAACGATCATGACCCCCAGCCGCCGCCTCCATCTCGGCGAACAGGTCATCGAAGAACACCGATTGCTCGTGCTTATCACGCGCCGGCCATCCGCCGTAGTAGATCCAGGCATCGGGCAGGGACTCATCCGGCGTCGGTAGCGGCATAGCACCGTCGGCACCTACCCGCCGTATCGCGTAACTGTCTCCCCTGCGCTCGAGGTAGACAACCTCACCGGGTTCGGGCCAATCGGCCACGAGCTCGGTGATCACCTCGCTACGATTCAGCGGACCTCCCTTGGGACGTTCTCAGCAGATTCGTGGCAGCGGATCTCCGACCAACAGATCGATGATCCGGGTGCCACCGAACCCGGTCTTGAGCAAGACCAGTCCAGGTGGATCCTCGACAACGCGACCGACAACCGTGGCTCCGGTACCGAGCGGATGAGCCTGCAACGCCGCAACCGCGGCATCGGCCGCACCTGGGTCAACGATCACCACGATGCGCCCCTCACAGGCGACGTAAAGCGGGTCAATGCCCAGTAGCTCGCAGGCACCACGCACCTCCGGGCGTACTGGGACGATCTCCTCCTCGACTACCACGGCCACCCCAGCGGCCGTGGCCACCTCGTTGAGGATGGTCGCGACGCCACCACGGGTAGCATCGCGCATCGCTCGGACATCTGGGCCCACCGCGTCGAGCAGTCCCTGGACCAGCTCGTGCACCGGCGCGGTATCGGAGACCAGGTCGGCCTCGAGATCCAGCTCACCACGTTCCAGCATGATGGTGATGCCGTGGTCACCCACCGGCCCAGAGACGATCACCACGTCGCCAGGGCGGGCAGTGGCCACGCCTAGGTTCAGGCCGCCCGTGATCAATCCCACCCCGGCTGTGTTGATGTAGCAGCCGTCACCTTTGCCGCGCTGGACAACCTTGGTGTCGCCAGTGACGATCGTGACCCCGGCTGCGGTAGCGGCCGCAGCCATCGAGGCCACGATCCGCTTCAGATCGTCGACCGGGAATCCCTCCTCCAGGATGAACCCGGCGGACAGATGCGCCGGCCGCGCCCCGGAGACAGCCAGGTCGTTGACCGTGCCATTGACTGCGAGGTCACCGATGTTCCCGCCCGGGAAGAACAGCGGCGACACCACATAGGAGTCCGTGGTGAAGGCAAGCTGAACATCGCCGGCCGTCACCGTCGCGGCATCCTCGAGCGGCTCCAGCAAGGGATTGCGGAAGGCGTCTAGAAATATCGCCTCGATCAACGACTGGGTGGCCTTGCCACCGGCCCCGTGCGCGAGGGTGATGAGCTTCTCCCGCACCCGGGGACGGGCCCGCCTAGCCCGATCGATCCGTTCGAGCACCAGCTGCTCCCGGCTGGCGGGAGCAGCCCCGACTGTGGCATGCGCGAGGTGTCTCGGGTCATTTTCCTCGGCGTGCTCGGCGACGGCCGCCTCCGCCCAGTCAGCTTGCTGCTGCCGGGTGGTGTCCTGATGCGTCATGCCCTGCTCGTCTCGATGCTGACTTCACGGATCCGCTCACGGCTGAACCGGCCGAAGTTGTAGTACGCCGCGCAGGCTCCCTCCGAGGAGACCATGCAGGTGCCGATCGGCATCTCAGGCGTGCACGCGGTGCCGAACACCTTGCATTCCCACGGCTTGAGCACACCCTTGAGCACCTCGCCGCATTGGCAGGCCTTCGGGTCGGCGACCCGGACGCCGGGCAGCGTGAAGTGCCGCTCCGCGTCGAAGGCCGCGTATTTCTCCCGGACCTGCAGTGCGGAGTGCGAGATGAAGCCGAGCCCACGCCACTCGAAGTAGGGGCGCAGCTCCATCACCTCGCCCATCGCCCGCAGCGCCACCGTGTTGCCGTCCCACGGCACCACCCGGGAGTACTGGTTTTCCACCTCGCAGCGCCCGTCGACCAGCTGCTGCAACAGCATGTACACCGACTGCAGGATATCCAGCGGCTCGAACCCCGCAGTCACGATCGGCTTGCCATACTCCGCTGGGATGTATTCATACGGTCGGCAGCCGATGACGGTCGAGACGTGGCCAGGGCCAATAAACCCGTCCAATCGCAGGTCGGGGGAGTCCAGGATGGCCTTGATCGCCGGGACGATCATGACGTGGTTGCAGAAGATCGAGAAGTTCTCGATGCCCTCAGCCGCCGCCCTCAGCACGGTCATCGCGGTAGACGGCGCGGTAGTCTCCATCCCGATCGCCATGAAGATCACGTGCTTGTCCGGGTTCTGCCGGGCGATCTTCAGCGCGTCGAGCGGGGAATAGACCATTCGAATGTCGGTGCCGGCGGCCGAGGAGTCGAAGAACGACCCGCGCCCGCCGGGCACCCGCATCATGTCGCCGAAGGACGTCATGATCACATCTGGCTGCTCGGCCAGTGCGATCGCATCGTCCACCCGACCCATCGGGAGCACGCACACCGGGCAGCCAGGCCCGTGCACCAGGCTGATTGACTCCGGAAGATAGTCCTCCAGCCCGTGCTTGTAGATGGTGTGCGTGTGGCCCCCGCAGACTTCCATAAATTTGTAGTGTCGCCCCGGCTCGCACAGCGCCGCAATCTTGGCCGCCAGCGTACGAGCTTTCTCGGCATCCCGGTACTCGTCGACGAATCGCATACCGCTCACTGCCTTTCGTCGATCCGCGACTCGAGCAGGGCGGCGATCTCATCCTCGTAGGCCTGACCGATGCCTATCAAGAAGTCCATCGCTGCCTTGGCTTCCTTCTCGTCGATCTTAGATAGCGCGAAACCGACGTGAATGAGAATCCAGTCGCCGGGAACAGGCGGGTCATCGGTCAGCAGACCGATATTGATCGCGCGCTTGACCCCGCTGACGTCGACCCTGGCCAGATCGGGGTGTTCGGGCATGAGCTCGATCACCTCGCCGGGGATGCCGAGGCACATGGGCTTTACCTCCGTGGTGGGAGTTGGGTTACATCTCGCTTATCTGCTTGTAGCGAGCCACGTCCTTAGAAACCTGTACCGCTACGGTGACCAGGCCGATCGCTGACCCCCAGAACAGCAGCCGACGCACCAGACGGAACATTTG
>DATAWX010000182.1:0-2348 GCA_036266995.1 Pseudonocardiaceae bacterium | reverse complement strand
GCCGGCCGCCGGGCGCACGACGGGCCGGCTCAACCGGCGGCCGGCCGGGATCTGGGGCGCGCTGGAGGGCACTAGCCAGCTGGCCTGCTGCTGCGCGCAAAGCGCAGTCCGCGAGGAAGATCAGACGGCAGTCCTCACACGACGTCCCCGGGGTGGTGGCTGGTCTCGCTGGTGGTGTCAGTGGGCAAGTAGGTGGCCGCAGCGCGCCATGAGCTCGCCAGGCGCGTCCTGGGGCGGCCAGCAATGCATGGTGCGGTCCAGTGGTGAGAGCGCACACCACCGGGCCAGTCGGGTCACCGGGCGCACGACTCGGCCAGCGATGCCAGTCGGGTACGCAGTTGCTCGTTGGTGATCGTGGGTGCGTCGTCGGCCAGTTGGACTATCTGCCGCAGCAACCATCGCGGCCGACCGATCTCCTCGACCGCGGCAGCGAGTTGTTCGAAGTAGGCGGGTCGCTGCCCGTGGTTGACCAGCGTGACTGCCCAGTTCATTCCGCACCGGGTGCACGTCCACGCGGTCACGCCGCAGGGCGTGGAGTAACGGACCGATCATGAATGGTTACGCACCGCTGTCGCCATTCCGCCCGTTCCGCTGTCGCTATTTTGTCCGATCTTAGACAGCCAGCGGGCCCCCGCTGGTTGCGAGGGCCCGCTGGCGCGCTGGTTAGTGGGTTAGTCGTCCCAGCACCAGTACCGGCGGTGGTGGTCGTCCCAGTCCCAGTGTCCGCGGGTGTGGTGGTGCCCACGGTCATCACGGTCGTGGTCGTGGTCGTGTCCGCGGTCGTTGCGTCCGGTGGGCATGGGTGTGAACACCTCAGCTACTCGCATTAGCGGGATCCCTCCTCTAGATGGGGGGACGGGCTCGCCCCGACGTCCCTCCTGGGTGGCGTATCGCTGGGTGGGGTTGTGAATGTTTCTAGTTTGTTTCCACTCCCAGTTAACTTTCAGGAAATGTGTTGCTACTCCCAGTTAACTTTCAGGCAAGGTGGCGTTAGTGGCTTACCGCGCGGTCGGCCAGCGTCAGCAACCGAGCCCGCAGCTCCCGGTCGGTGAGCCGGTGCGCGTCGTCGGCCAGGGTCGCGACCTGCCGCGCGACCCAGCGGAGGCGGCCGATCTCCTCGACCGTCGCCGCGAGCCGGTCGAAGTAGGCGGCGGCGGGCTGCCCGTGGTTGACCAACGTGACCGCCTAGTCCATTCCGCACCGGGTGCACGTCCACGCGGCCACGCCGCGGGGCGTGGAGTTGGTCTGCTTGACACCATCGGTCTCGTCGCATCCCGGGCAGCAGCTCTCGGCCGCGGATGCCGTCATTGATGTCATCTCGCGTTCTCTCTGGGGTGGGGAACTTCACGGTGGTGGGACCGGCCGGGCCGTGGGGGGCGCGCACGGGGGATTTGGGCTCAACCGCAGCGACCCGGCCGGAGCTATTTTGTTGGAACCGACCGGCCGCCGGGGAGCACACGGGAGGAAGCGGCAGTTGACGGGGCAGCTTTCCCGCTCAGCCCGGCGACCGGTCGGGGCTCTTAGCCTGGATCCACCGGCCGACTTTGGTTGATCGTTTTCTGGCTGGTGGACGATATTGTGGATCATGGTGTCTGATGGGGGCGTGCAGATACTGCTGGTCTGTCCAGCTTTTCCACTGTGGTGTCCGGTCGGGCCTGGCCAGGCGGCTGTTGTACTGCTCAGGCCTTGTGCGGTGGGGCGTGAGTCGCGGTGAATAAGCCGGTGAAGGCGTCTCGGTGTGGCCAATCCAGGGGCAGCCGCAGGATGATGCGGCGGGATCGTCGGGCGATCCGGGCGGGCAGGGTGATCAGGTGGCGGCGCAGCGTGCCGGTGCGGGCCCGGGCGTGAAACAGGCTAGCTAGGCAGCCGGCGGCGCGGGTGAGGTTGTAGGCGATGGCGGCTAGCGCCAACCAGGCCGCGTTCGCGGCGAAGGAGCCTGAGGGCATGTGCGCCAGGGCTGAGTCTTTGAGGTCGGCGTTGACCTGCTCGATGATCGCGTGTTGGCGGTGTTGTTTTTCGGCGGCGATGAGTTGCAGGGTCGAGTCGGTGATGAACGCGTGGTAGCGCCAGGCGGTGAACAACTCACCCTGGTCGGTCACGACGTTTTTGTCTTTCACTCGCCGGACGATCAACCGGACCGGGATCTGCTCGGATTTGCGCCGTGACCGATATGCGGTGTAAGTGGTTTCAGCGATCTGGGCGTCGGAGATCGTAGCTATTCAGCCGGGGTAGCGGCGGGTGGTAGCCAGGCGCCGGTGGTGAATAGTTGGGTGAGGACGGCGAAGCTGTCCAGGCCCCATTTGGTGGCGGTGGACAGGTAGGACTGGACGACGGCGAAGTCGGCGACA
>DATAWX010000181.1:0-3089 GCA_036266995.1 Pseudonocardiaceae bacterium | reverse complement strand
GCGGAGTGGGTTGTGTAGTGGGGTGCGGGTGGGGTCGATGATGGCGGGTGGGATGAATTCGACGTGGCCGGGGTGGATGAGGATTTCCCAGCCGGTGTGATGCACATGCCGATGGTGCGCTTCGCAGAGCAGTACGCAGTTGTGCAGACTTCTCTGGTTGGTACGTACTGGTGCTGGATGCTGGCGGGTGGCCCATCGCGATGGCGCCGCCGTTGACGACCACGGAGCCGATGTCGAGGTCGCGCATGGGATGGATGGCGACCGAGGCGAACACTTTGTTGATCTCGAACAGGTCCACCTTGGCAGGCACGGCGACGCAGGACACCGCGCTGTCGCATGATCATGCAGCGGAGAAGTAGGCGACACAGGCTGCGGTGCTCCCCTGTGATCGCCACGAGCGCACGACTATCGGCATGACAGCGCGATTCGCGGCATGCGAGTGTGGCCGATCCGCTCGCTCGATGGCGTCACTCCCCGCCAACATCATCGACGTTGTGATCTTCAACTGTGTCATCAATCTCTCTGCCGCCAAACCCGCCGTGCTCACCGAGACCTACTGCGTGCTGGCCCCCGGCGGCCGGATCGGCATCCCCGACCTCATCGCCGACGACGACCTCACCACGAAGGAACGCGCCGAATGCGGCTCCTACGCCAGCTACATCACCGAAGCCTTCGCCAAATACCACGCCAAACCGGCCACCGCCGGCTTCACCACCATCGAAATCATGCCAACCGACTAAGTCGCCGACGGCGTGCATTCCACGATCATCCGCGCCGTCAAACCCACCACCGCGACCCAACCGCCACCCACCCCGCCGGCAACTAGCAGGTCCGATGTGCACCCTGGTGGTGTCAGCCGGGTGCTGGCAGGGTCCACCGCTGGCCGGGGTCCAGCAGGTGCAGCCGGTTCAGCAGCCCAGCGTCGTCAAAGGCGGCGTGGAGCGTGTCACGGCCTTGGGTGAAGTGAGCCCACCTTTCGAAGTGCAGCGGCACGATGTGCCGGGCGTGTAGCACGGCCGCGGCTTCGGCGGCCTGTTGGCTGGTCAGCGTGAGATAGGCCCCGTCGAGCAGGGCAGTGCGCGCCACGCCGGCGAACAGCAGTGCTACGTCGATGTCCGCGAACCGCGACGCGACCGACCCTACGATGTCCAGGGAAGCGTTGTCGCCGCTGATGTAGACCGTCGGTAGCCCCTCGCCGGACAGCACGAAGCCAGTGACCTCACCGGTGAGAGGTTCACAGCCGCGCGGGCCATGCCGTGCCGGCACGCCGGTAATCCGCAACCGACCAAGCTGAACGTGCTCACCGTCGGCCAGTGCCCGCACCGGGTCGCCGAGTCGCTGGCGCGCCGACTGGGTGGACAACGCCAGCGGCGCGCCGGTGAGGTACTTGCGTCCCAGCTCGTCGAGGTTGTCGGGGTGCTGATCATGCGACAGCAGTACGGCATCGACCGGCCCAACCTGCTCGGCGGTGGCGACTGCGTCGCTCGTCTTGACCAGCACGCGTGAGCCGATGGGGTGCGGCCCGGCGGGGTCGAATGTCGGGTCGGTCAACAGCCGCAGGCCAGCGATGTCCACCAGGGCGGTCGGTCCACCCAGGTATCGGATGCCCAACGATGGAGTCATGCCCAGTACAAGCCGATCACAGACACCGGAATTTCCTGCTATTCCTTCGTCGCGGACGCTAGCGCCAGACGTCGGCGAGGGGGAACGGCCGTACGCGCGAGGGCCAAGGCAGTGGCGTGCGGGAATTGAGCTGCGCTGGTCGCGAGCTTCGCTGGCCCTGGCCCCTCCGCTTCGCGGCAGAAGAGGACGTTGCACCTGGAGATTTATGGGGCATAATTTTGCGCTGCTATGCGGCTGGAGCAATTGTCAAGACTTGTGGATGAAGATCTACGCGGCGTTGTTGATGGGTTGATTCGAGGCGGTGGGCGACTGAGCAGGGGTGTTGTCGGCGGCTTGGGTGGCCTCGCGTACGGGGTCGCGTTCCACGAGCTTGCCGCTTCGAAGCGGGCCCCGGCGCGGACGAGAGCGACGAGGTGGGGTGCGTTGATGGCGCGCCAGCGTTCCTGGGCGGCGTCGATCAGTTTGAGTGCCATGGTGATCCTGGCGGCCTTGGAGCCGGGCCCTTTGGTGACCTTGGTCCGGTGCCTGACCGTGGCGAAGGTCAACTCGATGGGGTTGGACCTTCCATAAACGCGGTGGCGTGATCGGCGACCCACTGGCGAAACGATCGCGGCGCCGATCCGAGGATGTCGAACACCGTAGAGGTGATGAACGCCGGCCTTCCAATCGTTGCGCCCCACGCGGCGAGCAGCATGTCCACGACCGGGCGCGGCCAGCTTCCCTCTGTCTCGCTTCGAAACTGGTCCGGCGACAGCTCCTCAAATTTGATCCGACGCCTCATGACGTCACCGATGATGCTCACCTGCTCTGCCTGACTCAGTGACTCGGGGCCCGTGAGGACGTAGTCGCCTCCAGCATGTCCGTCCTGATACAGGGTCCGCGCCGCGACGGCTGCCACGTCGCGGTCATCGACGGGTGCCGTCTCGGCAGCGCCGTAAGGCCACCGGACGACACCGTGGGTGCGAATCGCGGTCGCCCACCAGAACAACGCGTTCGATGCGAACATCCCCGGCCGGATGATCGTCGACTCGAGCCCGGCGGCCACGATGAGCCGCTCAATATCGGCGTGGAGCACCGCCATTGGATTCGGTTGCTGGAAGAAAGGGTGCGGGGTTTGGTGCGGTGATGAGAGAAAGACGACACGCCGCACGTAGGTTGCGAGACGCTCGACAACTGCCGGAGCAGTCGTCGGCGGGGCGGTCCAGACGAGGAAGACGGCACTGACACCCCGTAGTCCTGCGTTGAGCGATTCGGGCATGGTGAGATCGCCGGTGACGACTTCGACGTTCGCTGGCAGCGTCGCCGCCGCCTCGGAGCGATGCGTGAGAGCCTGTTGGTAAATGATGTTGGTTGGGTTGGCCTGAGGTGACGGTGGGTAGCGATTTGATCACGGTGGCGTGTCGCGCCGGGCGTGAGAACGGGCTCCTGATAGCCGAGGAGTACCACCTACCCGACCGACCAGAAGC
>DATAWX010000180.1:0-7162 GCA_036266995.1 Pseudonocardiaceae bacterium | reverse complement strand
AGATTATGCTGTCGGCGAAGTCGATAACACCACCCAGGGCGTCTCGGCCCGGGACTGTTCCCGAACACCTCGGTACTGTTCCGGCCGAACTGATTGGAACGCCTCGTCGCGCGTCGGGATGATTTTGCGAATGGGGCCGAGCTGGTATCGGTAGGCCCGTCCGATCGGGTGCCGGTTGCACCAGCGCGCTTGCTTGGGGGGCCGGGCCGGGGTGGAAGTCCAGCCACACCATCCCCGGCCTCGACAAGCTGCAGCCGCCGGGGCGCCGCACCACTTCGACGAAGGCCAGGTCCGGCCACGGGAAGTCCAGCTTGCAGCGGCGACGCGACCCCGACCAGCGCGAATAACCACCCGCTCCCATCAAGGCAAACTCGTCGCCGCCGGTCGGCGCGCGGTTCGGGTGGCCCCCGCGCGGCGGTCCCCTCCGATTCCGACGACCTCGACCAGTCGGCGGTCGGGGATGTTCGCACCTGAGGGCTGATCGAAGCCGTCACTTACCGCGAAGACGCCAGGTGAACTTGGGTGTCTGGGACCAGGACTGCTCCCGAAGGCCGCGGTACTGCTCCGGGTGCACTGATTGGAATGCTTTGTCGAGCGCTGGGATGATCTTGGGGATCGGGCCGAGTTGGAAGCGGTAGGCCTGCCCGGTCGGGTGCCGTTTACACAGGCGGGCCTGTTTGGGGTGCCGGGTTTCGAAGTCCGGTCCGGGATAGAAATCCAGCCACACCATCGACGGCATCGAGAGGCTGTAGCCGCCGGGGCGCTGCACTACTTCGACGAAGGACAGGTCCTGCCACGGGAAGTCGAACAGGCAACGGCGTTTCAGCTGCACCCGCACCCCCGCACCATCGACTACCAAGATGCGACGACCCCAGCCGCGCAACAGGCCATACCGGCCGAATAGGAACGCGGCGACCCCGATTATCCCGGAAGCCACCCGCTCGCCCCAAGGCAGGGGCGCCGCTACCGCCGCCGAGAAAACGAGCATCAACCCGATCACGAGAGAGGTCACGGCTCCCGGAGTGACGCGCAACCGCATGGGTTTAGCGAGGTCGACCTTCGCTGACTTAGCTGCGTGCGGCTCGCTCGGCGTGGCCGTCGGGTGCGCGGACCCGTCGGGACGCCCCGCGGTACGCGTGCCCGCCGAGCGACCGTTCGTTGTTGCGGGTCGTCGTCGCGGGTGCTGACTCTTGTTCATCAGCCGAACACCGAGTGCCAGGCGCTGGTGGCAGCGCCGCCAATGCCTTTGCCGATGTCGACGAACTCCTTGCCGGTGTGCTGCAACATGTGTCCTACTCCCGTTCCTATACCCACGACCACTCCGTCATCATGAATGTCCTCACTCCAGTGCTCGTGGAAGCCCTGGTACACAAACGCACCAACGCCGACCACAACCGCTCCCGCACCTGCGGCCACCAAGATGCCCGGGCCGGATGCGACCGCTACTGTCAACGCCCCCATGCCCAAGCCGGCCGCTCCCGCGGTGACGTCCGCGGCGACGGCGTGCTGACCGGACCAGCCTTTCTCCATATCGTCTTTGACCTGGAAACCCACGGCGACTCCGGTGGCTAGGACGTCGACGACCGGGACCTCCTTGAGGAAGTCCGGGAGCTTGGAGGTGACCTTGCCGATTTCCGGGATCGCCTTGCCGATGTCGCTGAGCTTGGTGTTGAGCTCCGCGCTCAACGGCAGCTTCCGCTCCAGCTGTTCCGCGCTCTCCAGGTCCGCCTTCAACTGGTTGAACTCGGCGAAGACCCCCTTGTGCGCAGCCTTCGCGGCATTGCTCTCGGGCAGCTTGAGGCCCTTGGCTGCATACGCCCTTTTTGCTGACCGCAGATCCTGGCGGGCTCTTTTGATCCGCTCGTCCATGCCGGCCAACCGCCCGCGGGTCATCCGGCCCTTCTCGTCAGGCACCGCATACAGGCCGCGCACGTAGTCACCGAGGGTGGCCCACTGGTCTGGGTTGTTCTGGTGGCCGGGCTGGTAGCTGATCTGGTCGTAAAGGGCGGAGAGCTTGGTAGCCGCGTCGAGCCGGAAGCCCTTGGCCAGCTGCATCGCGGCGTCGTACTCGTCGCAGTAGGTCTGCAACGCCGTCACCGCCGGGCCGGCCGGTGCCCCCGCCGAGGAGACGATGGTGCCGGGCGTGCCGTCCGGACCGATCGGCGCGCCGGCTTTCGTCGCTTCGTATTCCGCGTTATACAGCGCCATGTTGACCTTGTCCAGGTTGGCCGCGAGGTCCCCCAAGACCCCACCGACATTCCCGACGACATCGGCCAGCGATCCCGCTGAGATCGAGTCGGCGGTCCAGCGCTTCTGGAAGGCCTCGGCGGCGCCGCCCGACCAGCCGGCTGCGCCGACCAGATCGTCGACATTGGTACTCAGCGCGTGCACCACGTCCCGCATCGCCCCCGGCGCTCCCGACGTCATGGCGGCCATCGTGTGCAGGCCAGCGATGTCGCCGCCCACCCAGCTCTCTGCCACGTCGCGGCCCTAGTCCGCCGGCATGAGATCGTCGAACAACGCTCGGTTGTCGATCTCGTGACGTTCGTAGGTGTCGTGGCTCGCCTGCAACTTCCCGGCGTGCTCACCGATGGCCTCACCCATCTTGGTGTGCAACACAGCCAGGCATTCCATGACGACTTCGATGATGCTGTTCAAGCTCCCGTCCCCGGAGTCAGCGATCGGGGGTGTCAGCTTCGGCTTGATGGCTTCATAGGCATCACGCTCGGTCCTGAAGCTGCCACTCATCGCTCGCAACGAATCGAGCACCACCTGAAAGTCGCCGCTCACCCGTCCTCCCGGCCAAGCCGCTCGACGTCAGCGGCGCTCCACCGCTGCACCATCTCCAGCGCTGGGTCCACGCACACCAACGGCGCGCCGGCCGCGCCGACGAACGTCGCGAACCTGTCCCGCTCCATCGCCACCCAGGGCTGGTACTCGCCCAAGGCCGCGACCAGCCGCTCCAGACTTGAGAACGCGATACCGACCACCTCGCCGTCATCCGTGCCGCGAAGCTCGACGCCGATGTCCTTGCCGTAGTCAGTCACCCGGGGATGAGCCGGCACGAAGACCAGCGATCCGGCGGTCACAGGTCCCTCCCTCACCAGGTGGCGGTGATGCGGGCCAGGAAAGTAGCATGCCCACCAGCACGTCGCCGGGCGCGCTGGCAGGTTCCGCAGTTGCGGATTCGACCTGGAGAACTAACCGTATCTGAGTAACAATTAGGGGCATCCAGACCGACTAGCCGTTAGCGGCTATCGAAGGCTGGTGGCGATGGGAATTGACTTCAGAGCTGCCCTCGCGGCCGGCCTGGCGGCGACGATCCTTGCTGGCTGCGGGCGGTCCAGCAGTGGACCACCCAGCACCGCGCTGAACACGCATGTGGTCACCGACTCCACCGGGACAGCGGTGACGGTCCCCAACTCCGTTACCCGCATCGCGGATGCCTGGCCCGCGCACAACGAGGTCGTTCAGATGCTCGGCTCCGGCGACAAGATCGTCGCCACCGTCCTTACGCCGGCATCGGTGCCCTGGCTGTACACCATCGACCCGGCCCTGAGACAGGCGCAGACGGTCTTCACCAACACCACCGTCAACGCCGAAGCGCTCGCCCAAACCCACCCTGACGTGGTGTTCGCGGACAAGAGCACCCAGATCGCCGCCAAGACCCCGAAGCTGGGCATCCCCATCGTGCAGTTGGGTTTTCAGACCTATGCGGATCTGAAGCAGGTGGTGGCAACCACCGCCGACGTCCTTGGACCTGCCGCCCAGGCCCAGGCGACGCGATACAACTCCTACCTCGACTCCAAATTGGCGGCCATCTCCACGGTGACGTCGACGATCCCGGCGGCGCAGCGACCGAGTGTGTTGCACATCTACTCGCTCAACCCGCTGGTTGTCGATGGCACCGACAGCATCATCGATGCCTGGATCACCGCCGCTGGTGGGCGCAACGCCGCCCAGATCTCGGGCAATGCACGCCCGGTGTCCACCGAGCAGGTCGCGCAGTGGAATCCTGACGTGATCATCTTGGCCAGCAGCGCCTTCGCTGCCGCCGATACCGGTCAACAGACCTTGGACAAACTGAGCACTGATCCCTTCTGGAGCCACCTCGCGGCGGTGCGAAACCACCGGGCGTACATCAACCCGACCGGCGGGTGGCACTGGGACCGGTACGGCATCGAAGAAGCTCTGCAGCTCCAGTGGGCCGCCACGACGCTTCATCCCGAGGCCTTCGCCGGTCTGGACATGGTCGCGGAGACCAAGAGCTTCTACTCGCGGTTCCTGCATTACCAGCTCACCGACGACCAGGTCAGCCGGATCCTGGCCGGCCAGAACCCCGCGTGAGCCTGCCGTGAGTGATCGATATTCCGCAGTTGCGGAGCTAGAGTGCGGCAAAACTCCGCGATTGCGGTCAATTGCACCTAGACTTTTTCGCTCTTCAATGTTGTTATCGCGCCAGCGCCTGAACCACCTCGATCCCCACCGAAACGGAGGACCACCATGTGCCAGACCGGTGTGATCCCGGAGCGCACGTCGGATCCTGGGCGAGCGTTCCACTTATGGTCCAGCGACGGCGCGGTCATCCTCAGCACCAACCGCACCGACCCAGCCGGGATACTTGCGGGCGCCCGGGAGGTGTTCGGCCCTCGCCTGATCGTCTGCCAGTCGCCGCCGACCGCAGCCACCGACGACCCGGCGATGCGCCCGGTGAACACCGATGTTGCGCTCGATCTGCACATCGACGGCTACACGGCGTTCGGCAACCACTATCCGGACCTGGTCTTTCTGCTGTGTGAGCAGCAGGCCGCCACTGGCGGCGAGTCGTTCATCGTCGATGGCCAGCGACTCCTCGGTGCGATCGCCAGCGACCCCACCCAGCGTGCTCTGAGCAGATTTCTGTGGGATGTCACGCTGGAACAGAGCCGGCGCGCCGAGGTTTGCGAGGACGGCACCGGCCAACCCGTCCGTAGCCGCCGGCCGGTGGCCTCACGGACCTGCGCTGGGCGCCTGACGGTGCGGCGCCACCAACACCAACGCCTTCTCGATGACGCTCGGTCCCGGCCTGAGGACCGGCAGCACCTCGCCGCTTGGGCACAGCTCAACAGGGAGGCCGCTCGAACCGCGCCTCGGTTCCACCTCCAACCCGGCGATCTACTCTGCCTGGACAACTACCGGGTCTTCTCCGGCCGTGAGCCCTACACCGGGTGCGACCGGGTCCTGCACAAGCTGTGGGCGTGGACTGACATGGCCTTCGGGCTGCCCCGTCCTGCTGACCTGTTCGCCGCCCGCAACGCGGATACTGTCGCAGCCCCGTCGCGGTGACGGCTCCGACACTCTGACGCCACTCTGACGCCGCAAGCCGCCCAATCACTGGATTCCTTGCACAGGGCGCTGACCTGCGGCGCGCGGGTCGGCGAGCGACGTAGAGGCGCAAATACGGAAGGTAGCGGTTTGACTTTCCGCGCCTGCGGGGTACTCATGTGGGTGATAGAGACGTAACCGATGGGGTGACCAACACTTGGTCCGGTCTGCGTGGGTGACCGACGTCGGTTGATGGATGGAGGGTCGCGGTGGTCGGTAGCGCCGAGCAGACGGATCGCTCAGGCGGCCGCGCCGGCGACGTAGCGAGTCTGCAAGCAGACGTCGCGCCGGCGCCGTCGGGAAGGTCACCGACTGGGTCGTTGCGGGGGCGGGGGCGCATCGACCTGCGAATCGGGCTGTTGGTGCTCGGGTTGTTGGTGCTGGTAGTGGTGTCGTTCGGGCTCGGACGGTACCTGCTGACCCCGTGGACGGTGGTGCAGGTCCTCATCGGGCAACTCCTCGACATCCCAGTGCACTGGACCGCAACGGACCAGACAGTAGTCATGCAAGTCCGGTTGCCACGGATTGTGGGCGCGCTGCTGGTCGGGGCGGCGTTGTCGGCGTCAGGCGCGGCCTACCAGACCGCGTTTCGCAACCCGTTGGTGTCCCCGGAGATCCTCGGCGTGGCCGCCGCTGCCGGCTTCGGGGCGTCGCTGGCCCTGCTGCTGGGTCTGGCCCCGGTCGTGCTGCAGATCATGGCGTTCGGCTTCGGTGTGCTGGCCGCGGTGCTGTCGCTGGGTATCGGGCGGATCATGGGCGGTGGTTCCACGATCGTTCTGGTACTGGGCGGGATTGTGGTGGGGGCGATGTTCCAGGCCCTGATCTCGGTCACCCAGTATCTAGCCGATCCGGAGAACACCCTCCCGGAGATCACCTTCTGGCTGCTGGGTGGGTTGGGCCGGGTGAGTCTGGGTGGGCTGGTGGTCCCGGGGATCATCGTCGCGGTCTGTCTGGGCATGCTCTACGCGGTGCGCTGGCCGTTGACAGTGCTCGCCGCCGGCGACGATGAAGCCCACACATTGGGGGTGAACCGGCGCCTGGTGTGGCTTCTGGTGGTCGCCGCAACGACTCTGATGACCGCGACCGTGGTGAGTATCGCCGGGATCATCGGCTGGGTCGGGCTGGTCGTCCCACACCTGGCTCGGTTCATCGGCGGACCGTCGTTCGCCCGGCTGCTGCCCATCTCGACGCTGCTCGGAGCCGGATACCTGCTCGCCGTGGATGACGTCGCCCGCAGCGCGACCTCGGTGGACCTGCCGCTGGGCATCCTCACCGCGCTGATCGGCGCACCCTTTTTCGTGGCGCTGCTGGCCCGGGCGGGTCGCCAATGGCTGTGAACGGGGTCGAGATCACCGGGTTGGGGTTCAGCTACGGGCGTGGTGGACACCGGCTCACCGACGTCTCGCTGAGCGTGCGCGAGACCGACGTGTGCACCCTGCTCGGGCCCAACGGCGCCGGGAAGACCACGTTGCTGCGCTGCGTGCTCGGCCTGCTCACCCCAGAGCACGGCACGATCCGGGTGGCCGGCATCAACACCGCCGAGCTGTCGGCACGTGAGCTCGCCCGGCTGGTCGCCTACGTGCCGCAGACCACCAGCATCACGTTCCCGTTCACCACCCTGGACATCGCGGTCATGGGACGCACACCCCACCTGAGTCTGACCGCCACTCCGTCGGGCGCGGATCGGCGCGCCGCGCTGGCCACCCTGGCCGAGCTCGGTATCGACCATCTTGCTCACCGGTCGTTCGCCGGGCTCTCCGGGGGCGAGCGGCAACTGGCGCTGATCGCCCGCGCCCTG